>NZ_JBIYDV010000019.1:0-106643 GCF_044909215.1 Bacillus sp. RC252 | reverse complement strand
ATGATCAGGTTGATAGGTTCGAGGTGGAAGCATGGTGACATGTGGAGCTGACGAATACTAATAGATCGAGGACTTAACCATATAATATGAAGCAACGTTATCTAGTTTTGAGAGAATATAAAAAACTTATTGACTTTCAGGGTGAATAAGTTATAATAATGATTGTCTCAAAAGAATAATGTCTGGTAATGATGGCAGAGAGGTCACACCCGTTCCCATACCGAACACGGAAGTTAAGCTCTCTAGCGCCGATGGTAGTTGGGATCTTGTCCCTGTGAGAGTAGGACGTTGCCAGGCAATATTATTCCGCAGTAGCTCAGCGGTAGAGCTATCGGCTGTTAACCGATCGGTCGTAGGTTCGATTCCTACCTGCGGAGCCATTGGAGAGCTGTCCGAGTTGGCCGAAGGAGCACGATTGGAAATCGTGTATACGTCACAAGCGTATCAAGGGTTCGAATCCCTTGCTCTCCGCCATAAGGAATTTATAATATTTGGCCCGTTGGTCAAGTGGTTAAGACACCGCCCTTTCACGGCGGTAACACGGGTTCGAATCCCGTACGGGTCACCACTTTTGGAGGATTAGCTCAGCTGGGAGAGCACCTGCCTTACAAGCAGGGGGTCGGCGGTTCGATCCCGTCATCCTCCACCATATAAATCATATGAATAATATTGTCGCGGGGTGGAGCAGTACGGTAGCTCGTCGGGCTCATAACCCGAAGGTCGCAGGTTCAAATCCTGTCCCCGCAACCAAACATTCTCGTAATGTGGTTGCTAACACTTATCATATAATTATATAAATAATATTATCGCGGGGTGGAGCAGTACGGTAGCTCGTCGGGCTCATAACCCGAAGGTCGCAGGTTCAAATCCTGTCCCCGCAACCAAATGGTCCCGTGGTGTAGTGGTTAACATGCCTGCCTGTCACGCAGGAGATCGCCGGTTCGACCCCGGTCGGGACCGCCATTTTAATAAGGCTCGGTAGCTCAGTCGGTAGAGCAGAGGACTGAAAATCCTCGTGTCGGCGGTTCGATTCCGTCCCGAGCCACCATTTTAATAAAATATGCCGGCTTAGCTCAATTGGTAGAGCAACTGACTTGTAATCAGTAGGTTGGGGGTTCAAGTCCTCTAGCCGGCACCATGTAAGTTTCGGAGGGGTAGCGAAGTGGCTAAACGCGGCGGACTGTAAATCCGCTCCTTCGGGTTCGGCAGTTCGAATCTGCCCCCCTCCACCATTTTACATAGGGGCATAGTTTAAAGGTAGAACTGAGGTCTCCAAAACCTCCAGTGTGGGTTCAATTCCTACTGCCCCTGCCAATTATATAAACACAACATGGCGGTTGTGGCGAAGTGGTTAACGCACCGGATTGTGGCTCCGGCATTCGTGGGTTCAATTCCCATCAGTCGCCCCATTTTTATTTTTTAAAATTACAAATAAATTAATGGATACTTACATATAATTAAGTAAAACTTCGGTGGGCTATAGCCAAGCGGTAAGGCAACGGACTTTGACTCCGTCATGCGCTGGTTCGAATCCAGCTAGCCCAGCCATTTTTGCGGAAGTAGTTCAGTGGTAGAATACAACCTTGCCAAGGTTGGGGTCGCGGGTTCGAATCCCGTCTTCCGCTCCATTTTAACTTCATATGGCGGCATAGCCAAGTGGTAAGGCAGAGGTCTGCAAAACCTTTACCACCGGTTCAAATCCGGTTGCCGCCTTTCTTTTATGCCGATGTGGCGGAATTGGCAGACGCGCACGACTCAAAATCGTGTTCCTTCGGGAGTGTCGGTTCGACCCCGACCATCGGTATCACGAACGGCGTAACATCAAGGCTCTACACTAATTGTGTAGAGTTTTTTTGTGTTTTCTTCACACTACAAAATAAGCACTAATAGTGCGTTGGGGTAGTGTGCGGTGAGTAAGTGACGAACTTTAGATACAGTTGGAAGAAACTATGAGTATTAAAAGGATAAAATTTCAGTAGAATATTACATATACAAGAATTTTTTCGAGCACTCTAGAGAGAATCTCTCCACCCTGGTGACATGAAGTTAAATCCGATACCACCAGTTGAAATTACCACATTATCAGCTGGTAATTTCGTAATTTCGAAAAACTTCTTTTCAAACTCTTCTCTGCTGTACTTGTACATAGTTGAGTGACACGACCATATTTGCGTTGAAGTACTCAACCAGTCCCCTAATTCCTTTAATTTAGGGAACGACTCAAATTGAATTGGACCATCCAATTTTATGAATCTCACTTGATAGATAGTTGGGTTTAGCTTTTCTCCTATCCCTTTAAGACCATGTGCTTTTTTCTCATTTGAATGTGTCATAATTCTCCCCCATCTTTTCTTCAAATTTTTTCCTATTTTAATTATACAGCAATAGAAAGTAATTATGGTAATATTATGGAATTAATAGAGGGATGAAAAGGAATAGCTTTAGTTTAATAATGAATAGTTCATAACATACTACATAACAAATCTTTAAAAGGACATGGCAGCTTTGCCCTGTTTCTTATTGTTTAGCGAGAAATAATAAAATAAATCATCACAGTAATAAATGAAATATGATAAATTTAATCAAGGGAGAGAAATGAAAGTAAAAGGTGTCAGTTATTTAATATGATTCCATTTTGGCTCCGTTTCATTTTAATTTATCATGTTTAAAGAAGCTCAAAATTTTTAAAATGCTTTAAAATAAAGGATTTTAAGGGTAGCACTCTATATAAATGTCACCTAAAAAGACCCTAACAGAAATGTTAGGTTTTTTATGCTATGTGATTCTAAAATTCGTAATAAACTTAGGAATTCATGTATAATATAACTTGTTGAAAGAACAAAATGATAATGATTTATATTATGTCTGTAATATGAATCAAAAATGAACTTTTTATATTTCTTTTAAAAATGTGTTGAATACACATTATATTTCATATTAATATTTTTATGTAGATTTAAAATGGGAAAGAGAGTGGAAAGTATGGGCCGTAAATGGAACAATATTAAAGAAAAAAAAGCATCAAAAGATGCAAATACAAGCCGTATATACGCGAAATTTGGACGTGAAATTTATGTGGCAGCAAAACAAGGCGAGCCAGATCCAGAATCAAACCAAACGTTAAGAGTTGTATTAGAACGTGCGAAAACATACAACGTGCCAAGAACAATTATTGACCGTGCGATTGAAAAGGCAAAAGGCGGTTCAGAAGAAAACTATGACGAGCTTCGTTATGAAGGCTTTGGACCAAACGGATCTATGGTAATTGTAGATACACTGACAAATAACGTAAACCGTACTGCAGCAGATGTACGAGCTGCATTTAGCAAAAACAGTGGTAACATGGGTGTAAACGGTTCTGTCGCTTACATGTTTGATGCGACAGCTGTTATCGGTCTTGAAGGTAAAACATTAGATGAAGTTCTTGAAATCTTAATGGAAGCAGATGTAGATGCACGTGACATTCTAGAAGAAGAAGATTCTGTTATCGTTTATGCTGAACCTGATCAGTTCCATTCAGTACAATCTGCACTTAAAGGTGCTGGTGTTGAAGAATTTACAGTTGCAGAATTAACAATGCTTGCACAAAGTGATGTAGAACTTCCTGAAGATGCTCAAGTACAATTTGAAAAAATGGTTGATGCATTAGAAGATTTAGAAGATGTACAGCAAGTTTACCACAACGTAGACTTAGGGGAATAATAAAGTGAAACTTTAATCAGTGGGGGTTTTGTTCATCCCCACTGATTATTAGCCCTCACCAATCGGGCGTTTACAGGCAGCCCGACTCCCACCTAACTTCTTTGCTCCAGCTGAATTTTGAGGTGGGATTTTTACTGCCCATAAATAGCGGGATATAAGACAGAAGGCCCTTTCCTTTAACGGACAGGGTCTTTTTTTATGGATTTAATTCAGGTGGTAAAGTATTAAAGGTATTTTGTAGCTGCTAGGGAATATGGTTATAGGTTTGTATTTTAAATAATCGTATTTCTAGGAGGTATTTCTGTGGAGCATAAAACACCAAAGCATATTGTTGCCGTAGCAGGTTATTTAACAAATGAAAAGAATGAGGTGCTTTTAACGAAAGTGCACTGGCGAGCTGATACGTGGGAAATGCCTGGAGGACAGGTAGAAGAAGGGGAAGCGCTCGATCAAGCTGTTTGCAGAGAAATAATGGAGGAAACAGGATTAACTGTGAAGCCTATCGGAGTTACAGGGATTTATTATAATGCTTCTATGCATATTGTAGCTGTTGTTTTTAAAGTAGCATATGTTAGTGGTGAAATAAAAATTCAACCTGAAGAAATACAAGAGGCTAAATTTGTTGCTTTAAACGAAGAGAACATTGATGAGTATATAACGCGTCCTCATATGAAATCAAGGACACTTGATGCGATGAAAGCAATGCATTTTATTCCATACGAAACATGGGAAGTTCAGCCATATAATCTTATAGGAAGGTTGTAAAGAAAAGGTTAGTTATTTGAGGACAGCTCAAATTGCTAACCTTTTCTTTATGTATACTGTTTCAGAAAAAGGTCACAATAATAAAGTGTAGGCTAATAATTGGTGGAGGAAGCAGGACTACCACCTAATTTCCTAGCTTTAGCCAAGTTTTGAGGGAGAAGACTTACTGCTCACAAATAGCGAGATTAGTATTGATTTACGGAACGTTTGTTCTGTATAATGGTGATATATCGTATATAATTAGATTGCTAGATGTTTAAAAGTATAAATGTATAAACTGATATAATAAAAGAATAAAGTGAAATTAAGGAGAGTCCTACTGCCTATAAATAGTGTGATAAACAAATATATATTCAACATTTCATATGAATAGTAGATAAAAAGGGACTGTGATACAATACATTTTTACACCTTACAATGTTGTAAGGTAGGTGTAAGAGAAATCGATGGGATATTCTTTTATAACAAGGTATTCTTAAATTAAGAGTTATATGCTGTGTGGAAAAGAGGTGTTCGAGATGAAAGAACGAGTATTATCTAGAGTGAATTATCATCAAAAAGTTGCATTAAATCCATTAACTAAATTTCTTTATAAAGCCATTATATTATTATTATTGTTAAGTTTTGCATTATTATTCGCTGGAAATGTAATGATTGAGCGAAGTGATATTAGTAAATTACATGTACCCGCTAAGTTAGAGGTGCCAGAATCATTAACAAACGCATTTATTGCGACGGAAGATAAAAGGTTTTATCATCATAACGGTTTAGACTATATAGCGATTATCAGGGCGTCTATTGAAAATATAAAAGCTGGTGGTGTTGTGCAAGGAGGAAGCACGATTACACAGCAGTTATCTAAAAATGCTTTCTTATCTAATGAACGTACATTTTCCCGTAAGTGGAAAGAAATTTTTTATACGAAAAAGATTGAACGTACATTCACAAAGGATGAGATATTAAAATTGTATGTAAGTAATATTTACTACGGAGAAGGCGCATGGGGGATTGAAAAAGCAGCAAACCTTTACTTCGGTAAAAAAGTGGATCAATTAACACTGGCTGAAAGTGCAATGATGGCTGCTATAGTAAAAGCACCGGCTTATTACTCACCTGCACAAAATTATGATAAAGCAGTTGAGAGACGGAATGTAGTTTTAAGGCTAATGGAGAAAGAAGGGTATATAAATCATGATGAATATGTGCAAGCAGTTAGTGAGAAATTAGTAATTCGCCATGATATAAAAACAGAGCAATCCATGTTAAAAAATGCCCGTGAAAAAGCAGTAAGTTAAAAGAAGTTCCTACATAGGAGCTTCTTTTTTTAATAATTTGTGACAAAAGGCGACACAATATTGTCACAAACGTTGTATTTTTGTAATTTATGTGAGCGTGTTCATTGCGTGACCTATGTAAGTATTGATATTATGTGTATTGTGTACAATGATGTATACAGAATATGAAATTAAAGAGGAATGTATATGAAATCATCAAACAAACTCATGGCTCTTGGTATAGTTTTTTCTATCGCAGTATTGATTGTAATCGGGACGATTGTGTATAGCATCATAAATGACAAGAAAGATAAAGGGAATGAGATGTTTGCTTATTCTACGCAACAATCTTTAGGGAAAGATGATGCTCCAGTTAAGGTAGTTGAATTTGGAGACTTTAAATGTCCAGCTTGTCGTACTTGGGATGTAACAGTATTACCACGATTAAAAGAAGAGTATATTGATAAAGGTAAAGTGCAGTTATATTTTATTAACTTCCCGTTTATCGGAAAAGACTCTGATTTAGGTGCAGCTGCCGGTGAAGCAATTTATAAACAAGATCAAGATTCATTCTGGATTTTCTATGATGAGATTTATCAAAATCAAAAGAAAGATACGGAAGAATGGATTACAGAAGAATTACTTCTTAATATTGTGAAAGAAAAGCTTCCGAAAATTAATGTAGAACAGTTTAAAAAAGATTTACACAGTAAAGAAATGAAAGACAAAGTACGTAAAGATTCAGATCGTGCTCAAAAATTAAAAGTTCAAGGTGCTCCTTCAGTATATATAAATGGGAATCTTGCAAACCCTGATTTCGATAGTATGAAGAAGGCGATTGATAAAGAATTGAAAAAGTGATGAGGTATCTCATCACTTTTTCGACTTTTTTCGATAAATTTCTTGCTTCGATTTTTTTTACATGCTATACTACTTTACATAAGTTATTTCAATATCTTATATTTTTTTCATATTTGCGGGTGTAGTTTAGTGGTAAAACAAGAGCCTTCCAAGCTCTGGTCGAGAGTTCGATTCTCTTCACCCGCTCCAAATTTTATTTAATGTTTTTCTAATAAATTGTGATCAACGCAGTGTTTCGTTTCTAAGATAAACGAAGCATTGCGTTTTTTAATGTTTGAAAATCATAATTGTATGCGAAAATAGAAGTGAAGAATATTATTCCAAAAGTGAATTGATAACCAATATAGTCGTTACATAAGGGATGAATTCATCGGTGGAGGCGATTGAAAATGGACTTTGAACAATTAAAGCAAGATGTAATTGCGTATAGTAAAACGATTGGTATAGATAAAATAGGTTTTGCCAGTGCTTCACCATTTGAGGAATTAAAGCAGCGTCTAATCCAGCAACAACAATTGAATTATCAGTCTGGATTCGAAGAGCCTGATATAGAGAAGAGAACGAATCCACAGCTATTGTTACCTGGTGCGAAATCAATTATTGCGATTGCTTTAGCATACCCTTCAAAATTAAAAAATGCACCATTAAGTAAACGAGGGGAACGACGTGGGATTTTTTGCCGTGCTTCTTGGGGCCAAGATTATCACTTTGTTCTACGAGATCGTTTGCAAAAGTTAGAGGCGTATTTAATCGAAAAGCTGCCGGATATAGAAGTGAAATCAATGGTTGATACAGGGGAGCTAAGTGATCGAGCTGTTTCAGAGCGTGCCGGTATTGGATGGAGTGGTAAGAACTGCGCTATTATTACGCCGGAATTTGGTTCGTATGTATACTTAGGAGAAATGATTACGAATGTTCCATTCCCTCCTGATCGGCCAATAGAAGATCAATGTGGAAGTTGTACGAAATGTATTGATATTTGTCCTACAGGTGCTTTAGTACAAGGGGGGCAGTTGGACTCGAAGAAATGTATTGCATTTTTAACACAGACAAAAGGGTTTCTGCCTGAAGAATATCGCGATAAAATAGGAAACCGTATATATGGATGTGATACGTGTCAGACTGTTTGTCCGAAAAATAAAGGAATGGATTTTCATAACCATCCTGAAATGGAGCCTGACCCTGAGTTAGTTAAACCGTTATTAACACCACTTTTAACAATTAGTAATCGTGATTTTAAAGAGAAGTATGGAATTATGTCTGGTTCATGGAGAGGTAAAAAACCATTGCAACGAAATGCTATTTTAGCACTTGCACATTTTAAAGAAACAGCAGCAATTCCTGATTTAATCGGTGTTATGAAAGATGATCCAAGACCAGTACTTCGAGGAACAGCAGCATGGGCACTTGGGAAAATTGGTGGAGATGGAGTAGGAGAAGCGATTGAAAAAGCGATGGAACGTGAGAAAGATGAAGAGGTTCTTCATGAAATGAATCGTGGACTTGAATTGTTAGCACAGAAAAAAGAGTAGATAATATCTCCCTTTTTCATATTGTAATATGGGAGGGAGACGAAATGGTTGTAAAAGCGAATATTGAAAAGCAAGTGCAACAGTTTTTAGCATATATAACAGAGAAACGAACAGATGTAGATGGTATTGCAGTAGATTTGTTACAAATGGTACAGAGAAAGAAACAATTGTTTCAAAAGCGTAGTGCACATATAGTGAAAGCAACTGCAGATATTTCTTTCATTAGACAATTAAATAGTAATGAGCATCAAGAAATTGATTATCAAATACACTTGAAATATTTAATTAAGCATAAAGAATTATTTTATATCGAAGAGGAACAATTAAAACGACGAGTTTATTTAAAAAATAGTTGTATAATAGATGATTATGCTCTTGAAGTGTCAGAAGAAATAGGAATAGGTGAAACGTTAGAACGGGAAGTCACGAAAGAAAAATACGGTTCATATCAATATAATCGTTTAGAGGCAGTGAAATATGCAGAGCGTTGGTGGGATGATCGTAATTCTGCATACCGTAATTTTCCGGATAATTGTACAAATTTCATTTCACAATGTCTGCACACTGGAGAAGTACCAATGAATGGACATCCTAACATTCGTAAAGGGTGGTGGCAAAGGGGAAACCAGTGGAGTTGGAGCTGGGCTGTAGCACACTCTTTTTATTGGTATTTGTCAGGTGCTACAACAGGGCTTCGAGCAGAAGCAGTAGAAAGGCCAGAAGACCTTATTCTTGGCGATGTAATTGCGTATGATTTTGAGGATGATGGTAGGTGGAATCATACGACAATTGTAGTAGCAAAAGACGCAGATGGTATGCCGCTTGTAAATGCACATTCAGCGAATAGCCGCAGGCGTTATTGGAACTATGAAGATTCTAGTAAATATACACCACAAATGAAATATAAATTCTTTCATATTATTAATGGGTAGAGATTTTTCGTTCAAGTGGTATAATACGTAGTAGATAAAAAATAGAGGTGAATATCGCGTGGGAGTACATGTTGTTTTATATCAACCAGAAATTCCAGCAAATACAGGAAATATTGCACGTACTTGTGCAGCAACTGGAACAGAATTGCATTTGATTAGACCGCTTGGATTTTCAACGGATGACAAAATGTTAAAGCGTGCAGGATTAGATTATTGGCAGCACGTAAAAGTTACGTATTATGATTCAATCGAAGAATTTTATGAGAAAAATAAAGATGGTGAATTCTTTTATTTAACAAAGTATGGCGAGAAAGCTCATACAGCATTTGATTATAGCAAACGTGAGAAGGATTACTATTTCGTATTTGGAAGAGAAACAAATGGATTACCAGCTAATGTAATTGAAGAAAACTTCGATCATTGTTTACGTATTCCAATGACGGATAAAGTACGTTCGTTAAATTTATCTAATACAGCAGCAATTTTAATTTATGAAGCGTTCCGTCAACAAAATTATCCAGGATTAGATTTAGAAATCGTTTATTAAAAGTCGCCATTTGGCGGCTTTTTTATTTTTTAAAAAAATATGTAATCATACATTTTAAAAAAGGTACATATTCATATAGAATGAGATATATGAATAAAAATAGATAAGACGGGTTGAGATAAATATGAAGGAACAATATAATAATCAAAATACCTTTTTAAGTATGATAGATATGGATTTAGTAAGACAGGGATTGTTACATGCTATTCAAGATTTAGTGTTTATTGTGAAAGTTATTGATGATGAAACTTTTAAATATATTTATGTGAATAAAATAGGAATGGATCACGCCAGGCTAGGGAAAGAATGTTATGGAAAAACTTTTGCAGAAGTATTACCAGAAGATACGGCAAGGTTATTGCAAGGACAATATGAAAAAGTAATGAGAGAAGCGAGAGCAAATACATTTTGTGATGTAATTAGTTTGCCAACTGGTGATATACATTATGAATCTTCACTTAATCCAGTATGCGATGTAAATGGAACATGTCAGTTTATTATTTGTATTACTAGAGATATTACAGCACAGGTTAAGAAAAAAGTGGAAATAGAAGAAAAACAAATGTTATTTAAGTCATTACTAGAATATAATAATGATTCCATTATATCTGTAGATTCTATTGGAAGAATTACATATGCAAATCCAGCAACTTATGAAATTTTTGGGTATCGATATGAAGAGTTAAAGGACCAATTTATTTTTCAGTTTATAAATAAAGAATATGAAAAAACTTTTCAAATTATATTTAAAAATGCTTTACAGGGAAGAGCAAAACAAATTGTTGCAAAGAAATACATTCATAAAGAAGGATATGAACTTTATATTTCCGTGAGGACAATCCCCATTATTGTGAATAGTGAAATCGTCGGGGTGTACATTGTTACGAGGGATGTTACGAGGCAAGTATTAAATGAGATGAAAACAGAATATTTGGCTTACTTCGATCAGTTAACAGGGTTAATGAATAGAATATCATGTACAAATAAGCTAAATGAATTTTTAGCTGAGAATAAAGAATTCGCATTGGTTTTTATAGATTTGGATGAATTTCACCTTATTAATGATACATTTGGTCATAAAGAAGGGGATCAAGTCTTAAAAAAAGTTACTGAATGCTTACGAGACCTAAAAATAGAAGATATGCATTTATTTAGAGAACATGATGATCAATTTGTTATGTTAATAGAAAATATAACGAGAGAATGCGTAGAGGAAGTTGCACAAACAATATTAAAAAAAATTAGTGAGCATTTTGTAATAGAGGAAGAGGATGTTTATTTAAGTGCATCAATTGGTATTGTAATGGCCCCAATTGATGGAGTGGATGAAAAAATGCTTTTCCAAAGAGTCGACGCAGCTTTGGAAAAAGCAAAGGAAAAAGGAAAAGGATATTATCATTTTTATTGTAGTGGATTAAATTGTGAACGTGAACAAAGGTTTATAATAGAGAATCAGTTACATCGTGCTATAGAGAAAAATGAATTTTTCTTATATTATCAACCTCAAATTAATATTGAAACGGGAAAGATAGCCAGTATGGAAGCATTAATAAGGTGGGAGAATAAGGAGCTAGGATTTGTCTCGCCAAATCAATTTATCCCACTTGCTGAAAGAACTGGATTTATTATTAAACTTGATGAATGGGTAGTACATCAAGTTTGTGAACAGATACGTGAATGGTTAAATAAAGGGTATGAAGTTGTACCAATTGCAGTTAATATTTCAGCTAGACATTTTCGTTCTATTACATTAATAGAGATGATTACACGTGCTTTAAATAAGTACAACGTCCCCCCTCATTTATTAGCAATAGAAGTTACAGAAGGGGCTCTTATACATAAAGATTTATCGAAAAGAGTGTTAATGCAGTTAAAAGAACAAAATTTAAAGATTCATTTAGATGACTTTGGAACGGGATATTCATCTTTAAGTTATTTAAAAACATATCCGATTGATACGTTGAAAATTGATCGTTCTTTTATGGAAGGTATATATATAGATGAAAGAGACACGAATATTACGGCTGCAATTATTCATTTAGCACATACTCTAGGGTTAAATGTAATTGCAGAAGGAGTAGAAAAAGCGGAACAAATACAATTTTTAAAGGAAAAGAATGTGAAACTCGTACAAGGTTATTTTTATAATCGTCCTTTATCGATATACGATGTGGAAAATATTTATTTTAAATAGTGTATAAAAAATAAGAAAAAAAGTGATGTGCTTTTCAGCACATCACTTTTTATGTGTACCTGGTTTATCGTTATAACCAGATGTGAAAATAGCTGTAAGAAATGTGAGCGATACACCTAAAATTAATAATAACTTCATACTAATTTCCTCCTTACTTTTTCGGTTTACGAATCCTATTTGTGAATCGAAATGTATGTAAGGTTCCTAGAAGAAAAGAATTTATTTACAATGAATAGCAGCGTGAAAACTTTAATACCTTTATTATACAGAATTTTCTTTGAATTTTGGAGAGAATTTTATAGCGCTATTATATATTTCGTTTTGATTTAAAGAATGTTTAAGGACATCCTAGCATACCTTTTATAATAATCCGATTGAACAAGGAGATGGGGGAGGAGCTATAATGGATATTTTAAAGAAAATTGAACAATATCGGGAAGCAGAAGAACGTTTACAATGGGAAGGTACGTTTGCGGAGTATTTGGAGCTTGTGAAAGAAAGACCATGGGTGGCTCAAACAGCACACTCTCGCATTTACAATATGATAAAAGATGCTGGAATTGAAGAAGTTGATGGTAGAAGAAAATATAACTTCTTTAGTAATCAGCTATTTGGATTAGAGGATGCTTTAGAACGCCTTGTGGAAGAATATTTTCATCCATCTGCAAAACGATTAGATGTTAGGAAACGTATTTTGTTATTAATGGGGCCTGTTAGTGGGGGGAAATCAACATTAGTTACGATGTTGAAACGAGGATTAGAAACATATTCACGAACAGATCGTGGAGCGATTTTTGCAATAAAAGGATGCCCAATGCATGAAGATCCACTTCATTTAATTCCACAGCATTTACGGAATGATTTCTTTGATGAATATGGAGTAAGGATTGAAGGGAATTTATCACCATTAAATGTTATGCGTTTAGAGCAAGAATATGGATCAAGAATTGAGGATGTAGTTGTAGAGCGTATTTTCTTCTCTGAAGATCGCCGTACAGGAATTGGTACATTTAGTCCTTCTGATCCAAAATCACAAGATATTGCCGATTTAACAGGTAGTCTAGACTTTTCTACAATTGCAGAATACGGTTCGGAATCAGATCCTCGTGCATATCGATTTGATGGAGAATTAAATAAGGCGAACCGCGGCATGATGGAATTCCAAGAGATGTTAAAATGTGATGAGAAATTTTTATGGCATTTACTATCGCTTACACAAGAAGGGAATTTTAAAGCAGGAAGATTTGCGCTTATTTCAGCAGATGAATTAATTGTAGCGCATACAAATGAAACAGAGTATCGTTCCTTCATAGCAAATAAGAAAAATGAAGCATTGCATTCACGAATTATTGTAATGCCGGTTCCATATAATTTACGGGTTAGTGAAGAAGAACATATTTATGAAAAAATGATTCGTGAAAGTGATGTGTCCAATGTTCATATTGCACCGCATACACTTCGCGTTGCAGCAATGTTCACTATTTTAACTCGTTTAAAAGACCCAAAGCGTCCAGATATTGATTTAATTAAAAAGATGCGTTTATATGATGGAGAAACGGTAGAAGGATATAATACGATTGATGTAGAGGAACTGCAACGCGAATATCAAGATGAAGGTATGAAGGGGATTGACCCTCGTTATGTCATTAACCGAATTTCTTCTACAATTATTCGAAAAGAGGTACCATCTATTAATGCACTAGATGTACTGAGATCGTTAAAAGACGGATTGGATCAGCACCCGTCAATTAGTAGTGAGGACCGAGAGCGCTATATGAATTTCATCTCATTAGCGAGAAAAGAATACGATGAAATTGCTAAGAAAGAAGTACAAAAAGCATTTGTTTATTCATACGAAGAATCAGCTAAGACACTTATGGATAATTACTTAGATAACGTCGAAGCATACTGCAATAAATCAAAATTACGTGATCCGTTAACGGGCGAAGAAATGAGCCCAGATGAAAAACTTATGCGTTCGATTGAAGAGCAAATTGGAATTTCAGAAAATGCTAAAAAGGCATTCCGTGAAGAAATTTTAATTCGCATTTCTGCTTATGCACGTAAAGGGAAACGCTTTGATTATAATTCACATGAACGTCTTCGTGAAGCGATTCAGAAAAAATTATTTGCCGATTTAAAAGATATAGTGAAAATTACAACATCAACGAAAACACCAGACGAAAATCAGCTTAAGAAAATCAATGATGTTGTTGCACGCTTAATTGATGAGCATGGCTATAATTCTTCATCTGCGAATGAATTGTTACGATATGTAGGTAGTTTGTTAAATCGATAGTTTGATAACAAAACGCTGTCTCTTATTCTTGGGACGGCGTTTTGTTATCTATTGATATTTGTAAAAAGTGTCATAGCTTGTCCGAATATAATAAATTAAGATGCGATTTTATGAATTTCTTGTCAATTATTTTTACAATATGCATATGATAGAGTAACCAACCATTCATACAAAAAAGCCAACACAATACAATATGTTGCAAAACGAAAATGTGTGCAACAATGCATTGTGTTTCTTTCTTATCAACGGCTGAATGTTTCTTTCTATTATGTGAATGGCAAAATTTTGTTTAGGATGCTCGGAGTATTGTATGAAAAACGCTATATATGTTTATGGGATGATTTTCGATGAACAGTTATTTTTCAAATATTCTAGTTACGCACACTAGAAAACAAAATTATAGATTGCTGTTCATAGAGGAAGACAATTACAGTAAGGAGGGAAAGGAATGAGCGAAGAAAACCAACCAAATTACACGATTTCACAGGAAAACTGGTCCCTCCATCGCAAAGGATATGACGACCAACAACGCCATCAAGAAAAAGTGCAGGAGGCAATCAAAAATAATTTACCAGACCTTGTAACAGAAGAAAGTATAGTTATGTCTAATGGCAAGGATGTTGTGAAAATACCGATTCGTTCTTTAGATGAATATAAGATTAGATACAATTATGATAAAAACAAACACGTTGGGCAAGGAAACGGTGACAGCAAAGTTGGTGATGTTGTTGCAAGAGATGGATCAGGTGGTCAAAAGCAGAAGGGACCAGGAAAAGGGCAAGGGGCAGGAGATGCAGCTGGAGAAGATTATTATGAAGCAGAAGTCTCAATTTTAGAATTGGAGCAAGCGTTTTTCAAAGAGTTAGAGCTGCCTAATTTAAAGAGAAAAGAAATGGATGAAAACCGGATTGAACATATTGAATTTAATGATATTAGAAAAACAGGATTATGGGGAAATATTGATAAGAAACGGACGATGATATCTGCATATAAACGAAATGCAATGCGTGGTAAAGCATCTTTCCATCCAATTCACCAAGAAGATTTAAAGTTCCGTACTTGGAATGAAGTGTTAAAGCCAGATTCAAAAGCCGTTGTATTAGCGATGATGGATACGAGTGGATCGATGGGGATATGGGAAAAGTATATGGCACGTAGCTTCTTTTTCTGGATGACAAGATTTTTACGCACAAAGTATGAAACCGTAGACATTGAGTTTATTGCTCACCATACGGAAGCAAAGGTCGTCACAGAAGAAGAGTTTTTCTCAAAAGGGGAAAGTGGCGGAACGATCTGTTCTTCTGTATACAAAAAAGCACTTGAGTTAATCGATAATAAATATTCACCAGACCGTTATAATATTTATCCATTCCATTTTTCAGACGGTGATAATTTAACTTCGGATAATGCTAGATGCGTAAAGCTTGTGGAAGAGTTGATGAAGAAGTGTAATATGTTTGGGTATGGGGAAGTGAATCAGTACAACCGCCACAGTACGCTTATGTCAGCATATAAAAATATTAAAGACGAGAATTTCAGGTATTATATTTTAAAGCAAAAAGCAGATGTATTTCATGCGATGAAGAGCTTTTTTAAAGAAGAATCAGGAGAAAAAATGGCATAACCCCTTGTAAAGGGGTTATTTTTTTGTAAACTTTTTATTTTTTTAGTTGACAACGATAATGAAAATCATTATCATTTATTCGAGAAATGATTACATTTTGATTTATATATTTTGGAGGAGATGTAAAGTTGGAAAGAAATAAAAGAAAACATATAAATGCGATGATTATCGCTGCGGCGTTATCGCTTCCATTTGCTACGTATTCAACGCCTGCTTTAGCAGCTGTAGCAATTGAGGCTAATAAAACGGGATATGCTTTAGAAGATGGTACATATGATGCTGTTATTAAAGCGTATAAAGATAAAACGAATGAAGAATCTATGGCAGCTGTTTATATAAAAAATCCGAAATTAACAATTGAGAATGGAAAGAAAATTGTAACGGCAACGTTAAGTGATAGTGATTTCTTCCAATACTTGAAAACAGAGGATATTGATACTCCTGGTGTATTCCATGATGTAAAAGTCATATCAGAGGATAAAAAGAAAAATGGGACGAAGGTTATTCAATTTGAAGTTGGAGAATTAGGAAAAAGATATAATATGCAAATGCATATTTATATTCCGACGATGGCTTATGACAATAAGTATCAAGTACAGTTTGAAGTAAATGCATTAAATTTAGAAAACAATGTTCCAGAAGAACAAAAGGAAAATAAAGAGGATAAAGTGGATCAACAAGATGAAAGTGCAAATGTAATAGTTGATAAGAAATTACAACAGCATATTAATAAATATAATTTAGAGAGAAAAAATATAAATGAACCTATAACGAAGGAAGATTTATTACAAATTAAAACATTATCCATATACTCAGGTGAGGGGATAAATGAAATAGCTGGTTTAGAATATATGACAAACTTAGAGAAGTTGACATTAAGAGAGTCTAATGTAACAGACATATCTGTTATCTCAGGATTGAGACATTTGAAATATTTAGATTTATCCTCTAATCCAATTGAAAGCATTCAACCCGTTTCTAAGCTAGAGAATCTTGACATGCTCTTTTTAAGAGATAACAAAATTGCAGATCTTACACCGTTAAGTCAAATGAAAAAGATTAAAATATTAGATTTAATTGGTAATAATATAAAGGATCTTACACCATTATTTACAGTGTTATCGTTAGAAGAAGTATACTTAGCAAATAATCAAGTTAGTAATCTTTCGGGTATTGAGAAGTTAAAGAATGTGAATCTATTATGGATAGGAAATAATAAAATTAGTGATGTTGAGCCTATTAGTAAAATGAGTAATCTTATTGAACTAGAAATTGCTGATAGTGAAATAAAAGATATATCATCATTATCTAAATTAGTAAAAATACAAGTATTGAATTTAGAAGAGAATTATATCTCTGATATATCGCCACTGAGTAATTTAAAAAATTCACATGAGATAAATCTTGGAGCGAATGAAATTTCTGACATAAAGTCTGTTGAGGAATTGGGTAAGCGAACTTCAATAGATATTCAAAGACAAAAAATCTTTTTAGATGAAGCAAGCGTAGATGAAGAAATAAAAATTCCAGTATACAATTTTAAAGGAGAGCCACTTCAAAATATTAAATTGAAAAGTGAGGGGGCTACGCTGAGTAACGGATTTATAAAATGGAATAGTCCTGGAGAAAAAATATATGAATTTAAACTAGATACGAATCCTGCTGAAAGTAAAATAAGATTTAATGGGACGGTTATACAAAGTATAGTTGAAAAACAAACAGAAAGTAAAAATGTAATTCTTGATAAAAATTTACAACAACATATTAATAAAAAGAATTTTGGTAGAGAGAATCTAAATGCCCCTATAACAAAAGAAGATTTATTACAGATTAAAACATTAGAGATACCTAAAGAAAAAGGAAAAGAGATAAAAGATCTAACTGGTTTAGAATACATGACGAACTTAGAAAACCTCACTTTAGAAGGAGTAGGGTTGAAAAATATTGAGTTCATTTCAAACTTGAAACAATTGAAAGACGTGAATGTATCTCATAATAAAATTGAAGATATAACGCCGTTATCTTCACTGGAAAATTTACAGTGGTTAAACCTTGCGGATAATCATATTAAAGATGTATCAGTTCTTGGTTCAATGTTAGACCTACTCAGTTTAAAATTAGCTGGAAATGAGATTCGTGATGTAAGGCCGTTAATACAATTAGGTCAATGGTTTTCAATTGATGCCGGAAGACAAAAAATCATTTTAAATGAAGCGAAAGTAAATGAAGAAATTCAAGTTCCGGTATATGACTTAGAAGGAGAAACTATTGAGAATATTAAACTAACAAGTGAGGGTGGAACGTTTAATAACGGAGTAATGAAATGGAGTACTCCAGGTGAAAAGGTATATAAATTTGATTTAGATTCGGATGAAACTAGTATAAGCTTTAATGGAACAGTTATCCAGAATATAGTTGAAAAAGAAGAAGTGACAGAACCAACAAAAGAAGTTGAAGAAATAAAAGAAGAAGTAAAAGAGCCGGTAAAAGAAATTGAAGAAACAAAAGAAGAAGTAAAAGAGCCGGCGAAAGAAGTTGCAGGTACAAAAGAAGAAGTGAAAGAACCGGCGAAAGAAGTTGCAGGTACAAAAGAAGAGGTAAAAGAATCAGCAACTGGATTGGATCAAGAGCCAAAAGGGAATAATCAAGTTGGTCCAGTAAAAGTGGTAGGACAAGAGAGTGCGAAAGAAAAAGATTCAAATAAACAACATGCTAATAAGCAAGAGGAAAATCAGAAGTCTTTAGCAGAAACTGGTGGTCAAGCTAACACACCGACCTTACTTTCTGGATTAGCACTTGTTCTTTCAGCATTAAGTATGTTTGTATTTAGAAAGAGATTATTTAAGAAATAAATAACGTTTTATCTTATTATTATATAAAATGATTATATAAGTTTTTGAGAAGCCCTTATTATAGCAATTTCATGTTGAAATATGCTTATGATAAGGGCTTTTTGAATAGGGGAAGGATATTAATACGAGGATGTTTCGATTGCTTAAATAATGGAGCAACTGTAGCGGAAACTGTAAGTCCCTTTCGTTCACGATATGTTCAAAATGTATGAAGAAATAATATGAAATATTGCATTTTATATCATTTCATCTAGATAATATGTTAATTTCTTGAATGGAATATATAAATAGGGGGCAATAATATGAACAAGCAATCAAAGATCAATAAAGTGTTGCTTAGTATTAGTACAATGGCGCTATCGCTCGGAGCAATTCAAACGAATGTATCAGCAGAAGAAAAGGTACCGTATAATGTATTGCATTCGAAACCAGTTGGAATTGAAAAACCAGTAGATGAGATCGGACACGCTTCTAAAGCCGAGGAAACATTATCATTTCAAGAACGTTTAAAAGTAGGAGATTTTTCACAGCGACCAGCATCTATTACGAAGAAATCGGCAGTAAAGCAAGCTAAAGAAAGCTATTCAATGGCTGATTTAAACAAAATGAATGATCAAGAATTAATTGAAACGTTAGGCAGTATTAAGTGGCACCAAATTACAGACTTATTCCAGTTTAATGAAGATGCAAAAGCCTTTTATAAAGATAACGGAAAAATGCAAGTAATTATAGACGAATTAGCTCATAGAGGTAGTACATTTACGAAAGATGATTCAAAAGGAATTCAAACGTTTACTGAAGTGTTACGTTCAGCTTTTTATCTTGCATTTTATAATAATGAATTAAGCGACTTAAATGAAAGAAGCTTCCAGGACAAATGTTTACCAGCGTTAAAAGCTATTGCGAAAAATCCCAACTTTAAGCTTGGAACAAATGAGCAAGATACAGTCGTATCTGCATACGGAAAATTAATTAGTAATGCATCAAGTGATGTTGAAACGGTGCAATACGCATCGAATATTTTAAAACAATATAATGATAATTTTAATGCATATGTAGACGATCGTATGAAAGGACAAGCTGTATACGATATGATGCAAGGCATTGATTATGATATACAGTCTTACTTAAATGAGGCTCGTAAAGAAGCGAATGAAACGATGTGGTATGGAAAAGTAGATGGGTTTATTAATGAAATAAATCGTATTGCTCTTCTAAATGAAGTAACGCCAGAAAATAAATGGCTCGTTAATAATGGAATTTATTTTGCTAGTCGTTTAGGTAAGTTTCATAGTAATCCAAATAAAGGATTAGAGGTTGTTACACAGGCAATGCATATGTACCCGCGTTTAAGTGAGCCGTATTTTGTTGCAGTAGAACAAATTACAACAAACTATAATGGGAAAGATTATAGCGGGAATA
Source organism: Bacillus sp. RC252 (assembly GCF_044909215.1). NCBI lineage: Bacteria > Bacillati > Bacillota > Bacilli > Caryophanales > Bacillaceae > Bacillus > Bacillus sp. RC252. The sequence goes on along the minus strand of NZ_JBIYDV010000019.1, from coordinate 86,639 downwards.
CGGTAGATTTAGAGAAGATACGTAAAGAAGGAAAAGTGCAATACTTACCAAAAACGTATACATTCGATGATGGATCTATTGTATTTAAAACTGGGGATAAAGTGTCAGAAGAAAAAATCAAGAGATTATATTGGGCTGCGAAGGAAGTAAAAGCGCAATATCACCGTGTGATCGGAAATGACAAAGCTTTAGAACAAGGTAATGCAGACGACGTATTAACGATAGTAATCTATAATACTCCAGACGAATACCAGTTAAATAGACAATTGTATGGATATGAAACAAACAACGGTGGAATTTATATTGAAGAGACAGGGACATTCTTTACATATGAGCGTACGCCAGAGCAAAGTATTTATAGTTTAGAAGAGTTATTCCGTCATGAGTTTACTCATTATCTTCAAGGGAGATATGAAGTTCCCGGTTTATTTGGAAGAGGAGATATGTATCAAAATGAAAGATTAACTTGGTTCCAAGAAGGGAATGCAGAATTTTTCGCAGGATCTACTCGTACAAATAACGTTGTACCAAGAAAGAGCATCATTAGTGGATTATCATCTGATCCTGCAAGTCGTTATACAGCAGAGCGTACACTATTTGCTAAATATGGTTCTTGGGATTTCTATAACTACTCGTTCGCATTGCAGTCTTACTTATATACTCATCAATTTGAAACGTTTGATAAAATTCAAGATTTAATTCGTTCGAATGATGTGGGAAATTATGATACGTATCGTGAGACTTTAAGTAAAGATTCTAAGTTAAATAAAGAGTATCAAGAGTATATGCAGCAGTTAATTGATAATCAAGATAAGTACAATGTGCCGGAAGTAGCAGATGATTATTTAGCTGAACATGCACCAAAAGCACTAACAGAAGTGAAGAAAGAAATTAGTGAAACGTTGTCTATGAAAGATACAAAAATGACAAAGCATACATCTCAATTCTTTAATACATTTACATTAGAAGGCACATTTACAGGTAGTGTAACAAAAGGTGAGTCAGAAGACTGGAAAGCAATGAGTAAAAGAGTAAATGAGGCTTTAGAACAATTGACGCAAAAAGAATGGAGTGGCTACAAAACGGTTACAGCATATTTCGTCAATTACCGTGTGAATAGCTCTAATCAATTTGAATATGATGTAGTCTTCCACGGTATCGCAAAAGATGACGGAGAAAATAAAGCTCCGACGGTTAATGTAAACGGACCTTATAACGGGCTTGTAAAAGAAGGAATTCAATTCAAAAGTGATGGGTCAAACGATGAAGATGGAAAAATCGTTTCTTATTTATGGGACTTCGGGGATGGAAGTACAAGTACAGAAGTTAATCCAGTACATGCATATGAAAGAGAAGGAACTTATAAAGTAGCGTTAAGAGTAAAAGATGATAAAGGTAAAGAGAGCAGAAATGAAACAACTGTTACGATTAAAGATGGGAGTTTAACAGAATCTGAACCAAATAATCGTTCAGAGGAAGCAAATCGTATTGGGTTAAACACTACTATAAAAGGTAGCCTTATCGGTGGGGATCATACCGATGTTTATACATTTAATGTCGCATCAGCGAAAGATATCGATATTTCTGTTTTAAATGAGTATGGAATCGGGATGACATGGGTACTTCACCATGAATCAGATATGCAAAATTACGCAGCTTATGGTCAAGCTAATGGAAATCATATAGAAGCAAAATTTAATGCAAAACCAGGTAAGTATTACTTGTATGTATATAAATATGATAATGGCGATGGAACGTACGCATTATCAGTAAAATAAGTGCTTTTCCAATGTATGTTTAACTTTACTTTTTGTGGAAAACAGTATATTATATAGATATACAATATATCGGTTATTTACTAGGAGGAGCCTGTCACAATAGGTTTCTCCTGTTCTTTTTTAGAGACCTGTCTTACAGGTTTTTCTTTAAAAATTAAATAACTGAAAATTAAGATTAATAATTTTTGAAAGAGGTGGGGCATACACATAACAAAAAAGGGATTGTTTAAGAAAGGGGGATAAGAAATGGTCTTGTTTGGTTATCCACTTGAAACAATTTATTTATACGGATTTATAATTGCAACTATACTTACTGTCATTTATATCTTCTTTGGAGATATATTTGAATCAATATTTAGCTTTGGTGGAGGATCTGTATCCGTTGTAACGTTGCTACTTAGTTTTTTCGCCATGTTATGTGGACTTAGTTATATAGGAGAATATTTATATTCTTATAATAGTCTCGTTATTTTCGGGTCCTCATTTGCTATATCTTTTATCGGTGTTTTCATAATGAAAATACTAATTTTAAAACCAATTGCAGAAGCGGAACAAAATACTGTGCAACGTATGGATGAATTCATTGGTTGCAAGGGGGAAGTCATTACGACAATTCCTACAGAAGGATTTGGAGAAGTATTAATCTCATCCCAATTTGGAAGTAATGCAATACCAGCGAAAACAATTGGAAAAAAAGATATTTCACAAGGAACCGAGGTCATTATTGAAGGAGTTCAAGATGGTGTTTTACTTGTACAAAACATCGCTTATTCTTTAAAGAAACCAAAATTATAAGGGGGAATTTATATGACGATTCCATTAATTATCGGTGGAGTTTTACTCGCAATTTTACTTTTACTCATTTTAGTATTTATTACGAAGTATCGTACAGTTGGCCCGGACGAAGCATTAATTGTAACAGGGAACTGGCTTGGTGGTGGAAAGAATGTCGTTACCACTGATGATGGAAAGAAGATTAAGATTATCCGCGGTGGTGGTACTTTCGTTGTTCCAATTATGCAACGGGCAGAACTTCTTAGCTTATTAAACTACAAATTAGAAGTTGGAACACGTGATACCTATACGAAACAAGGTGTACCGATTACAGTAAACGGTGTTTCTATTATTAAAGTAGGATCGACAATTGAAGAAGTTTCTACAGCAGCTGAACAATATTTAGGAAAAGAAACGGAAGAGTTAAAAGTAGAAGCAAAAGAAGTTTTAGAAGGGCATCTACGTGCTATTTTATCTTCTATGACAGTAGAAGATGCTTATAGTAATAGAGAGCAATTCGCACAAAAGGTGCATGAAGTGGCTTCTACTGATTTGAAGAAGATGGGACTTCGCATCGTTTCCTTTACAATTAAAGAAATAATGGATAAAAACGGTTACTTAGATGCACTTGGTCAGCCGCAAATTGCAATGGTTAAGCGTGATGCAACAGTTGCGAATGCAGAGCGTGAAAAAGAGGCACGGATTGAAAAAGCTCGTGCTGAGAAAGAAGCAAAAGAAGCAGAATATCAACGTGATGCACAAATCGCTGAAGCTGAAAAACATAAGGAATTAAAAGTACAATCTTATAAGAGGGACCAAGAACAAGCTCGTGCAGATGCAGATCTTTCTTACGAATTACAACAAGCGAAAGCACAACAAGGTGTTACAGAAGAGCAAATGCGAGTTAAAATCATTGAGCGTGAAAAGCAAATTGAGTTAGAAGAAAAAGAGATTGCGCGTCGTGAAAAGCAATACGATGCAGAAGTAAAGAAAAAGGCAGATGCAGATCGCTATGCTGTTGAACAATCAGCTGAAGCGGAAAAAGTAAAACAAATGAAAAAAGCAGATGCGGATCAATATAAAATTGAAGCAGAAGCAAGAGCACGTGCAGAAGAAGTTCGTGTAGAAGGTTTAGCAAAAGCAGAAATTGAAAAAGCACAAGGTCAGGCAAAGGCAGAAGTACAAAAGGCGCAAGGTACAGCGGAAGCAGATGTTATTAGGTTAAAAGGTTTAGCAGAAGCAGAAGCGAAACAAAAAATTGCAGAAGCATTTGAATTATATGGGCAAGCCGCGATTATGGATATGGTTCTTAAAATGCTTCCAAGTTATGCGAAAGAAATTGCGAGTCCGCTTAGCAACATTGATAAAATTACAGTCGTTGATACAGGCGGTGGTGGAAAGAATAGCGGTGCCGGAAAAGTTGCAGGGTATGCGACTGATTTAATGGCAACAATGCAGGAAACACTAAAAGCTTCTTCTGGTATTGATTTAAAAGAGTTATTAGAAGGGTTTGCAGGAAAAGGGGCAGTACAACAATTAGCAAATGATAAACCTGTTGTATCTGTAGTAGAAGATAAGGAAAAAGAAGTAGAAAAAACTAAAGAATAGTAAGATGGAAAGAACCTCTAGTAAGTGGGATACTAGAGGTTCTTCTGTGAATTATAATATTTCGAATAATATACATTTTTATACATTGTTTTAATTATTAAATTTTTATAGAATGAAGTATGTATGCAATAATCTTTTAAATTTAGAAAGATGAGTAAAGAGAAATAAAGAGTCTCATTAACGTATTTATATCTTATAATTTTTATAAATAGATTAATTGTAAGTTATTGCATGTAAAACGGTATGAAGGGGTAGGAATATGTTTCAAAGGAAATTAAGGAGTAGTAGTTTAAAAACAAAGTTACTTGTGTCATTTATTATTATTTTAATTCTTCCAAGTATTGTAATTGGTTGGACGTCTTATCAGCAGGCGAAAACAAATTTTAATGAAACGATTTTAAAATCGGCGAAAGATAATATAAAAATTTTGGATAATGTAATTAATAAGGAATTGGATAGTAAAAAAGTAGATGCAACTTATTTTACGAAATTATTTACACAATCAAGTTACCAAGCGGATCAAATTCAAAACATCCAAAATAAACTAGAAGAATATAATAAATTACATCCAGAAATGGAAGCGATCTATACAGGATCTAGTAATGGACAATTTATTCAATCACCAGCTATTCAAATGCCCGAAGGATATAATCCTACAGAAAGAGATTGGTATAAAGAGGCAGTGAAAAAAAGCGGAGAAGTGATTGTAACTGCTCCATATAAGTCAAAAACGACAGGTAATATTGTTATTACACTAGCAAAACAAAACGAAGATAAAAGTGGTGTTCTCGGGATTGACTTAATTATCAATGATATTGTAACTACTTCTAAGATGGTTAATATCGGTAAGGAAGGGCATGTAGCGATATTTGATCAAGATAAAAATGTAGTCGCACACCCGACACTGAAGCCAGGAGAGAAATTAGAAGAGAAACTTAGTAAGGAATTTTATAAACAGGAAGCTGGTGATTTTCATTATTCATTAGATGGTGAAGATCGTAATATTACTTTTAAAACGAGTAAGAAAACTGGATGGAAAATAGCAGGAATTATGCCTTCAAAAGAAATTATTCAAGCGGCGGAGCCTATTTTCTATAAAACGATAACTGTTATTGGTATTTCATTAATGATCGGCGGGGTTTTAATTTACTTTATAATTGCTTCTATTATTAAACCGTTAAAACAACTTGTAATATCATCGAAAAAAATTAGTGAAGGTGATTTAACAGAATCAATTACAGTTCATTCTAAAGATGAAATTGGGCAGTTAGGAGAAAGCTTTAACGAGATGGCATTATCATTACATAATGTCATTTCAAATATAAATATTTCAGCAAGTCATGTAGCAGCATCTTCAGAAGAATTAACAGCTAGCATGAAGCAGACAAGTGAAGCGACGGAACAAATTACACAGGCGATAGAGCAAGTATCGAGTGGGGCTGAAATACAAACGAGAGAAGTTGAAGAAGGAGCAACATTATTAGAAGAAGTTACAGAAGGAGTTCAGCGTGTTGCAGATAGTTCTTCATTAGTATCTACAGCCTCTATGTATACGAAGAAAAAAGCTGAAGATGGTGGAAAGTTAGTTGAGCAAACTGTGAATCAAATGCAATTAATTCATGAGTCTGTTTCAAAGTCAGATAAAGTCATTGTTTTATTAGATGATAAGTCGAAACAAATTGGAGCAATCCTTGAAGTGATTCAACATATTGCAGAGCAGACAAACTTATTAGCATTAAATGCTGCAATTGAGGCTGCAAGAGCTGGGGAACAAGGAAGAGGTTTTGCAATTGTAGCCGATGAAGTACGGAAATTAGCAGAACAATCGGGACAATCTTCTACGGAAATTGATAAGCTAGTGAAAGAGATACAATTTGATATAAAAGAAACAGTAAGCTCTATGAATCAAGTTGGGACAGAGGTACAATCAGGGCTTGTAGTTGCAAATGAAACGAAGAAAAGCTTTGTAGAAATATTGAAATCTACAAATGATACAGTAGTACAAATTGATAGTATGGTAGAAGTAGCGAAGCAAATGACGGTAGATGCAAAACAAGTAAGTGCATCTATTAATGAAATTGCAGCAACGATTGAAGAAAACGCAGCAAGCGTCCAAAATATCGCGGGCTCTTCTGAAGAGCAATTAGCTTCAGTAGATGAAATAAATGCAGCAGCAGTTCATCTATCGCAAATGGCGGAAGAATTACAAGGGATGATTGGCAAGTTTAAAGTATAAGAGGCAAGTGTTAAGAAACGAGGTAATCATTTTACTTCGTTTCTTTTTTATGGCAACGGTAATGAGATAAAGTGAAGAAATATATAGTAATCGTGTTATGATTAAATACGAAAACAAAAGACTGTATTTTCTTTAAATTCTATCTTCATTGATGTTAGGGGAATGATTTTGAAATTGAAGAAATTGAAACTGCAACCGAGAATTACATTAACTATTAGTACACTTATTCTTGCTGTGCTTCTGTTAACGAGTTATTTATTTTACTACATATTATCTGAAACAGTAGAAGACCAAATCGGAAAAAGAGCGTTGCATGTTGCGAAAACAGTTGCTGCTATACCGGAAATCGGGGAAGCTTTTCAAAAAGAAAATCCAGCTTCTATTATTCAGCCAATTGCAGAAAAAATTCGAATCGAAACAGATGCTGATTTTATTGTAGTTGGAAATAAAGATGGTATTCGTTATGCGCATCCTAAGCGAGATAAAATAGGAGAGAGAATGGTTGGCGGAGATAATGAAGGGGTTCTATTAGAAGGGGAATCTTATGTTTCGAAAGCAACGGGATCATTAGGGCCTTCACTACGCGGAAAAGTCCCGATTCGTAATCAGGATAATGAAATTATTGGTGTAGTATCTGTTGGTTTTTCAATGGATGATATTCATGGAGCGATAGAAGTGTATGGAAAGCGTGTGTTTTGGATTACAATAACAGGTCTGTTAATTGGGATAATAGGCTCTGTATATTTAGCAAAAAGTATTAAGCGGATGATGTTTGGAATGGAGCCAGAAGAAATTTCATCTTTATACGAGGAGCATAGTACAGTTATTCAATCTGTACGTGAAGGGATTGTAGTAATCGATAAAAATGGAATGGTTAGTTTAGTAAATCAAGCGGCATACGATATCCTTTCTTTAGATAAACAACAAAATATAATGGGAGAATTTATTTTAGATGTTATTCCTAATTCATCGATACTGGATGTGCTTCAAACCGGAGAAGAACAATTTGATCGCCAATTAAATATAAAGGGGCAGGATGTTATTGCCAATCGCCTACCTATTAAAGTTAATCATAAAGTAACTGGTGTAGTATCCAGTTTACGCCTGAAATCTGAGATGGATCAATTAACAGCGGAATTATCTCAAACACGGCAGTATACAGAGGCATTGCGGGCGCAAACGCACGAATATAACAACTTATTGTATACGCTTTCAGGTCTTATTCAATTAGAGTCTTATGAAGATGCTTTAGAGCTTATTCATAAGGAAACGGCAGTATATCAAGAGTTCGTTCAATTTATTATGAAACGAATTCAAAATCCATGGTTAGGTGGGATTTTAATTGGATTTTATAATAGGGCGCGAGAGTTGAAGATTGATTTTATGTTAGATCGGGAAAGTAGTTTAGAAGAGTTAAGTCCGCATATTGAGAGTAATTACGTTGTTTCTATTTTAGGGAATTTGATCACGAATGCATTTGAAGCAATTGAAAGAAATCAAGATCATGATAAGAAAGTAAGAATGTTTGTAACAGACATTGGGGAAGAAATATTAATTGAAGTAGAAGATTCAGGACAAGGTGTTCATGATGAAATAATTACAAGTATATTCTATAAAGGTTTTTCGACGAAAGTGGGCGAAAAACGTGGATATGGATTAGCGAAAGTGAAAGAGTTAGTGGAAGACTTAAATGGAAGTATTGCGATTGAAAAAGGGGATTTAGGTGGTGCTTTATTTATCATTGCATTACCGAAAGAGAGAGGCGAATTGTAATGAATGAGGGGATTGAAGTATTGATTGTAGAAGATGATATTCGGATTGCGGAAATTCATCGTCGTTTTACTGAAAAAATTGAGGGGTTTAAAGTAATTGGAACAGCAACGACTGGGGAACAGGCGAAAGAATGGCTAGAGTTTGTAAAGCCACAACTCGTCTTACTAGATGTATATTTACCTGACATGCAAGGGACAGAACTCGTCACATATATTAGGCATAATTTGCATGATACAGATATTATTATGATTACAGCCGCATCAGAGACGGATGTAGTGTGGCATGCTTTACGAGGCGGGGTAACAGATTATATCGTAAAGCCACTTACATTTGATCGGTTTAAAACAAGTTTAGAAGGTTATCAAAAGAAGATTACGAAGTTAAAGAAAAATGCTCAATTATCTTCAGAACAGATTGAACATCTATGGTCCCAAAGAGGGGTGCAGGCAAATCCAATAGAATATGCGCCAAAAGGAATCGATCCTTTAACGTTAGCAAAAATAAAAAAGCATATGCTAACTATTAATGAAGAGGGAATTACTGCAGAGATACTAAGTTCAATGGTAGGTGTAAGCCGATCAACTGCTAGGCGCTATTTAGAGTATTTGATCTCTGGAAAGAAAGTGCATGCGGAGCTTATATATGGAAGTGTGGGAAGGCCAGAAAGAAGGTATTTCCGCGTTTCTTCATAAGGGATTTTTACAACAATAAAAACAGTAGAGGATTATTACATTTCCTCTACTGTTTTTTCTAGTTTCATCTTATATTGGAATAATTCCAATTACAATTCCAGTAATCAACATAACTATTGTCGTTCCAACAGCCCAAAGTAAAGTGAATCGTTGGTGTTCACCAAAATCAACCTTGGCCATTCCGACTAATAAATAAGTGGAAGCAACGAGGGGACTCAGTAAGTGAACAGGTTGACCGAGTAACGAAGCACGTCCCATTTCTGCTGCACTAATTCCGTAAGCGGCAGCAGCTTTCGTTAAAATAGGTAATACACCGAAGTAAAAGGCATCATTAGACATGAAAAATGTGAACGGCATACTTAGTAAAGCTGTAATAATTGGAAGTTGGGGGCCAAGTGCATCTGGTATAAGAGTAACGACACTTTGAGCCATTGCATCTACCATTTTTGTTCCAGATAGAATACCTGTGAAAATTCCAGCAGCAAAGACGAGAGAAACAACCGCTAATACGTTTCCAGCGTGAGACGCAATACGCTCTTTTTGCTGTTCTAAGTTAGGATAGTTAATCATAACAGCAATAGCAAAAGCGACTGTAAATAGAACAGGTAGCGGCATAACTTCTAGTATGAGACAGACAAGTAATGTAGCGGTCAATAAAAAGTTAATCCATAGAAGTTTAGGGCGTTTATGCACGGCAGCTTCAACTGTCGCAGCTTGCTCATCCATTGTTTGCATTTGTTTTAAATATTGTACATCCATAATTCCTAAACGCTTTCTTTCTTTTTTTCCAAGATAATAGGCAACGAAAACTACCCAAATTGCACCAGCAATCATTCCTGGTATAAGTGGTGTGAAGAGCTCTGATGCATCAAGTCCAAGAGCACTCATAACCCGAGCAGTTGGTCCACCCCAAGGTGTAAGATTTGTAACACCTGCTCCTAACATAACAACCCCAGCTAATATAAGTGGATTCATTCCAAGACGTTTATATAGTGGATACATTGCGGAAACTGTAATCATATATGTTGTTGTTCCGTCCCCATCTAATGAAACGATAATAGTAAGAATAGCTGTACCAACAACAATTTTTAAAGGATCACCTTTTACAAATTTTAAAATTTTACTAATAACAGGATCAAATAAACCGCTATCAATCATAATTCCGAAATATAAAATGGCGAACATAAGCATAATACCAGTAGGTGCTAGCTTTTGAATTCCTTCTAACATCATCGGGCCCATATTGGCATAAAAGCCACCAATTAATGCGAAAATAATTGGAACTAATATTAATGCTACTAGTGCAGACATACGTTTCGTCATAATCAAAAACATAAAGACAAATACCATTGTAAATCCGAGTAATGCTACCATGTAATCTCCCCCTCAAAAAATGATTACGCTTTCAAAATAAAATAAAAATTCAGATAAAAGGTTTTTTGTTTATAATAAAAGGTTCAATTGGAATGGTAAATAATTTGAAAAATAACATCATTAGAAGCATAATCTTTATTTTGATCATTTTGTTCACAGGGTAATTTTGAATTTTTAAAAAGATAAATGCCTGTATGCAAGAATGATAGAATAAGATGGAAATAGCGAAGCGTGAAGTAGGGAGTAGATTTTGAATGGAAACAAGAATAGAAGAAATTTATAGTTCATGTAAAGGCAAAGTAGAGGAGATTTTTATTAATGAATCCTCTTACGTATATGAATGGGAAAAATTAATGATGATTCGAAAGTACGATGGTGAGCTTGAGAAAATCGGGGTAGGGATCAGTGGAAATATAAGATTAGTAAATGTAGAAGTTGGACAGGAAATTGATACGGATACATTATTAGTTAAGTTAGAAGATGATTTGTTAATTACTGGTTGTGAATGATGAGAGATGTGTAGAAGTAACTGCACATCTCTTTTTTGTTCCATATATTACAAAAAGAACATTGTTTTTTCACAAATCTCACACAACCTTTTGGTATTCTTTTCGTGGAGTATACGGTTTCTAGGGAGGAATATTGATGAAAGTAAAATATGTCGTACTTGCTATATGTTTATGTTTCATATTTACGATAGTAGGATGTGGGAAAAAAGAACTAACAGCTGTTGCGATTAATGAGAAAAATGATAAGTGTGACATTTGCCAAATTGGGGTAATCGATAATCAATTCGCAACTGAAATTATTTTAGAAAATGGAAAAGCATTAAAGTTTGATGATATTGGTTGCATGTATAAATGGATGGAGATCAATTCAGGTGAAAAGACGAAAGAAAAATTTGTTCGAGATTATGATTCGAAAGATTGGGTTTCGTTGGAAGATGCTACTTACGTATATGATAAAACAATAACGACACCGATGGCTTATAATGTCATTTCATTTAAAAATAAAAAAGATGCAGAGAGTTTTGTATCTAACTATAAGGGGAAAGTTCTTTCGTATAAAGAGTTATCAGAGCATAAATGGGAAATGAATAAAGAGATGATGGGAAAATCGAAAAAAGGGAATCACGGTGGGCATCATTAATAATAGAAAAAGACAACTATATAGTTGTCTTTTTCTATTATTACTCAGGTGCAAATATAGAAAAGGTGTAAAAATTTTAGAAGAACGGTTACAATGGAATATAGTAACCTAAAGCAATCATTTATGTACTTTTTAGAAATGTATACAAATGCGGTAAAAACGTGCTAAACTAATTGCTTCATAATGTTAATGATGAGGCCATCAGGCGTATCATTCCAATAGGTTGAGAAACATAGTATAAGTTTAAGATAATCCGATTAAAGAAGGAATCTAAAAGGCTTATGGATAAATGTACTCAAGAAGAGTTATTGTATGTGATGGAGGAATGGTTAAGAAAACATTATCTTTCATAGGAGCTGTAGTTGTGAGAAAACAAAAAATTTTATTATGTATGTTATTAGGACTTTTAATGACGGTAGTGGCTTGCGATAAGCAAGAAGAGCCAGAATCAAAACCGGTTCATGTGAAAAACGAAAAGAAAAAAGAGAAGCATAAAGAACAGGAAGAATCTAAAGAAGAAAAAAGTATAAATTTAATGGACAAACAGTTGCTACTTTCTGCGACGCTTGGAGACACAGAAACAGCTATGAAGCTGATCCAAGATGGAGCGAATATCAATGTAGAAGGTGACAACGGAGAAACGCCTGTCCTTGCAGCGACGTATCAAAATCATGTAGAGACAGTTAAAGCATTAATTGATGCGGGTGCTGATATTGAAATTCAAGACGAAAAACAAAGCAATCCATTTCTTTATGCAAGTAGAGAAGGATATACGGATATTGTAAAAGTATTAATTAATGCAGGAGTTAATACGAAGGAAACGACTAAGTCAGGTGGAACGGCACTTATTTCTGCATCTGAGCGTGGCCATGTAGAGGTTGTTAAAGAATTATTAGAGCATACAGATATTGATGTGAATTATAAGAATGAACGTGGTGGAACAGCTTTATTAGAAGCAATTGTATTAGGAAATGGTAGTGAAAGTCATAAGAAAGTAATTCAAATGCTTATTGACCACGGGGCAGATGTAAATATGGCCAATAAGGAAAATATTACGCCGCTGCAATATGCTGAAAAAAGAGGTTTTAAAGATATTGCGAATATGTTGAGGATAGCTGGAGCGAATGAAGTAGTACAGCCGCAACCACAACTGGCGGAATAACAAGCTGAAGAAATAAAAAGCACGAAATAATCCCATTTAGATAGACAGAATGAAGAAGTCATTTTAGTATGATGGATTCAGTAATGTGTATTTAAATGGGATTTTTGTTTTGAAAAAATGGATGGATGCTATATCGAGAAGGCTACAAATAGTAATTAAGGAGGGTATAAATGCGATTTTCAGAACTTGAGTTAATAGCAATTCAGGCAGAAGTTTTATTTGTTCATAATCAAGTAGGAAGAATAAAGTGTGTAAATGAAAATGGAAATCTGAAAGCACCACGTTTTTTTCTTAGCAGAACTCGTGAAGGGAATATAACGAGGTATCATTATAAACTGCATGGTGAAATGATAAGTAAGATTGAGAAATTAATCCGAGAATGCTCAAATCACATTGAGATAGCAAAGATCATTAAAGTATTAAATGAAGAGAGAACGGTGGAGAATATTTGGGTGGGTCCTGCTTTCATGTTCCCTAATAATTTACATAAGCCAACTAGAACAATACAAATAACAGAGAAGAATAAAGAGCTTTTGCGAGAAAATTTTTCTAATCTAATAGAACAGATGGAATGGAGGCAACCTTATTTTGCAATTGTAAAAAATGAAAAGGTAGTTTCTATATGTTGCAGTGCCAGAAGTACGCCCGTAGCTGCTGAGGCAAGTGTGGAAACTTTAGTGGAGTTTCAAGGGAATGGATATGGTGCTGATGTCGTTACAGCCTGGGCACTATCAATACAAGAGGAAAAGCGCATTCCGCTTTATAGTACTTCTTGGGATAACTTTGCTTCGCAAGCAGTGGCAAGAAAACTAGAATTGATTAATTATGGAATGAATTTGCATATCACTTAAATTTTAAACACAGTTGTTTGCTGTTGGAGTTTATTCGTATATCTAGATTATTGTAAAAGTAATATGGTGAATATTAACATTCGATTAACATCTAATTAACAATTTATCAAAACTGACTTAATAAATGCGTAATATAGTAAAGGTAACAAAATAACTAGGGTAGAGAACATTTGAGAACACCCGCTTACATATAACGTGCCGCTTTCTTAAGTGTGCTCTATTCCCTAGAGTTCAAATAAGGAGAAAGGTGTTCTATGTAAGTAGGTGTTTTTAGTTTGGATAAAAATAGAAAAGCTAGGTGGAATAAATGTTTAAAGAACCTTATATTGCGATGATAAAAGATTGGAAAGGGTACAAAACATACAAAAAATTACCGAAAACAGTTTTTCTTATGACTGGTTCAATGCTGGAGTTACCAGAGCGTGTATACGAATTACAGAAACATGGACATGATGTATTTCTTCATTGTGATTTTATACAAGGTTTAAATACGAATACAGAGGAAGCTCTTTTGTATATTCAAGATGTTATCGGAGCACAAGGCATTATTTCAACAAAAGGTTCGACAATTCGAAATGCCAATAAAATTGGATTAAAAACGATTCAACGTATTTTTATTGTCGATACTTTATCTCTTACAAAATCAATTGAAAATTGTAAAACGACTAAACCGAATGCAGTAGAGATTATGCCTGGTATTATGCCTTCAATTATTAAGCAGCTAGCAGTGGAAATAGAATTTCCTATTATTGCAGGCGGATTGATTCAAACGCGGGAAGATGCGGAAATTGCCATTCGTGCAGGAGCAAGTGCGATTTCAACGAGTCATTATGAAGTATGGATACAAGAAGAAAAAAGGAGTGCAACCTTGTGATCGAATTGAAAGATGTTTCAAAGGTATATAAAAATGCGGAAGAGACAGCGGTTAAAGACGTATCAGTTCATATTAAGAAGGGAGAATTTTTTGTTTTAGTTGGGCCTTCGGGATGTGGAAAAAGTACATTACTACGAATGATCGCTGGCTTAGAAGAAATCTCTTCGGGAGATTTAATGATTAATGAACGTGTTGCAAATGATTTAGAGCCGAAAGACCGTAATCTATCAATGGTATTTCAAAATTATGCGTTATACCCACATTTATCTGTAGAAGAAAATATTTTATTTGGACTTAAGGTAAGAAAAGTACAGAAAGAAGAACGACAAAAACGATTGATGGAAGCTGTTGAGATGGTAGGGTTGAAGGAATATGTCAAAATGAAGCCTGGGCAACTATCAGGTGGGCAAAGACAGCGTGTTGCACTTGCTAGGGCCATCGTCAGTCAAGCACCGATTTGTTTAATGGATGAACCACTTTCGAATTTAGATGCGAAATTACGTGCACAGATGAGGATTGAAATTAGAGAAATTCAGCAACGATTAGGAATTACGATGATTTACGTTACTCACGATCAAATAGAAGCAATGACTATGGGAGATCGTATTATGGTTTTAAATAAAGGAAGTATACAACAAGTTGGAACACCGCTTGATATATATAACGAACCAGCAAACGAATTTGTTGCAAGTTTTATAGGTTCGCCTTCTATGAATATAAATGATGGGGAAGTGGATAAAGAAAAAGGCATATTACATATAGGGCAATTGCAAATCCCATTATCTATTGGACAGCTAAAGCAATTACCAGAAGGAACTATTCGAATAGGCATGCGTCCTGAGCATATTGCACTGTCTGAGGAAGGGCAAGAAGTGACGCTGCAATCTGTAGAAGTATTAGGGAATGAATCTATATTAAACTTTGCGATAAACGGAACAACTTGGAGTGCGAAAGTCATCGGACAGTTACTCCTGAACAAAGGTGACAAAGTAAAATTATTATTTTCGCAAGAAAAGCTATGCTTCTTTCACCAAAATACGAATGAAAGATTAAAAGTGGTAGCTGAAGAAGAGCTGAAAGTGGTGGCGAAATAATGATTGAAGTAGGTAAGTTACCAGTTCAAACAACAGTGTCAAAAAAGAAGCATTTATGGGGCAGAACGAAAGATTTAAGAATAGGATTATTATTTTTGGCGCCATCTATTTTGCTATTTTCGATTTTTCTTTTCTATCCATTGTTTAGGACGATTTATTATAGTTTTTATTTAACAGATATACACGGAGAAGCTAATCTTTTCGTTGGCTTAGAAAATTATCAATATTTATTCTCTGATCCTGCTTTCTATAAAAGTATAAAATCAACTTTATTATTTGTTTTATATACAGTGCCTACTAGTATTGTATTCGCCTTATTTCTTGCATTAATTGCAAATGAAAAAGTAAGAGGGATCGGGTTATTCCGAGTACTGTTTTCTTCAACGATGGGAATATCAGTAGCTGCTAGTGCAGTGATTTGGCTATTTTTATTTCATCCAAGTGTAGGGTTATTTAATAATATATTAGCCTCTATGAATCTTCCGGCAATCGCATGGTTAACGAGTCCGGACTGGGCACTGTTTTCTGTATCGGTTACAACGGTTTGGGTGAATACAGGATTTGCATTTTTAGTTATATTAGGTGGTTTACAAAATATTGATACGTCTTTATATGAGAGTGCATCTATAGATGGTGCTAGTTATTTATATAAGCTTCGCCGCGTCACATTACCGATGCTATCACCAACTTTATTTTTTATCGTGACAGTAACGTTAATTAGTGCATTCCAAAGCTTTGGACAAATTGATATTTTAACGCACGGTGGACCGAATGATGCAACGAATTTAATTGTGTACTCGATTTATAAAGAGGCATTTGTGAATCATCAATTTGGAACAGCAAGTGCACAAGCGATGGTATTATTTATTTTCATTTTTATTGCTACATTGATTCAATTTAAGTTTGCTGAGAGAAAGGTGCATTATAAATGATCGTTAAACAGTGGAAGCAAAATTTCCTATTATACATGCTGCTCATTATTAGTGCAGTAATGGTGTTTTTTCCTGTACTGTATGCGTTTTTAATAAGCTTTATGACACCAGACGATATTCAAATGAGAAGGTTATTTCCAACTCAATTTACTTTTGATAATTTCATTAATATTTTTCAAAAAGTACCTCTTTTTACATACTTATATAACAGTTTAATTGTATCGACAGTTGTTATGCTTGGACAACTTATCGTATCCAGTTTAGCAGCTTATGCTTTTGTTTTTCTTCAGTTTAAAGGTAGAAACTTAATTTTCTTCTTGTTTATTTCAACAATGCTTATTCCGTGGGAAGCAACGATGGTACCGAACTTTTTAACGATTCAAAACTTCGGATGGATTAATAGTTTTGCTGGGATGACGGTGCCGTTTTTTGCAACAGCTTTCGGTATTTTCTTACTACGTCAACATTTTATGACGCTTCCGAATGAACTGAAAGAAGCTGCTTTTATTGAAGGTATTGGAAATGTAAGGTTTTTATTCAGCGTAGTAATGCCGTATTGTAAAACGAGTTTTATTACTCTTGGAGTATATAGCTTTTTAACAACGTGGAATATGTATTTGTGGCCGCTTTTAGTAACCACTGATGAAAAAGTAAGAACGGTTCAAATTGGTGTAAAGCAGCTTCAATCTCAAGAAGTTGCAACTGATTGGGGCAGTGTAATGGCCGGTGTTACGGTTATCGTCATTCCAACATTGATTTTATTATTTTTAGGGCAAAAGCAATTACAAAAAGGATTAACAAAAGGTGCAATTAAATAAGCATACATAGGAAAAGGTGGGATTGAGATGAGTTTATTGAAAAAAAGTGCTGCTCTTTTAATGGCAGCCACAATGGCATTAACCGGCGCAGCTTGTTCAAATAGTAAAACAGAGGGGAAACCTGAAGCACAGGCAAAAGTAGCTCCAGTTGAAAAGAATGGTGATAAAACTGTAATTCGTTTCTGGCATGCAATGGGTGGAAAAACACAAGGTGTACTAGATGGGCTTGTTGCAGACTATAATAAGTCGCAGAATAAATACGAGATAAAGGCAGAGTTCCAAGGAACATACGAAGAGTCTTTAACGAAATTTAAAACGATGTCTGCAACGAAAGAAGCGCCAGCTCTTGTTCAATCGAGTGAAATTACAACGAAGTATATGATTGATAGCAAAAAGATTACGCCTATCGATAGTTGGATTAAAAAAGATAAGTACGATACATCAAAATTAGAAAAAGCAATTACGAACTATTATTCAGTTGATGAAAAAATGTATTCTATGCCGTTTAATTCATCTACACCAGTATTAATTTATAATAAGGATGCTTTCGCAAAGGCTGGATTAGATCCAGAGAAAGCTCCGAAAACATATGCAGAATTAAAAGAAGCGGCGAAAAAGTTAACGATTAAAGAAGGCGGAAATGTAAAACAGTATGGATTTTCAATGCTGAATTATGGTTGGTTCTTTGAAGAATTGTTAGCGACACAAGGTGCTTTATATGTAGACAACGAAAACGGCCGTAAAGATGCTGCAAAGAAAGCGGTATTTAACGGTAAAGAAGGACAGAAAGTATTTGGAATGTTAGATGAACTAAATAAAGCTGGTGCACTTGGAAAGTATGGAGCAAGTTGGGATGATATTCGTGCTGCGTTCCAGTCTGGACAAGTTGCTATGTATTTAGATTCTTCAGCTGGTGTTCGTGATTTAATTGATGCATCTAAGTTTAATGTAGGCGTTTCGTATATTCCTTATCCAGAAGATTCGAAACAAAATGGTGTTGTTATTGGCGGTGCATCATTATGGATGACGAATATGGTTTCAGAAGAAACGCAGCAAGGTGCTTGGGACTTTATGAAATATTTAACGAAGCCAGATGTACAAGCAAAATGGCATACTGCAACAGGATATTTCTCAATTAATCCAGATGCATATAATGAGCCGTTAGTAAAAGAGCAGTATGAAAAGTATCCGCAGTTAAAAGTAACGGTAGAGCAATTACAAGCAACGAAGCAATCTCCAGCAACTCAAGGTGCATTAATTAGTGTATTCCCAGAATCAAGAGATGCAGTCGTAAAAGCATTAGAAGCAATGTATGACGGGAAAAATAGTAAAGAAGCGTTAGATGAAGCTGCAAAAACAACAGATAGAGCAATTAGTATTTCAGCTCGTACGAATCAAAAATAAGAGAAAGCCGTATCCTTATGAGGGATACGGCTTTCTTTATAAGGAGATAAGGGATCAAAGAAATGATGAATTCTTATCTATTTTATATGAGTAAAGGGTCTAGAAAGAATATTGTCCTTTTCATTATTTGTTTAACTCCATTGCAACTTGTTTACCATTTACGAAAACCTCTGCCACTGCTACTACAACTTCCATCACTTTTTTCATATCTCATCTCTCCTTGTTTTTTGTTTCATTTCTTACTTTTAGTATAAAGAAATATAGTGATTGCAACTATCGAATTGGATGACAAGAGACTTACAGTGTTGTAAGGATAATAGTTTTATTTGTAATAAATACTATTTCGGATTAGTATTCAGAAATTTCCTTCATTTTAATCTATAATTAGAAAGAGAATGGTTTAGAAAGAAGGAGAAGAAATGAAGAGAATACTTGTTATTAGTGATATTCATGGAGAAATAGAAAAGTTCGAACAGTTATTGGAAGAAGCTCAATACGATGCAAGACAGGATCAATTGATTTTATTAGGGGATTATGTAGATCGTGGTCCAAATGCGCGTGCAGTAATTGAAAAGGTAAAAGAGTTAACAGAAGAGGGAGCCCTCGTTCTAAAGGGCAATCATGAAGATATGATGATCAAGGCGTTAACGACTGATGAGGAACGTTCATGGAACCATTGGGTAAAAAGGAATGGTGGAGATAAAACGTTATATAGCTATGGATTTGTAGAAGAAGACATTGCGGTTAATGAGGAAAACTTCCAAAAACCGATTTTACAATCTCATATATTAGAGGAACATGTAACGTTTATTCAAGAATTAGATCATTACATTGAAACAGAAGAGTATATCTTTGTACATGCTGGTGTTGAGCCGATGAACCGAGTTTCTGAATCTGAACCATATACATTAATGTGGATCCGTAATGAATTTCATAATGGATATAGCGGCGAAAAGGTTGTTGTATTTGGCCATACGGAAACAAAAACGCTTCATAGTAGTGAGAATTGCGGAGTGTATTTTGGTAGTAATCGTATTATTGGAATTGATGGCGGGGCTGTGTATGGTGGTCAGTTAAATTGTTTGGAGTTGCCAAGTAAAAAGGTATATGTAGTAAAAAATTGAAAGAGATAAGAGGAATCTTATTTCTTTCAATTTTTTATTAAGCAAAATTTAAGAAAGAGCCTTTATAATAAAGGTTCAAAATTTTATATCGAGCAAAACTTTAGAAGGAAATAGTTGAAAATGAAATTACATAATATGATTACATTATTTCGTTATGAAGAGAAGAGATGCAATAATAAAGAGAGTTGAAATAGATTGTGGAAGGTGAGAATATGCGCTTACTTGTAGTAGAAGATAATGCCTCGTTATTAGAGTCTATCGTACAAATTTTACGCGATGAATTTGAAGTAGATACAGCATTGAATGGAGAAGATGGATTATTTCTAGCTTTACAGAATATATATGATGCCATTTTGCTTGATGTGATGATGCCAGAAATGGACGGTTTTGAAGTGATTCAAAAAATACGTGATGAAAAGATTGAAACACCAGTCCTGTTTTTGACAGCGAGGGATTCTTTAGAAGATCGAGTGAAAGGGTTGGACTTTGGTGGAGATGATTATATTGTTAAACCGTTTCAGGCCCCTGAATTAAAAGCGAGAATTCGTGCATTACTACGCAGAAGTGGTAGTTTAACAACACAGCAGACCATTCGCTATAAAGGAATTGAATTGTTCGGAAAAGATAAAGACATTCAAGTAGATGGACAAGGTATTAAGCTGACATTAAAACAATACGAGCTACTAGAGTACCTCATTCAAAATAGCGGGAAGATTTTAATGCGTGAACAAATTTTCGATCGTGTTTGGGGATTTGATTCGGATACAACAGTAGCCATAGTAGAAGTGTATGTTCATCATTTACGTAAAAAATTAGAACCATTCGGTTATCAGAAAGATATTCAAACTGTTCGTGGTATTGGATATATATTAAAAGAACAATGAAAAAGGGAAGTATGTTTCAAAAAACACGCATTCGTTTGACTATAGTAAATTCATTAGTTTTTATCGTATTAATTGGGGTATTAGGCAGTATAATTTATTTATACACATATAATCGAATTTATGGTGCAGTAGATAAATCATTTGAAAAAATAATTGAATATAAAGATGGGGTTAAATCTAAGAATCCTCCAAAGGGAGGCATGAAAAATATTCAAATTGGGGATCCAAGAGTCATGAAGTTGTTCTGGAAGGGAAATACAATCTCAATGGATGAGAAAAACCCTAGATTTTTCTCTATTTTTACAGAGAATATTCCAGCTTTTGCGCCAAAGAAATTAGGAGTTCTTCAGGATATAGAAGTAAAGGGGCATTATTTCAGAACATTAGCGTTTCAGGATGACGGACAAATTGTGCAAATCGTACGCGATACAACAGCCGAAAAAGAAATGATAAATACTTTATTTTTAATTCTCGTTATAGGTTGCAGCATAGGAAGTCTATGTGCAATAGGAATCGGCTTTTTCCTAGCGGGTAGAGCACTCATACCGATTCAAAATTCATGGGAGAAACAGCAGCAGTTCGTTTCGGACGCATCGCATGAATTAAGAACACCACTTGCGGTTATTCAATCAAAAACAGATGTATTATTCCAGTCACCATCTGCGACGATAGAAGAAAAGGCGATGGATATTTCTACAATTTCAAAGGAATGTAGACGGCTATCAAAACTAGTTAACAATTTATTATTGTTAGCACGTTCGGATTCTAATCAAATCGAGATGGATAAGAAAACATTTGAAGTGGATAAATTGTTAGAAGAAATAGTAGATCCATATAAAGAGATTGCTTCTTATCAAGAAAAAGAGATGATATTAAAAGTAGAACGTGACATATCGTTTATTGGTGATAGAGAGAGAATTCATCAATTGATGGTCATATTGCTAGATAATGCAATGAAGTATACGAATGAAGGTGGACATATTCAAATTACTTGTATGCAAACGAGTAGTTCGATTCGCATACAAGTGAAGGATAACGGGATAGGAGTTAAAGAAGTGGATATTCCAAAGTTATTTGATCGTTTTTATCAAGGAGATAAAGCAAGAAGTCCATCAGAAGGAGCGGGGTTAGGTCTTTCAATCGCTAATTGGATTGTAGAAAAGCATTATGGAAAAATATCGGTAGAGAGCAAATGGGGAGAAGGAACTTGTTTTGAAGTGATTTTCCCTAAAAACCAAAGAATATAAGTGAGAAGACGATCTTGTTTTTACAAGGTCGTCTTTTTTTTAAGGGAAAGTTAAGAAACAACTTGTATCATGTATTACATAATGGAAACTTGTGATGGAAAGAAAAGTTGTAAGTTTTTTTGAATGAACTGGATAAATCATAAGGTTATTTCTAACAGAGATGAAGTTTATGTATAGTATAAAAAAAATTATGGGAAAGCTGGGAAAAGAAAGCGTGAGAGGGAGGAAGAAGTCTTGAAAAAGAAAATGATGACGGTATTCACTATTGGAGTAATGAGTTTAAGTATATTAGGGGGTGCCTCTCCTTCTGGAATGAAAAAAGGAAAGACAGATTACACGCAGCGTAGTAAAGAACAATTAAATGATGGGAAAATACATGCAATGCATACAGAAGAAAAAGCAGAAAAGTTAGGCATTGAAACGGATGGGAAAGAACAAATTACGTTAGAAAAGGAAATTCATGAAACGGAAGTAGGAAGAGAAGCAGAAAAATTAGGTATCTCGGTAGAAGGAAAAGATGTTGGAATTCTTTCAGAAGAAATTTATGAAACAAAAGTGAGGCAAGAAGCGTTAAAATTAGGAATATCTATAGAGAATACGTCGATTGTAAGTTTAATTGATCAAATTAATAAGATTAAAATTAATAATGAAGCAGAAAAGCTTGGTGTTTCAACTGAAGGAAAAGAAATAGAAGACATTGCGGAAGAAATCTACGGCACGAAAGTTAAAGAAGAGGCAGAAAAGCTAGGTATTGCTCAACAAGGAAAAGAGATGGAAGAGTTAGCACAAGAAGTGTACGAACAAAAAGTACAGGAAGAAGCAAAAAAATATCATATTGATTTATATGGCAAAGATATATATCAAGTATTAAGAGAAATAAATGAGCAAAAGGTAATAGAAATAGCAGATGAGCTGGGTATGGATAGAGCGAATTTGAATATTCAAGATTTAGCGGAGAAGATAAATCTTGAACAACCTGAAAAGGGAAAAGAGCTTAAGTTTGTTCCTATGGTTCAAACAGATGCTGATGCGTTTTATTCGTATTTAACGAATTAAAAGGGCGTGAGGGTGATACGAAAATGGAAGTGGTATATATGTATGGCCGTATTTTGTATAGGGATATGGGGTGCATATACAAATGGAATTACAAAGTATGTGGAGAAAGTAAAGGGGTTACTATTTTCAAGTATACAAAGTCAAAAACGAATAGAGTTTAGTAATAACAATGAAAAAGTCATGTTATCAAATGTGCCTTTAATTCAGCAGTTACCAGAGTTAGATAGAGGCTGCGAAGTAACAAGTTTAGCGATGATGTTACAATATGCGGGTGTTTCTATAGATAAGATGAAATTAGCGAGTGACATCAAAAAGGTAGATTTTTTAGACGATGGTGTAAGAGGAAATCCGAATGAAGGATTTGTGGGGAACATTTATACGTTTTCTGAATCGGGATACGGTGTATATCATGGACCGCTTTTTCAATTAGCAAAAAAATATTTACCGAATGAAGCTATAGATTTAACAGGAAAAAGTATAGAAGAAATTTATAAGAGTGTAAAATCAGGACAACCGGTAGTCATGATTACAAATGCAACATATGCCCCACTAGATGAGGATGAATTCACTATATGGGAAACAAATGGTGGAGATGTTTCCATTACTTATAATGAACATTGTGTTGTTCTTGTTGGATATGATAAGGAGTCTGTATATATTCAAGATCCACTTAATGAAAGCCCGAATATCAGTGTATCGAGAGAAGATTTTGAAAAGGCGTGGGTACAGATGGGGAGTCAGGCAATTAGTTATATAAAGAGCTCTAAATAAATTAGGACGGAGAGTTTTAACAATATAGTTATAAGGTGAAGGATAGAGATTTAAGGAATTATAAGAGGAATTTTGTAGGATGTGTTTTTTTGAATAAAAGTTGTTAAGAAACAAGAGAACTTTAGCCATATATAATGCTAAAGTTCTTTTATTTTTATCATTAAAATACCTAGAAGCAGTGAATATGTAAAAATGCATAATTGACGAAAGGATTACATTTTATCGTTATATATTGTTTTATGTATGTTACTTGTATAAAATTACACAAGTATTCACATTACACAAAGGAGGTTTATTATGCAAAATATATTTAACTGGGTTAAATATATGAGTATCAATAAAAAATTAATCATTTCATTTTTTATTATTTTAACTATACCAGGACTTATTATCGGTGGTGTTTCATATCAAACCGCCAAAACAAATGCAGTCTATTTCTAGGTCGGTATCCCAGTCAGATGCTATTATTAAACTTCTTGATGAGAAATCAAAGCAGGTAGGAGCTATTTCTGAAGCAATTCAAAATATTGCTACTCAGACGAACTTATTAGCTTTAAATGCGGCTATTGAGGCGGCAAGAGCAGGTGAGCAGGGAAGAGGATTTGCTATTGTAGCTGATGAAGTTAGAAAATTAGCAGAGCAATCAGGAGAATCATCTGGAGAGATTGCAAATTTAATTGCAGAAATTAAGGCTGATATTGAACATACTGTTAAGGCAATGGATAATGTGAGTGGGGAAGTCCAACAAGGCTTAGATGTTGTAACAAAAACGAAAGTAAGTTTTACAGAAATTTTAAGTTCTACTACTCATATTGTTTCTCAAGTTAATCAAATGGTAGAAACAACGAAGAGAATCGCTGGAGATGCAAATGAAGTGACAAACGCTATTGATGAAATTGCAGCGGCTGCAGAAGAAAATACAGCTAGTATGCAAAGTGTTGCAGCTTCAACAGAAGAACAAGTAAATTCGATGAAAGAAATTAGTTCGGCTTCGCAAAACTTAGCTGAGATGGCCGAAGAACTACAAGCAATGACTAGTAAATTTAAAGTATAATAACAGCAAATAAGTAAGGTGAAAATAATATCACCTTATTTATTTTTATATTCAGTAATTAGGGGAGTCATTAACGGGATGAAAAAAAGAAAAAGACTATGGAATTTATGGAAAACGATTACATTGTTAGTTTGTACAGTTGTAATTTTTTCTTTACTTGTTACAGATATATTAATTAGTCATAATGTAGAGCGGACAACGGAGGATAGCCAGGCAGAGAAAGCGAAAACAATTGCACATATTGTGGCGAATGATTCGATTGTAATCGATGGTTTGATTGGGAAAGCAGATACTTCTGCAATTCAAACGTATACAAATAGAATATTAAAAAACACAGGTGTTCAATTTATTGTAGTTATGGACATGAATGGAATAAGAAAATCACATCCAGATCCTCAAAAAATAGGTCATCATTTTATTGGGGGAGATGAAGGGCCTGCATTGAAAGGAAAGGAACATGTATCGCTAGCAGAAGGAACTTTAGGTATTTCAATGCGAGTGTTTGTACCTATATTTTCTGAAACAGGTGAACAACTTGGCGCGGTGGCCGTTGGTATCTCGGCAGATAATGTAAAAGAGAGAGTTAAGGAAAGTAGACATATTATTTATATCGGTGTCGGAGTTGGAGTATTAGTCGGACTTATAGGAGCAATATTGCTAGCTAGGCATATAAAGAAAAGTTTATTCGGTCTTGAGCCGCACAGGATAGCGAAAATTCTTGAAGAAAGAAATACGATGTTACAATCTGTAAAAGAAGGCATTATTGCTGTAGATAAAGAGGCGAGAGTAACATTAATTAATAATGAAGCGAAACGGCTATTTAAAAAAAGTGGACTGGAAGAAGATTTTATTGGTAAAGATGTTGAGTTGTATATGCCAAATTCGCGTATAAAAGAAGTGTTGCAAACGGGAGAGGTACAATTAAACGAAGAACAAAATATTTATGGAATTACGATTGTGACGAATCGTGTTCCTTTATATGTAAAAGGAGAAATAGTTGGCGCAATTGCAACATTTCGTGATAAAACAGAGATTAGAAAACTAGCCGAGGAACTAACTGGTATTAGGCTATATGCGGAAGCATTACGGGCACAATCTCATGAGTTTATGAATAAGATGCATGTCGTATTAGGGCTTACACATATGAAACAATATGAAGAATTACAAAAGTATATAAGCGGCATGGTATCAGAGCATCAATATGAAATTGGTGGGGTTATGAAAAGAATAAAAAGTCCAGTATTTGCTGGTTTTTTACTAGGTAAACTTAGCTATGCTAGGGAGAAAAATATAAAGTTAATTATAAGTGAAGATTCTTACTTGCCGGAAATATATGATGAAAGTATTACTCATGAACTTATTACGATTGTAGGGAACTTAATAGATAATGCATTAGAGGCAGTGATACATTGCAAAAAGAAACAAGTTGAAGTTGGGATACAATATCAGAATGCATTAACTATTACAGTGCAAGATACGGGGAAAGGTATAGAAGAAGACGCAGTGGATGCATTATTTACAAAAGGTTATTCCACAAAAGGGGATAATCGCGGTTATGGTTTGTATCTTGTAAAAGAAAGTATACAGCGAATAAATGGGGAGATTGACATTTCCTCCTTATTAGGAGAGGGAACAACGATAACAATTGAAATACCTAAAGGTAGGGATGAGAAGCAAATATGATTAAAGTTTTAATTGTAGAAGATGATCCGATGGTTGCGATGTTAAATACACTCTATTTAGAGCAAGTGGGAGGGTTTGAACTTGTCCATGCAGTTAACTCAGTTAAAGAAGCGATAGAAGTGTTAGAGAAGTCACGAGTAGACTTCATATTACTTGATATTTTTATGCCTGAGGAGACTGGATTTGAGCTTTTAATGTATATTCGAAATCAAGAAAAAGAAATTGATATTATGATGATTTCAGCTGTACATGATATGGGAAGTATTAAAAAAGCATTACAATATGGAGTTGTAGACTATTTAATTAAACCATTTACATTTGAACGCTTTAAGGAAGCATTAACGGTGTATCGAGAAAAATTTACTTTCATGAAAGAACAACAAAAAATTAGTCAATCGGAACTAGATTCACTAATTTTACAAAAAGACAAAAGAGAGGCTCTTGTTACTAAAGAGCTTCCAAAAGGGTTAACAAAGCAAACGTTGCAACTAATTTGGCAGAAAATCGAATCGCTTAATGGACAAGCATTTACAACTGATGAAATGGCGCAATTAGTAGGGGTTTCGAGAGTTTCTATTCGAAAGTATGTAATGTTTTTGACTGAAATCGGAGTATTAGAGAATGAAATGGTGTATCAAAATGTGGGAAGACCGGTGAGTAAATTAAGGTGTATTGACCGGAATAAAATAGACTTTTACGTATAAGCGGCTTATTATAAGTCGCTTATACTTTTTTTAATTACAAAACCAATTACAAAACTTACAAAAACTATTCTTAATATTGAAAGCGTTTTAATATTGTTATTAAGAAAACAAGGGGGTGCCATATGGGAATTCAAAAGAATGTGGAAGCGGTATCATTTTCTGAAGGCAATGAATTGAAAAATGAATCTTTCGCTTCTAAAATTATGAACGTTAAAATCGGTGTTATACCTTTACCGTTATATGTAGTATTGGCTGCTATTATTTATGGAGCATCTGTATATAATAAATTACCAGCAGATATGATTGGTGGTTTTGCAGTTATTATGATCATGGGTATTTTCTTAGGTGATATTGGAATGAGAATTCCAATATTAAAAAATATCGGTGGTCCAGCAATTCTCTCATTATTTATTCCATCGTTACTTGTATTTTTTAACTGGATGAATCCAGCTTCAATGGAAGCTGCCACTATGTTAATGAAAAAATCGAACTTTTTATATTTATATATTTCTTGTTTAGTAGTTGGAAGTATTTTAGGAATGAACCGGAAAGTGTTAGTACAAGGTTTCGTTCGCATGTTTATTCCTTTAGTAGTAGGAACGTTAGCTTCTGTAGCAGTAGGCTTATTAGTCGGCTCACTATTTGGATTTGAAATGAAGCAGACATTCTTCTTTATCATTGTACCTATTGTGAGTGGTGGTATTGGAGAAGGGATTTTACCATTGTCACTAGCTTACAGCGATATTTTAAACGAATCATCAGCAACGTTTGTATCACAGCTTATTCCGGCAGCTATTATTGGGAATATGTTTGCAATCGTGAGTGCAGGGTATATGAAGCGTTTAGGTGAGAAGAGACCTGAGCTTAGTGGTAACGGTGTATTAGTGAAAACAGATAATCAAGCAGAGTTATTAAAAGAACAAAATACAGAGAAGCCAATTGACTTCTCATTAATGGGAGCAGGTTTATTAATTGCGTGTACGTTCTTCATCTTTGGAGGATTTGCTTCTAAGTTCATCGGTATTCCAGGAGCAATCATTATGATTTTCTCAGCGGCACTTGTGAAATACTTTAAATTAATGCCAGCAAAAATGGAACAAGGAGCATTCCATTTATATAAATTTATTTCAAAGAATTTAACTTGGCCATTAATGGTCGGATTAGGATTGCTATATATTCCGTTAAAAGACGTAGCAGCAGTTCTTTCTGTAGGATATGTTGTTGTTTGTGCATCGGTTGTTCTTACAATGGTAGCGTCAGGTTTTCTTATAGGAAAAGTGATGAAAATGTATCCAGTTGAATCAGCGATTGTAACTGGATGTCATAGCGGTTTAGGTGGAACTGGAGATGTTGCTATTTTATCAGCTTCAAATCGTATGGAATTAATGCCATTTGCGCAAATTTCGACGCGTTTAGGCGGGGCAGCAATGGTTGTAACAGCGACAATCTTATTAACAATGTTTTCATGATCAAACAAGCTAGCTATATTCATATAGCTAGCTTGTCAAATTAAGGGGAGATTATAAGTATGTTAGAAAATCAAATTAATGAAAGATCATTGTTATTGCATAAAGAGTTAGTAGGGAAAATTGAGATTACAAGTAAGGTAGAAGTAAATACAGCGGATGATTTAAGCCTGACTTATACACCAGGTGTAGCGGAGTCTTGCAAAGCAATTGCGGCAGATGAAGAAACAGCGTATGACTATACAGCACGTGGTAATATGGTTGCAGTTGTTTCAGATGGAACTGCAGTACTTGGTTTAGGGAATATTGGACCGAAAGCGGCTATGCCTGTTATGGAAGGGAAAAGTATTTTATTTAAAAAGTTTGCGAATGTAGATGCTTTCCCGTTATGTTTAGGGACGACTGATGTGGATGAAATCGTTACCCTTGTTAAAAATTTAGAGCCTACATTTGCAGGAATTAATTTAGAAGATATTGCAGCACCACGTTGCTTTGAAATTGAAAGACGATTAAAAGAAGAAACGAATATTCCTGTATTCCATGATGATCAACATGGGACGGCTATTGTCGTTTTAGCAGCTGTTATTAATGCACTAAAAGTTGTAAGTAAACAAATGGACGATGTGAAAATTGTTATTAACGGTGCGGGTTCGGCAGGAATTGCAATTGGAAAATTATTATTAAAAGCTGGCGCAAAACACATTACGTTAGTTAGTTTAGAAGGTATTGTTTGTGAAGGTGAAACATGGATGAACGAAGCGCAAATCGAAGTTTCAAAGAAGACAAATCGAGAATATGTACGTGGAACATTAAAGGAAGCGATTCATCAAGCTGATATTTTCATCGGTGTATCTGCTCCAAACGTATTAACGAAAGAACTTATACAGACGATGAACGAGAAACAAATTGTGTTTGCAATGGCGAATCCAATTCCAGAAATATTCCCAGAAGATGCATTAGAGGCTGGAGCTGCTGTAGTTGGAACTGGTCGTTCTGATTATTCAAATCAAGTAAATAATGTATTAGCGTTCCCTGGTATATTCCGTGGTGCATTAGACGTACGCGCGACTGATATTACAGAAGAGATGAAATTAGCAGCAGCATATGGGATCGCTAACATAATTACGGACGAAGAGCGTAATGCGAATTATGTAATTCCAAATCCATTAGATAAAAGAGTTGTTCCAAGTGTTGCAGAAGTAGTAGCGAAAGCAGCCATCGATTCAGGAGTGGCACAGATTACGAAAATGCCAAGTTATAAATAGTCAAAAGCAGCGCCTTAAAAAGGCACTGCTTTTTTTGAGATAAGAAATCAAAATAATGAAGAAGTGTAAATTTATTCAAGCCCCTTTCATTATTTATCCCGCATTAACGGGCAGTAAGACTCCCAACTCAAAATTCAGTGGATGCAAGGAAGTTAGTTGGGAGATCCACTGCCCGTAAAAGCCCGATTGGTTCAACTAATATTCAGCGGGGGATGGGGAAAACCCCCACTGAATAAAGTTTCACTTTATTTAATTCCATTGCAACTTGTTTACCATTTATTAAAACCTCAGTTACTGCTACGATCACTTCTATCATTTTTTTCATCTCTCATCTCTCCTTGCGTCATTTCTTACTTTAAGTATAAGAGAAGAGAGATAATCCACCTATCGAAGTACGTGACGTAGAAATTACATTGTTGTAAGGAAGTGTTTCAGTTTTGTCACTTTATTCGGCATTGATTACAAATTGATCATAATATCTTTCATTCACATATATGTTTAATACCCATAATCCAGATGAAGGTAGTGACATTACGAGAGGGAGTTCCTTTACGGTTGTATCGACTGTATTTGAAGTAGTCCAAGTTTGTTTGGAGGTTTCTTTTTGAAAGAGTACTGGTGTTGGAGTTGTAGTTCCTTGTTTTAACGCGATAATAGATAGTTTTCCAGTTGGCATTTCAGGATCCAGGAAGAACCACATTATTTCATTTTGCTCATTTGCGATAATAGAGCTATCAGCCATTGCAATTTTTCTTTCAATGCCTTTTAACGGTATTTTTCCTTCTACGAATGATGGTGCTTCTTCCCAATTTACATCTTTTAAGACACTAAGGTGAAAAAAGGAAGGTGCGTTAATTTGAGAGGATGACGTTTCTATTACTTCTTTTTTAGGTGCTGTTGAATCGGGTTGCGATTGCGCGCAGCCAGTAATGAGGAAGGAGAAAAGTAGCATAGTTCCGATTTTTTTCATAGTGCCACACTCCTAATTTTTATTGTTAGTGTAATTGTATTTGCTAGAAGACGAGACAATTCCTTTAAATCATAAAAAGAGGTCGTAAGTTTTGTACGACCTCTTTTGACATTTTCTATCCCAATTGGTGAGGGCTAATAATCAGTGGGGGATGGAACCCCCCACTGATTAAAGTTTCACTTTATATTTGTTCAGTTGAAAAGGTTGGTTCTCTCTCTTTTTGAGGCATTGTTAAGAAAATAACAGAAAGGACGATACATACTCCGCCTAATAATTGATATGCTCTAAAAGATTCATTAAGCCAAGCGATTGAAACGATGGCAGCTACAAGTGGTTCAATGCTAGATAAAATACTTGTTTCTGTTGCTGCTAAATATTTAAGACTCCCGATATAAAGAAGGAAAGAAAGAGTGCCACTTATAATGATAAGAATAAGCATAGAAAAAGTTTGAAGTGTGAAAGTTTGCGAAATCTGATTCCATCCAAAAGAACGATTACAAATAAGCAGTGCAATCCCTCCAATTAACATCCCCCAGCCAATTACTATAGTTGTTCCGCATTCTTTAATAAGGGAAGCCGGATGAAGGGTATAAAACGCAAAACCAATCGCTGTTAGTAGGCCGAAAGTAATAGCTGCTTTAGATAAAACAATATTTTCAATTGAACCGTTTGTAATAATAAAGTATGTCCCTGTTAGAGCAGTTATAATTGCTAGTATTTGCATAGAAGCAGGGAATTTCTTTTGCTCAAACGCAACGTAAATAGTAATAAGAACAGGGCCTAGAAATTGAAAGAGTGTTGCTGTGACCGCATTACTAATATGAACTGTTTCGATAAAGGCGTATTGCGCACCGAGCATGCCAAGAATAGAGAAAATAATAAGCTGTATAGAATGTCTAGGGTGTTTCCAAATTTGAAATATGTTTTGTTTCTTTATTAGTAAGAAAGACAAAATAAATATTCCTGCAAGCAACAAGCGAATTGTTAAAAAATCAAGTGATGATACGTTAGTATGTTGAAATAGCCATTGAATCATCGGTCCAGATAATCCCCATAATGTGGCTCCTGTAATAATCATAATGAGTCCAATACGTCTAATTTTGTTCATTATCATGCATCTCCTCTCTAGTATTTGATTATTAATGCGTTACATGATAAAAGGAATTATATAGAACTTCTGGTACTGTAAAAAGTATCAGTTATGTGTTTTTGAAAGGGGTCAGTTATTGTGTTAGAATTAACGCCTAATTTGAATGCAAATAGTAAGACGGCATTGTATGTACAATTGTATGAGTATATAAAAAAGGAGATTAAAGATGGAACGATTCCGGCTTTTACGAAATTACCGGCTAAGAGGAAGCTAGCAACATATTTACAAGTAAGTAAAAATACAGTAGAGGCAGCTTATGAGCAACTTCTTGCCGAAGGATATATTGAGTCGATTTCTAGAAAAGGTTATTTTGTATGTGAAATCGAGCAAATGATTTATGTGGAAGGTAGCGAAGAGGTAATAGGGGAAGTACCTTTTCAAGAGCAGGTGTATAAATTTGACTTCACTCAAACGGGTGTGGATACTAGTACTTTTCCGCTTCATGTATATCGAAAAATTACGAACGAGGTATGGCAATTTGAAAATAAAGATTTACTTTTTATTGGACATCCGCAAGGGGAGGTAAGTTTACGAGAAGCAATCGCGAGCTATTTGTATGAATCTAGAGGTGTACGATGCGTAGCTAGTCAAATTGTAATAGGGGCGGGCACGCAAATATTAGTAAAAATGTTATTTCAGCTGTTAAAGGGAAGTCGTTATGCAGTTGAGAATCCTGGGTACCACCGGAAAATGGTTGTTTTTGAGCAAGGGGAACAAAATGTCCAAATGTTATCTTTAGATGGAGATGGAATTTGTATGTCACAGTTAACTGATAGCCATGCAAATGTTGTATTTGTTACACCTTCGCATCAGTTTCCTTGCGGGATGATTATGCCGATTACGAGAAGGATGCAGCTCTTACAATGGTCAAAAAAAGATGAAGGAAGATATATTATTGAAGATGATTATGATAGTGAATTCCGTTATTCAGGAAAGCCGATTCCAGCGCTGCAAGGGTTAGATAGAGATGGGAAAGTAATTTATATGGGGACGCTCTCTAAAGCGCTATTGCCATCATTACGGATGAGTTATATGGTGTTGCCAAAATCCCTCATTAAGCAGTATCAAGAGCAATATTTATTTTACACACAAAGCGTTTCAAGAATAGATCAAGAGATCATTAGGAAATTTTTAAATGACGGGCATTGGGAAAAACATATTCATAAAATGCGTGTTGTGTACCGAAAGAAGAGAGACCGTTTTGTTTCGGGATTAGAAAAATATTTTTCTAATCGCATTGAAGTAATAGGGGAAGATTCCGGCCTACATATTTTATTAAAAGTGCATAATGGGATGGAAGAGAAAGAATTAATGGAAGCTGCAGCTGAAAGGAGTATTAAAGTGTATCCTGCTTCGATATACTATAAGGAAGGGACTTCTCCCAAAAGTACAGTATTGCTTGGATTTGCGACTTTATTAGAGGAAGAAATTGAAGAGGCCATTCAATTATTATATACAGCATGGTTTACAAGAAAGTAAAAAAACATCCTCATAAATGGAGGATGTTTTTTTATTACTTTTCTTCATCTAGGAAAAGAACCATATGCTCTTCATCCCAATATTGTCCGTTATATTTTAATGAACGTTCTTGCACGCCAAATGTTTTAAAGCCTAATGACTCATAAAGTTTTTTTGCACCATCGTTTCCGACAACAACATCAAGCATAACTTGCTCTACTTCTAAAGATTTAGCAAGCTCAAGACATTCTTTAATAAGTGCTTTTCCCGCTCCAAGTCCGCGTGCTTTTGGAGACACGTATACTGAACCGATTTTTGCTTTATGTTCTTGTTTTACATATGGTTTCGTTTCCAGTGTTGCAACTCCGATTAAAGTGCCATCTTTAAATGCACCTAGTGTATAGTTCTCATCTTGTGCTAATTTTTGGGCTTTATATTCAATAGCACACTCTTTATTAATAATATCTTCATAAGAAGAGCTGAAAGCTTCCGGATTTTGTTTTAATCCTTCTACTCGAAGTTCTAAGTAAATTTCTGCTTCGTCTTTTGTTAATACATGGATATCCAATTGTATCACCCTCCAAATCTTTGACAGTTATACCTATATTTTATATTGAAATAAGAATAATTTCAAAAGCTTAGCTTATAATAGTTGGTTTTATAAATAAAATAGCACCAGTAGTGTTGACTGCTACTGGTGATTTCACGCATATATTATACAAATGGTAATTCAATTATAAATTCTGTTCCGACTTCTAATTCGCTTTTAACTTCAATAGAACCATTATGAAGTTCTACAATTTCTTTTGCAACAGCCAGTCCGATACCTTTTCCACCTGTAGCTCGTGTTCTGGATTTATCGACACGGTAAAAGCGATCAAAAACATGTGGGATATCTTCTTTTGGAATACCTTCACCTTCATCTTGTACACTTATTGTAAAAGTATTCGCACTGGTTAGTACACGTATTATTATAGAAGTGTTTTCTGGTGAATGTTGATAAGCATTGTGTAATAAATTTAACATAACTTGTTCCATACGTCTTTCGTCTATGCAAACTTCTAAATCATCTTTGCAATGTACATGTAGTTGCATTTGTTTGTTTGTTAATGTTGTTTTTGTTTTTTCAACCATTCGTTCTAAAAATGGTTTAAGAATTACTTTTTGTTTTTTTATAACAAACTGGTGTTGCTCTAATTGTACAAGCATAAATAAATCTTGTACGAGATCGGTTACACTATCCGTTTCATCTTCAATGATTTGTAAGTATTCTTCACGTTCTTCTTTCGTTAGAGAATCTCTTTTTGCTACCTTTGCATAACCTTTCATATAGGTTAATGGAGTTAGTAATTCATGCGCTACACTAGCGAGAAATTCGTTTCGTTCTTTTTTCATATAAGTCAGCTCGTTAGATAATTCTTCAATGGTTTTAGCTAAACTGCCAAGTTCATCATTACGCTTAATGCCTAATTTAATTGGTTTATTTAATTTTGAAATTTTTTCTGTTGCTCTTTTCATTTTTATAAGAGGATCCGTAATAACTCGAGAAAAAACAAAGACAGAAATAGTTGTTAAAATTAATGTTAAAACACTAACGATAATGAACTGATTCATGAGTCTCATTAACATATTTTCTAAGAAGGATGTTTTTAAGAACATATGTAAGTTACCGTTAAAGTCTTTTATTTTAATTGGGCTTACTGTTGAAATGGATTTTGAGTTTTTCCAGTTCTTTTCTACTATTAAGCCATCTCTTGTAACAGGTGGTGTTTTGCAATGAAGGTGTTTTTGCATATCTTTTGTAACTGTTTCTGAGGCAGATGTAATTTTGCCATTACTATCAGTTATAACGATAGCTATATCAGAATTAGTAAGTGCTTCTGTTTCCATTAAATCTTCAGCCGCATGTTCAATAGAGAAATCGGGGGATTCAGGGCGTTTGAAACGTTCAGCATGTTTTTTTTGCTGAGCGTATTCATTCCATTTGGCACGCCGTTCAATCGTATCACGATAGCGATTTCCTTTCTCTAATAGAGCAACGGTTTCCTCTTCAACACGCATTTTTGAAAGACTTTTATAAAAAGATACGAAAGCAATTGTCTCAATACATAAAGCTAATATTAAAAAGTATGTCCCAACTTTAAGGGAAAGTTTGCTCATTTTCTCACCATACCTTATTTCATATAGAGTGAAACTTTAACCAGTGGGGTTTTATCCATCCCCACTGATTAAAGTAATTATTCACTTTTCCATTTATATCCGACTTTATAGACGGTTTCTAAGTAATCTTCAACTGGAAATTCTTTTTTGCGTAATTTATCACGGATATTACGAATATGTGAATCGATAGTTCTGTATTCGATGTCTGTTTGATATCCCCAAATTTTTTCAATTAAATCATCACGGCTGTAAACGCGGTTTATATTTTGTAAAAATAGTCCAAGTAACGAGAATTCAATAGGAGTTAGTGAGATTCTTTCACCATAAACTGTAACAGTATGTTTTGTTTTATCCCACTCAATACCATTGAAGCTAACAAAGCCATCTTTCTTTGTGCGACGTAATATAGCCTCGATTCGCGCGACTAATACA
The DNA here is from genome assembly GCF_044909215.1 of Bacillus sp. RC252. Lineage (NCBI taxonomy): Bacteria > Bacillati > Bacillota > Bacilli > Caryophanales > Bacillaceae > Bacillus > Bacillus sp. RC252. The sequence continues at coordinate 50,696 of NZ_JBIYDV010000019.1, read as the reverse complement.
TGCTCATCGAATGGTTTTGTAATGTAGTCATCTGCTCCCATAGTCAGACCTTTGACCATATCATAATTTTGGTTGCGAGCTGTTAGCATAATAATTGGAACGTTGGAAATTTGACGGATTTGATAGCAAGTATCCCACCCATCCATATTCGGCATCATAACATCTAATAAAATAATATCGAAGTCCTTTTGTTCGATTACTTCTAGCGCTTCAAGGCCAGAAGTAGCTTTCATACAAAAATAGCCACGAGGGCTTAAGAACAGATCTAACAATCGTAACATACGTTCTTCATCGTCTACTAATAAAATTTTCACCATAATCTTGTGCACCCCAAACTATTCATTCTACTTGTATAGTTTACATGAAAATAATAAAAAACTCTTTTTATGTGATTGAATGGATGGCTGATTTTTTCAATCAGGGCAATTGACATAAAAAATGCACTAGTTTTGCACAACTATTTTTTATAATAGAAAACGTAGCGACACAAATACCCTATGTTGCGACATAACGTCATGTCATTTTATTTATAAAATGACAATTCCATTCTATTGTGTATGTGAGATAGAGAGGGTTTTCGTATTCACCTCGCATCGGATAAGAAAAATTTCCTATCTCACACTTTTTTTATATAAAGGGGATTGTACACATGAGTAAAAAAGTAGAACGTTTACAAAAAGAAAAGCAAGATCGTAATGCGATTGTAATGTGTGTTGCGGTATCTATGCTTATTATGATAAGTTGTGTAAATAAATTTTTCGGGATTTTATAATAGAAAAAAAGCTTATTGCTTCTTAAGAAGCAATAAGCTTTTTTAATGTGTTCTATATAATAAACCAGGGTAGAATTGCCAGTCCAGAAGTTACAATTGCTGTAGCAAATATTAAAAAGATAGCTTGTTTGTTTTGTTTCACGTTACATTCTCCTCTACATATCAATTGCATGCTATACGTTCATTTAATAATTAGCGGGAGACGGATCCTCCTCGCTGAGTGAAGTTTCACTTTATCAAGCTATTTGGGGGCAGTAAGACTCCCATCTCAAAATTCAGTGGATGTGAAGAAGTTAGATGGGAGTCGGGCTGCCCATAAACGCCCGATTGGTGAGGGCTAATACTCAGTGGAGGTAAAGACTTCGACTGAGTAAAGTTTCACTTTATATTTTTAGTATAACGAATGGAAAGGATTGGAACGATCGATAAAGGTGACATGAAGATTACATTGTTGTAATGAAAAAAGCATCTTAATTAATAAGAAGATGCTTTTGAAAAATTATATTAAAATGTTAATTATTTAAGAATAAAACCATATGCTCTTCGTCCCAATATTGGCCATTATGTTTTAAGGACCGTTCTTGCACACCGTAAGTTTGGAAGCCGAGGGACTCATATAATTTTTTTGCAGCAGTGTTATCAGCGACAACATCAAGCATAAGCTGTTCTACATGTAATTTATCGGCATTTTCAATAATCGCTTTAATTAAAGCTCGTCCTGCACCGAGGCCACGCGCTTTTGGAGAAACAAAAACTGAGCCGATTTTTGCCTTATGCTCTTGCTTAATAAATGGCTTTGTTTCTAGAGTAGCAATACCGATTAAATCATTATCTTTGAAGACACCTAGAGTATACTTATCCGGATTGCTTAATCGCTTTGCCATAGCAGCGACAGGGTTTTCCTGTTTAAGAACATCTTCATAAGAAGAGCTAAAAGCCTCAGGGTTTTTCATTAAACCTTCCATACACACTTTCAAATAAATTTCTGCATCCTCTGTTGTTAATAAGCGAATTTCCATAGTTGTAACCTCCTAGATTGATTCAAATTTAATTCATTAACTTTGTAAGATTAAGTTTAGTTAAATGTATTCTGTGACTATTCTTTCTTAATTTGTAAAAGAATGAAAAGATTATGCTACTATGTTTTCATTTTATTTATCCCGCTATTTGCGGGCAGTAAAACTCTCACCTCAAAATTCGGCTGGAGCAAAGAAGTTAGGTGGGAGCCCTGCTGCCCGTAAAAGCCCGATTGCTGAAGGCTAATAATCAGTGGGGGATGAACAACCCCCCACTGATTATAGTTTCACTTTATGTAATGAAATTATATATTAACTTTATTAACTATTCAAGGTTTTAATATGTTACATTTTTATAACTAAAATTCCCACTTTGTAAAGGAGTAATTTTTATCCAATTATTCGTGGGATTCGGATTGCCCGTAAAAGCCCGATTGGTTGGGCTAATAATCAGTGGGGAGGGAAACCCCTCCACTGATTAAATTTTCACTTTCTTTTACGTATTCAATCGTTTATTTTGTAGCCATCGATTCGTTCCGGATGTGTATAAATATTGCAAGATCCATTTCGAATAAATCCTACTACGGTAATACCTAAATCGTGGGCGAGTTGCAATGCTAGTTTAGTTGGAGCTGATTTAGATAGAACAATTTCGCAACCTATTTTTGAAACCTTTAACAAAATTTCAGATGAGATGCGTCCGCTAAACGCAATGATTTTCCCTTGAACAGAGATATTGTTTCGTAAACAATGACCGTATATTTTATCTAGCGCATTATGTCTTCCGATATCCATTCTTGATAAAAGAATGTTATTTCGATCACATAAAGCGGTATTATGCACACCACCCGTTTGGCGAAATGTAGTTGAAGATTGTTGTAAGGAAGTCATTAGGTGAAAACATTCTTCCGGAGTAATAGTTATATGTATATCATGTAACTTTTTTGCTTTTGCTGCATCGTTGACGAAAACAAAACCTTGTCTACTTTTCCCGCAACAAGAAGTTACGTACCGTTTATTATATAAAGTTTGATAGAGCGGATTAATTTTTGATGATTTTACATGGACAATTCCGTTTTCTTTTTGGATCCATAATTCTTCAATATCTTTATAAGAAGAAATAATTCCTTCAGAAATTAAAAAACCGGTTACCATATCTTCAATGTAATTAGGAGTGCATACAACTGTTACGTATTCTTCGCTATTTAATTTAATTGTAATAGGAGATTCCGTAACAACCTCATCGGTTTGTTTTGAAAATGTACCAGATTGATAACGTACAATTGTATATGTTTCTTGAATAGACCCCATATTAAATTCCCCTTTATATGTATTTTTCTCCATATTTATCATAAAACATCGAAAAAACAAAAGCATCTACTAACAAGAAGATGGCAGATTATTTTGGTTATTATTGTATATGTACGATATAATAGATTTGTAGAATAGCGACATTTTCAAGCTTTCGTAGTTATACCTTATAACATCTAGAATCGACTTCCAAAGGAAAGTATTTCAACAGGGCGCTTCAAAAATATGTACAACACAATTATGAAAACGGATTCATAATTGTGTTGTACAGTTAGTTGTAAGGAGAGGGGAAACTATGACAGAACAGACAGTCCGTGTAACCGTTGATGGTAAAGAATTTTTCGTATCAGGTGAAAAGACGATACTCCAATTGTTTAACGAAAGTAATTTAGAACATCCTCAAATTTGTCATGTACCAGAGGTAGATCCTATTCAAACTTGTGATACATGTATTGTAGAAGTGAATGGAAGTTTACTACGTGCCTGTTCGACGAAGTTGGAAGATGGCATGCATATTGAGAGGCAATCGGAACGTGCAAAGGAAGCACAAACTGAAGCGATGGATCGAATATTAGAGAATCATTTATTGTATTGTACAGTATGTGATAATAATAATGGTAACTGTAAAGTCCATAATACAGTACATATGATGGAGATTGAAGAACAGAAATATCCATATGAACCGAAAGTAAGTGCATGCGAAGTGGATACGTCGCATCCATTCTATCGATACGATCCAAATCAATGTATTGCTTGTGGGCAGTGTGTAGAAGTATGCCAAAATTTACAAGTAAATGAAACTTTATCGATTGATTGGAGTTTAGACCGTCCACGTGTTATTTGGGACAATGGTGTGAGTATAAATGACTCGTCTTGTGTTAGTTGTGGGCAATGTGTAACAGTGTGTCCTTGTAATGCATTAATGGAAAAAACGATGCTAGGAGAAGCTGGATTTATGACTGGTTTAAAACCAGATGTGCTAAATCCAATGATTGATTTTGTAAAAGATGTAGAGCCTGGATATAGCAGTATTTTAGCAGTTTCAGAAGTAGAGTCCGCGATGCGTAAGACGAAAATTAATAAGACAAAAACAGTTTGTACATTTTGTGGTGTAGGTTGTTCATTTGAGGTATGGACGAAAGATCGTCAAATTTTAAAAGTGCAACCTGTTTCAGATGCACCGGTTAATGGTATTTCCACATGTGTAAAAGGAAAATTCGGATGGGACTTTGTGAACAGTGAAGAGCGTATTACAAAGCCGTTAATTCGCCAAGGGGATATGTTTGTTGAGGCTTCATGGGAAGAGGCTCTTGAAGTTGTTGCATCTAATATGCAACATATTAAATCAGAGTATGGTAGCGATGCGTTTGGGTTTATTTCTTCTTCGAAAGTAACAAATGAAGAAAACTATCTTATGCAAAAACTAGCTCGTCAAATATATGGAACAAATAATGTAGATAACTGTTCCCGTTATTGCCAATCTCCAGCAACAGACGGTTTATTTAAAACTGTCGGTATGGGCGGAGATGCTGGAACAGTGAAAGATATTGCTGAGGCAGGTCTTGTTATTATTGTTGGGGCAAATCCAACAGAAGGACATCCTGTACTTGCAACTAGAGTGAAGCGTGCTCATAAATTACATGAACAAAAACTAATTGTCGCAGACCTTCGTAAACATGAAATGGCGGAGCGTGCTGATATATTTGTTCACCCGAGTCAAGGGACGGATTATGTATGGCTTGCTGGGATAACGAAATACATTATCGATCAAGATTGGCACGATAAAAAGTTCATAGCTGAAAATGTAAAGAATTTTGATGAATATAGCAAAATGCTAGAAAAATATACGCTTGATTATACTGAGGGAATTACAGGGATTTCTAAAGATCAGTTAAAAGAAATGGCTCGTATGGTATATGAAGCAGATGGTACTTGTGTACTTTGGGGAATGGGTGTAACTCAAAATACAGGAGGGAGTACAACGTCAGCAGCAATTTCAAATTTACTTCTCGTTACAGGTAACTACCGTCGTCCTGGTGCCGGTGCGTATCCGTTACGCGGGCATAATAACGTACAAGGTGCTTGTGATATGGCGACATTACCGAACTGGCTTCCGGGTTACCAAGCAGTTTCAGATGATGTGCATCGTGCGAAATTTGAAAAAGCATACGGTACTACCATTCCGAAAGAACCGGGATTAAATAATATCGCAATGTTACTTGCGGCCGAAGAAGGAAAACTGCGTGGTATGTATGTTATGGGAGAAGAAATGGCTTTAGTAGATTCAAATGCCAACCATGTACAACATATTTTAGCGAATTTAGACTTCCTTGTTGTTCAAGATATGTTCTTATCGAAAACAGCTCGTTTCGCCGATGTTATTTTACCAGCAGCACCAAGCTTAGAAAAAGAAGGAACGTTTACGAATACAGAGCGCCGTATTCAAAGATTATACGAAGTATTGAAACCGCTTGGTGATTCAAAACCAGATTGGTGGATTTTACAAAAAGTAGCTCGTGCACTGGGCGGAGACTGGAATTATGGAAGTCCAAGTGAAATTATGGACGAAATTGCATCGCTTGCACCGTTATACTCTCAAGCGACGTACGACCGTCTAGAAGGCTGGAATAGTTTATGTTGGGGTAGCCATGATGGTAGTGATACACCATTATTATATGTAGATGGATTTAACTTCCCAGACAAACTAGCACGTTTATCACTAGATGAATGGGTTCCGCCAGTTATAGCACCAGATGAGTATGATTTACTATTAAATAATGGCCGTATGCTAGAGCATTTCCATGAAGGGAATATGACGAATAAGTCGGCTGGTATTTTATCTAAAGTGTCTGAAGTATTTGTTGAAATTTCACCTGAACTTGCTAAAGAACGCAATGTGAAAGATGGTGGTCTTGTAGAGTTAGCATCACCATTTGGAAAAATCAAAGTACAAGCGCTTGTTACAGATCGTGTAACTGGAAATGAGTTATATTTGCCGATGCATGCGACAGTAAATGAAGAGGCAATCAATATTTTAACAGGAACAGCAACAGACATTTATACGTGTACACCAGCTTATAAACAAACAATGGTGAAACTGCGCGTATTACGTGAAAAAGGAGATCGTCCGTTACCATCTTCAAACCCGAGAGATAAAAAACGTCATCCGCAAAATGGTGTTGAAATCGAGCGAAAGTGGCAAAGAAAACAATACGTATCACTTGTGGACCAGAATTAGGGGGCGGAGATAATGGCAAAAGAGATTACTTTAATTAAAAAGAAGATTGTAACAGAAGAAGAAAAAAAACAGCAAGTAACAGATGAGTTGTTAAATGATCTAGCTGAAAATAGAGAAGCAGTAGAAGAGACGATGCAGCTATTAGCGCAGTTGCAAAAAGCTGGAATTTTAGATGCAGCAATTAGTTTACTTGCTGCAAAAGAAGATGTTTCCAAAATAGCTGTTGAACAATTGAATCGTGAACCAGTAAAAAACGCATTAAACAATATGATGGGGGCAGGAGAGGCATTATCTTCAGTGGACCCAGAAATAACGAAACAAATAACATCTAGTTTAGTCACTGGATTACAATTTGCAACGGATGAGCTGAAAAACGGAAAGAAAACAAAAGTGATGGATTTCTTTAAAGTATTAAAAGATCCAGATATCAACAGGGCGATTACATTCGGTTTTAGTTTCTTAAAAGCATTTGGACAAGGATTAGAGAAAAAATAGAGTGAGTGAAAAAAGTGATGGGATTAGCCATCACTTTTTTCATTATATGTATAAGAGTGTTCATGTTAAGCGGAATATATTATTATTAAAAAGATGGATTGAAATTGGAAATGTGGAATCCATCTCAAATATCGTTTTAGAATGTGGAGGAATATATGCAACACCGTAAAAGACTATCTATACCAGGAGTAATGGGACATTCCTTTCAAACAGTTAGATTTGCTTTTTGGAATGTATTAACCTTTCAACTTGCTTATAAATTATTAGCAGCGATTGTATTTGTCCCGCTATTTGGGATCATTTTTAATAAGTTATTGTATTTTGGTGGTTATGCAAATGCGACGAATGATGAATTATTAGCGTTTTTAAAGACATCATACGGCATTTTGGCAATCGTCATTTTATCATTGTTAGCACTGTTTCTTATCTTTACGGAATTTGCGGTGCTTATTATCATTTCGTACTTCGCTCATAAAAGACAAAAGGTGAAATTACGTCCGATTTTATATAAAACCGTAACGTATTTACCTACTCTTTTCACATATTGCTTACCAGGATTTATTTTATATGCGGTTGTATTGTTACCTCTTTTAAATATTGGATATGAAACGGCATTAATTCCACAAATTCAAATTCCTAACTTTATTACAGGAGAACTGTTTAAGACAACGATGGGACAAGTTGGTTATTACACGTTCTTTGCTGTAGTTGCGTATTTGAACCTTCGCTGGATTTTTGTTCTACCTATTGTTGTTTTAGAGCAAAAGCCGTTTCGCACAGCAGCACGTAAAAGTGCAACGTTAGTAAAAGAAAGTTTTTTTAAAGTACTATTCTTTTTAGTAGGATTTTTTATTTCAATAGGGATTGTTTACGGTGTATTTTTGGGAGTGTATTTATTGTGTCTATGGGGCATGTATGAATTTACAAATCCACAGGGAACATTTGCATTATTAGCGGAATCAACAATGTCTGTATTTTTAACGAGTACATTGTATTTATTTAGTTTTATCGTGACGCCATTTTATATTATGGGAATAACACGATTGTATTTACAAAAGGTTCCGGTTGAAGATGTTTTATTAGAAGAAGGATTAGATTATTCGAAAACAAAAGCAGATAAATGTTTCTTCCAAAAACATCGTTGGAAATTTATTGGTGTATATATTGTAGGAATTATTACCGCCGGAATGGTCGTTGCCTTCATTGTAACGTTTATTTCAAATTCATATAAAGAACCAATTATTATGGCTCATCGTGGTTATATTTCAAAAGGTGTAGAGAATACGAAAGAAGCTGTGCAGGGGGCTATTGATGCCAAAGCAGACTACGCTGAAATTGATGTACTGCAAACAAAAGACGGTGAACTAGCAGTTATACATGATTTGAAGCTAAAACGTCTTGCTAATGCTAATGTTCATGTGTCAGATTTAACGATGGAGGAGTTAAGACAGCTTACCCTTAGTCAAGATGGTTTTTCAGGACAAATAAGTACACTTGATGAGATCATTAAGCTGGCAAAAGGAAAAATCAAACTTAATATTGAAGTGAAGCTTCATGGTGGCGAAAAAGATTTCGTAAACAAAGTATTAAAAGCGATTAAAGATAATGAATTTGAGAAGCAATGTGTCATTCAAACGTTACACTATCCGCTTATTAAAGAGTTTAAACGTGCAAATCCAAATATAAAAGTAGGATATATACTGTATGCGAGTAGAGCTAACTTAAAGAATGTGAAGGCTGATTTTTATGTAGCAGAAGAATACATGTTAAATAAGAAATTAGTAAAAGAAGCAAGGAAGTTAAACAAGCCAATTTACGTATGGACGGTAAATGATATGGAAAGGTTAAAGGGATATTATAAGTTAAACGTAGATGGTATCATTACCGATTATCCTGAAGATGCACGTGAAACAATTAAGATGTTAAAAGAGCAAGAAGATCGTGAAAGTGATATGTTTGATAAAATTAGTGAGACGACAGAAGATCTATTTTCAAAGTTATTTATAAGTTATCCAGCTGCTGGCTAAATGCCAGTAGCTGTTTTTTTGTGAAAAGAATATATTTCTAAAGTATTGAACAAAGTAATAAGTGTATATGTATACGTCATTGCTTAGTTTTTTTACATTATTTATTATTGTCAAATAATAAATAATTACTATGCATTTTGAATGGATATAATAGAAATAGAGTAATAGATGATGGAGTGGTACGGAGAACCCAATAAAATCAATGTTTTATATATTTACACTATTCTAAATATATAAACTTTAAAAAAATAGTATGTTAGCGTTTTCATAACTTTTAAGTTATGCTAGAATAAGGACATAAGTTATTAATTATTTAAAAAAGAAAAAAGAATTCCTTTTTTCTGTTAATTATAAGGGGGCATTTCATTATGCGTATTGGGGTACCAGCAGAAATTAAAAACAACGAAAACCGTGTGGCAATGACACCAGCAGGTGTTGTACATTTAGTTCGTAACAATCACGAAGTATTCATTCAAAAGGACGCAGGTGTAGGATCTGGTTTCACAGATGCTCAGTATGTTGAAGCGGGAGCGAAAATTGTTGAGACGGCTGAAGAAGCTTGGAACATGGAAATGGTTATGAAAGTTAAGGAACCAGTTGAAAGCGAATACAAACACTTCAGCGAAGGTTTAATCTTATTCACATACTTACACTTAGCTCCAGAACCAGAATTAACAAAAGCGTTAATTGAAAAGAAAGTTGTTGCTATCGCATATGAAACAGTACAATTAGAAAACCGTTCATTACCATTACTTGCACCTATGAGTGAAGTAGCTGGTCGTATGGCTGCACAAATCGGTGCGCAATTCCTTGAGAAAAACAAAGGCGGTAAAGGTATCTTACTTGCAGGTGTTCCAGGAGTTAAACGTGGTAAAGTAACAATTATCGGTGGTGGACAAGCTGGTACAAATGCTGCTAAAATTGCAGTTGGACTAGGTGCGGATGTAACAATCATCGACTTAAGTGCAGAACGTCTTCGTCAATTAGATGACATTTTCGGAAACCAAGTAAAAACTTTAATGTCTAATCCTTACAATATTGCAGAAGCTGTAAAAGAATCTGATCTTGTAATCGGTGCAGTATTAATCCCAGGTGCAAAGGCTCCAAAACTTGTAACTGAAGAAATGATTAAATCAATGGAACAAGGTTCTGTTGTTGTAGATATCGCGATTGACCAAGGTGGTATTTTCGAAACAACTGACCGTATTACAACTCACGACAACCCAACTTATGAGAAACATGGTGTTGTTCATTATGCAGTTGCAAATATGCCAGGTGCGGTTCCACGTACATCAACTCTTGCATTAACAAACGTAACAGTACCATATGCAGTACAAATTGCTAACAAAGGCTACAAAGAAGCTTGCCTAGGCAACACTGCATTATTAAAAGGTATTAACACATTAGATGGCTATGTAACATTCGAAGCAGTGGCAGAAGCTCACGGTGTAGAGTACAAGGGTGCTAAAGAATTATTAGAAGCAGAAACAGTATCTTGCTAATAGAAGCATTATACAAAACAAAATCGAACAATATATAAAACAACATGATAAGAGCTAAGAGATAATACCTCTTAGCTCTTCTTGGTAAAAGGGGGCATTCATCGTGGCCAACCTATTTAAAAAGAAATCCGTTACGCAATTGTTAGGGGAAAGTAAAAGTAAAACTTTGACGAAAACGCTAGGGGCATTTGACCTAACAATGCTAGGGATTGGTGCGATAATTGGTACAGGAGTTCTAGTATTAACTGGATTAGTAGCAGCAAGAGATGCTGGTCCAGCAGTTATTTTTTCATTTATGATTGCAGCAATTGTTTGTGGATTTGCAGCTTTATGTTATGCAGAGGTTGCATCTGCACTTCCTGTTTCAGGTAGTGTGTACACATATTCATATGCAACAATTGGTGAGTTTGTTGCCCATTTAATGGGATGGACATTGCTATCCGTATATGTCGTAACGACTGCCGCAGTAGCTGGCGGATGGACAGGTTATTTCAATAATTTAGTGAGTGGATTGGGACTTGAAATTCCAAAAGCGTTGTTAACGATTCCATCGCAAGGTGGTATGGTGAACTTACCCGCAGTTATCGTTACGTTGGTGATAACTTGGTTATTATCACGAGGTACAAAAGAAAGTAAGCGTGTGAATAACATAATGGTATTAATTAAAATTGGTATTGTTGTTTTATTCATTGCAGTTGGTGTATTCTACGTGAAACCAGAAAACTGGATACCATTTGCACCGTACGGCTTAAGTGGAGTCTTTGCCGGAGGAGCAGCAGTATTCTTCGCATTCTTAGGATTTGATGCATTAGCAACTTCTGCTGAAGAAGTGAAAAATCCACAACGTGATTTGCCGATTGGTATTATTGCTTCATTAGTCATTTGTACAATCATTTATGTTGTAGTTTGTCTCGTTATGACAGGTATGGTTTCTTATAAGGAATTAGATGTACCTGAAGCGATGGCCTATGTATTAGAAGTTGTAGGACAAGATAAAGTGGCTGGTGTAATCGCTATTGGAGCTGTAATTGGTATTATGGCTGTAATTTTCGCATACATCTACGCTACGACACGTGTATTCTTCGCTATGAGCCGTGACGGTTTATTGCCAAAATCTTTTGCGAAAATTAACAAGAAGACAGAAGCACCAACATTTTCAGTTTGGTTAACAGGAATTGGTAGTGCTTTAATTGCCGGATTTATCGATTTAAAAGAATTGTCGAATTTAGCGAATATTGGAGCGTTATTAACATTTGCGATGGTTGGTGTAACTGTCATCATTCTTCGTAAAACGCACCCGAAATTACAACGTGGATTTATGGTACCACTTGTACCAATCTTACCGATTATTTCAGTTGCAAGCTGTCTATTCTTAATGGTAAATCTACCGTTAAAAACATGGATATACTTCGGTGTTTGGTTAGCAATCGGAGTGGTTGTATACTTTGTTTATTCGAAAAAACATAGTCATTTAAAAGACGATGGAAGTTCGCAAGATAGTTTAGAAAAAGCTAATTAAAGGGATATAAAGTTAGTAAGCCTTGTGCGTCTAGGGAGCGCGCAAGGCTTTTTCTTTTGGGGAAATAAAGGAGACCAATGTTATGTTGTCGAATTTTTATGTCGGAATATAAGAAGGGGTGGAAAGATGGAGACGGAAGTTGTCGTTGGAGCAGAGGGATATAATAATAACCCAGGGTGGTTACATACGAATGAAAAAGAATTACATTTATTAAAAAGAGAAACGTGGATTAATAAATTTCCGTCTAATTCTTTATCAGTAATTTTGGCTGAGCACGTATGGGAGCATTTATCGTATGAAGAAGGTATAGAAGCAGCTAAAGTTTGCTATGAGCTTTTGGAATATAATGGATATATTCGCTGTGCAGTGCCGGGTGCATTTTTCCCAAATGAAGAGTATCAGCATGGTGTGCAAGTGGGAGGACCTGGCCCGTTAGATCATCCAGCTGCAAGTCATAAAATTGTACATAACTACAAAACGATTATATCTATGTTTGAAGCAGCAGGTTTTCAAGTAAAGCTTTTAGAATACTGTGATGAGAATGGCCAGTTTCATTATAGTGATTGGGAAGAGAACGGTGGATTTATTTATCGATCGAAACGTTTTGATCATAGAAATCAAGATGGTAAATTAGGATTTGCTTCGTTAATTGTGGATGCAGTAAAAGTTAATAAATAAGAAGGGATGCACGGTAGTTTTCGTGCATCCTTTTTGTATGAAGAGCATGATAGATGCGGAGAATATTTATATGTTTATTTTGAAATGTGAACGAAATGTTTTAAAAAATGTATGAGAATTCATTGACACATATGAATGGACGCTCATATAATAAAGGTATAAGACATATGAATAGTTGTTCATATGTTCAAATGAAGAGGTGAGCTGTGATGGCTGAAAATAAAGTAGAAACGCAACAGGAAGCATGTTCTCAAACGGTAATTCACGAGGAAATCGTGGATCAAGTAAAACAAACAATTCCGACTGATGAAAGTTTAAGTAAAGTAGCAGAATTATTTAAAGTATTAGGTGACCGCACACGTACGAGAATATTACATGCATTATTTGAAGCTGAAATGTGTGTTTGTGATTTAGCTTATTTATTAGGAATGACGCAATCTTCAATCTCACATCAGCTTCGTGTATTAAAGCAAGCAAAGCTTGTAAAGAACCGTAAAGAAGGAAAGGTAGTTTATTACTCATTAGCTGATCAACACGTAATTCATATCTTCGAGCAAGCGTTTGAACACGTAAACGAGGAAGAATAAAAAAGCGAGGAGGGAGAACGATGGCAGAAGCATTAGTGAAAAAGAAACTTATGCTAGAAGGTTTAGATTGTGCAAATTGTGCAATGAAAATTGAAAAAGGTGTTGGGAATATAGAAGGGGTAACATCTTGTTCCGTAAACTTTGCAACAAAAACGATGCTTTTAGAAACACCGCAAAATAAAGAAAATCAAGTTGTTACGGAAGCGAAGCGACTTGTTACAAAATTAGAGCCGCATATTAAAGTGCAAGAAGAGCAAAAAACAAAATCAGTAAAAGAAGTATTTGTATTAGAAGGCTTAGATTGTGCAAATTGTGCAATGAAGATTGAAAATAAGGTAAAGGAAATGCCAACGGTTTCAGAAGCGACTGTTGATTTCGTATCAAAGAAATTACGAGTAGAAGTTGCAAATAAACGAGAACTTGAATCGACTGTACAAAATATAAAAAATGTTGTTCAAAAGTTAGAGCCTGATGTAAAAGTTGTTCGTGAAGAGGAAAAAGGACACGACCATGGCCATGATCATGGTGATGGAAATGTGAAAAAGATGATAGGACGATTAGTAGTCGGTGGAATTTTGACAGGAATTGCTGCATTAGCCGGATTACCGCAAATGATAACAATTCCATTATTCGTCCTTGCTTATTTATTAATAGGTGGAGATATCGTTTGGAGAGCGGCGAGAAACATAACTCGCGGCCAAGTGTTCGATGAAAACTTTTTAATGGCAATTGCAACTTTAGGAGCTTTCGCGATTCAACAATATCCAGAAGCGGTAGCAGTTATGCTATTTTACCAAGTAGGGGAACTGTTCCAAAGTATTGCAGTAAATCGTTCTCGAAAATCAATTACGTCATTAATGGATATTCGTCCTGACTATGCGAATGTGAAAGTTGGAAACGAAACGAAACAAGTATCACCAGAAGATGTGCAAGTTGGTGAGTATATTATCGTAAAACCAGGTGAAAAAGTACCGTTAGACGGGAAAGTAGTTGAGGGAACATCAATGATGGATACTTCAGCGTTAACAGGTGAGTCTGTACCGAGGGAAGTAGAAGTTGGTAATGACGTATTAAGTGGTTTTGTAAACCAAAATGGTGTATTAATTGTCGAAGTTACAAAAGAGTTCGGTGAATCCACTGTATCGAAAATTTTAGACTTAGTACAAAATGCAAGTAGCAAAAAAGCGCCAACAGAAAACTTTATTACGAAGTTTGCACGTTATTATACTCCTGTTGTAGTTATAACAGCAGCAATAATGGCATTTATTCCACCACTTATTTTAGAGGGTGCTACATTCTCCGATTGGATTTATAGAGCTTTAGTGTTCTTAGTAATCTCTTGTCCATGTGCACTCGTTGTATCGATTCCTCTTGGGTTCTTTGGAGGTATTGGTGGGGCATCTAAAAGTGGTATTTTAGTAAAAGGAAGTAACTATTTAGAAGCATTGAATGATGTGAAATATATCGTTTTTGATAAAACAGGAACATTAACAAAAGGTGTCTTTAAAGTTACGAAGATGGAGCCTAGTGAAGGTATCACAGCTGAAGAGCTATTAGAATATGCAGCATTTGCAGAAGTATATTCAAATCATCCGATTGCACAATCTATTCGAAACGCATATGGAAAATCAATCGATGAAAATAGTATTGAAGACTATAGTGAAATTTCAGGTCTTGGTACGGTTGTAAAGGTACAAGGAAAAGAAATTTTCGCAGGTAATGCTAAATTAATGAAAAAAGAAAACATTACATTTAAGCAACCAAATACAGTAGGTACACTAGTTCATGTTGCTGTAGATGGTAAATATGCAGGTTATATTGTTATCTCTGATGAGGTAAAAGAGGATTCAAAACAAGCAATTCAAAAGTTAAAAGAACTAGGTATTAAGAAGACAGTCATGTTAACTGGTGATGCAAAATCAGTTGGTGAAGCTGTTGGTAAAGAATTAGGTTTAGATGAAGTCCATGCCGAATTATTACCACACCAAAAAGTAGAAGAAATCGAAAAAATTGATGCAGCAAAACGCGGTAAAGAAAAGATTGCATTTGTCGGTGATGGTATTAATGATACGCCAGTACTAGCAAGGGCAGACGTTGGTATTGCGATGGGCGGTTTAGGATCAGATGCAGCAATTGAAGCTGCTGACATCGTTATTATGACTGATGAGCCTTCAAAAATTGCGACAGCTGTAAAAATTGCAAAACGTACACGTAGTATTGTCTGGCAAAATATTATATTTGCATTAGGGGTAAAAGGGTTAGTGTTATTACTCGGCGCCTTTGGTATTGCAACAATGTGGGAAGCAGTCTTCTCAGATGTTGGTGTGACGTTACTTGCAGTATTAAATGCAATGCGTGTACTACGAGTAAAAGATTTATAAAAAAGAGGACGCAATTGCGTCCTCTTTTTTATTGGTTATTTTGTTGAAATTGACTCAAGAAAATAACATCAAATATTATTTTGTTTTTAAATAATGTAATATATTAAATTATAAAAAACAATATTCTTCTTATTATTTTAATATATTTTTTACAAATATCTATATAGTATTGAAAAATGGAGAAGTGGGGGAGGGACAAAACCCCACTAATTAAAGCTTCACTTTATTTTTGTATGTTTTTTTCAACTTGTTCTCGAACAGTTTGAATATAATTCATTTTATGATCCCAACATTCTTGGCTTAAATCGACAGGGTACTCTTCTGGGTTTAAAGTTCGCATATACTCTTCCCAAAATAGTGAGAGGCTGCGTTCATTATACTTTTGAATCTCTAATATATTAGGTAATTCATACGCTCTGTTACCGTTAATGAAAATATCTTGATGCAGTTCGCGTGCTTCAAAGCTTGTTACGAATTTACTTATATATGTATGAACTGGATGAAACATTTTTAAACGCTCTTCTTTTCCGGGTTCTTCTGACTCTAAAGCAATATAATCGCCCTCTGCATGATCGTTAACACGGTTAATAATACGATAAATTCGTTTAAGTCCTGGGGTTGTAATTTTTTCAGGATTAGATGAAATCTTAATCGTATCATTTAATTTTCCGTCAGTATCTTCAATAGCGACTAGTTTATAAACGGCCCCTAATGCTGGCTGCTCAAAGGATGTAATCAGCTTTGTACCAACACCCCATACATCAATTTTTGCCCCTTGAGATTTCAAGTGCATAATCGTATATTCATCTAAATCGCTAGAAGCGATAATTTTTGTGTTTGTAAATCCAGCTGCATCAAGTTGTTTTCTGGCCTCCTTTGATAAATATGCCATATCACCACTATCAAGGCGAATGCCATAAAAATCGATACGATCCCCGAACTCTTTTGCAACACGAATCGCATTTGGAACACCAGATTTTAATGTGTCGTATGTATCGACAAGAAATACACATTTTTTATGTGTTTCAGCATATTTTTTAAATGCAACATATTCATCGCGATATGCTTGAACGAAAGAATGGGCATGTGTGCCAGCTACAGGGATGCCAAAGCGTTTCCCTGCGCGAACGTTACTTGTAGATGAAAACCCACCAATAAAGGCAGCTCGTGTTCCCCAAAGGGCAGCATCAAACTCATGAGCGCGTCTTGTACCGAACTCTAAAAGCTCATCATTATTTGCAGCGTGCTTCATACGTGCAGCTTTTGTAGCAATTAATGTTTGGTAATTTACAATATTTAAGAGGGCGGTTTCAATTATTTGTGCCTCGCCAAGCGGTGCATCAACACGTAATAATGGTTCGTTATTAAAAACAACTTCGCCTTCTTGCATACTACGAATCGTGCCAGTAAATTTCATGTTTTGTAAATAATGAAGGAAGTCTTCTTCAAATTGCAGCTCTGCTAAATAAGCGATGTCACTTTCGGTAAAGCTGAAATTTTCTATGTACTCTACAATTTTTTCAAGACCAGCAAAAACAGCATAGCCGTTTTCGAATGGAAGCTTTCGAAAGTATAGATCAAAAACAGAACGGCGAGTATGAATACCATCTTTCCAATATGTATAAGCCATGTTGATTTGATATAAATCTGTATGTAAGGCGTAACTATCGTCTTTATAATGATTCATTGTGAAAACACCTCCGCAATTTGGTTATAGTATACCAATTTTCCCCCTTCCGTAGCAAAGAAGTAATAGGGGATTGAAGTCAAGGGAGAAAAAAATGAAATAATGCATATTTTTTAGAAAATTTACATTTATCAATTTATATTTCTCAAGATTTTATGTATTATTAGAGTAATGGGGGTAATGAGAATGGAGGAGGACAATGCAACAAACATTAGAAAAAATAGGCAAGCAAGTTTTTTATAAACGGCTACAGCAAAAAATGACACAAGAAGAATTATGTCAGGGCATTTGTTCTGTCTCATACTTAAGTAAGATCGAAAATGGAAAGATTGAAGCATCAGAAGAAATTCTACAATTGCTCTGCACAAGACTAGAAATTGCTGTGACGGATTTGAGAGATGTAGAAGAAGATGTGAAGGTGAAGTTGGACGAGTGGTTGAATGCATTAGTTCATTTGGACAAGCAACAAGTAGAGCGCATATACGAAGAGTTGCAAGGTGAAATGAAGCATGTGTTGGATTTTGAAATTATAAATTATTATAAACTGCTGTATACACGTTATTTAATTATGAAAAGGGATATATCTGCAATTGAAGAAGAATTAGAGAGATTAAAGAAAGTCTACAAAAAGTATTCTCCATTTCAGAAGTTATTATATACGTACAGTAGAGGGTTATTGTGCTGTTTGCAGTATAGATGGAAGGATGGACTAGACCACTTATTAAAAACAGAAGTAATGGCCAAGGAACAAGGGTATCATGAAACGGGTATGTACTATAATATAGCGCTTGCATATACTCATTTAGATATTCATCACCTTGCAATTCATTTTGTGAATATAGCATTAGAAGGATTTCGTAGTGAATATAAGTTTAGAAATATAATTAATTGCCAGATACTTATTGCAGTAAGTTACACAGAAAAAGGTCAGTATGAAGAGGCCTTAAGAATGTATGAGAGTATATTGAGGGAGGCCACATCTTTTGCGGATAAGGATGTACTTTTAGCTATTACTTTAAGCAATATGGGAAGTATATATTATAAAAAAAGCAAATATCAGCAGGCGAAGAAATATTATTTGGATAGTCTGCAACTTCAAAAACAAGTAGATTTAAACTATCTAGATACAATATATGAACTGGCATTAGTATGCATTAAATTAGAAGAATTAGAAGAGGCAAAAGAATGGATTGATAAGGGAATTGTTGCAGCAAAACAAGAAGAGAGATTTAATGCAAAGTTATATTTGCTTTTAATTCTTAGATATAAACATTTTGAAGAAGCAAAAGATTATAAAGTATTTTTGGAAAATGAGGCTATTCCTTTGTATAAATCTGCGGGAAATAAAATAGAATTAAAGAAAGTATACGTTGAACTCGCAGAACATTTCGCTAGTTTATCGAGATTTGAGGAAAGTAATCGATATTATAGGTTAGTTATTGATTTGATGAATGATAATAAGGAGGAGTGAAAATGAAAAAGATGGTATTTGGAGTATTGGCGTTTATAGTAACTCTTACAGTTGCTGGAGGAATACATCAGTATAGTAGTAAACCTGATATCGTTGGTCAACAAGCTAAAACGGTTCAACAAATTAATTCATAACCAAAAAACCCCTTTCCAAACGGAAAGGGGTTTCTCAATATTTGCTCCCGAAAATTCTACAAAACTTGAGAAAACAATTATTTGAATTTTTAGTATATTAATAGTGGAAACATAATGATAATATGAAACTACTCTTTTTCAAAAATTTTTTATTAGGGGGAATGTTAGATGAAAAAGAAGAGTTTAGCGTTAGTGTTAGCGGCAGGAATGGCAGTTACTACGTTCGGAGGGACAGGCTCTGCATTTGCGGATTCTAAAAATGTACTCTCTACTAAGAAGTACAATGAGACGGTACAGTCACCTGAGTTTATTTCTGGTGATCTAACTGGAGCGACTGGTAAGAAAGCGGAATCTGTTGTGTTTGATTACTTAAACGCGGCAAAAGGTGATTATAAGTTAGGGGAAAAGAGTGCGCAAGATTCTTTCAAAGTGAAACAAGTGAAAAAAGACGCTGTAACTGATTCAACAGTAGTACGTATGCAACAAGTTTACGAGGGAGTACCTGTATGGGGATCTACTCAAGTAGCTCACGTAAGTAAAGATGGTTCTTTAAAGGTATTGTCTGGAACAGTTGCGCCTGATTTAGACAAAAAGGAAAAGTTAAAAAACAAAAATAAGATTGAAGGCGCAAAAGCAATTGAAATCGCGCAGCAAGATTTAGGAGTAACACCTAAATATGAGGTAGAACCAAAAGCGGACTTATATGTATATCAAAACGGTGAAGAAACGACATATGCATACGTTGTAAATCTAAACTTCTTAGATCCAAGCCCAGGAAATTACTACTATTTCATTGAGGCGGAAAGCGGTAAAGTATTAAATAAGTTTAATACAATTGATCATGTAACAAATGATGATAAGTCTCCTGTTAAACAAGATGCTCCTAAACAGGATGCGAAAGCGGTTATAAAGCCTGTAACAGGAACGAATAAAGTAGGAACTGGTAAAGGTGTATTAGGAGATACGAAATCGCTTAATACAACGTTATCTGGATCATCTTACTACTTGCAAGATAATACGCGCGGAGCAACAATTTTCACATATGATGCGAAAAATCGTTCGACGTTACCAGGAACATTATGGGCAGATGCAGATAATGTTTTCAATGCAGCGTATGATGCAGCAGCAGTAGATGCTCATTACTATGCAGGTAAAACATATGATTACTATAAAGATACATTTAACCGAAATTCTATTAATGATGCAGGAGCACCATTAAAATCAACTGTTCATTACGGAAGTAAGTATAATAATGCGTTCTGGAACGGTTCACAAATGGTATACGGAGATGGTGATGGTGTAACATTCACTTCATTATCTGGTGGTATTGACGTAATTGGTCACGAATTAACGCATGCAGTTACGGAAAATAGCTCGAATTTAATTTATCAAAATGAATCAGGAGCATTAAATGAAGCAATTTCTGATATCTTTGGTACGTTAGTAGAATTCTATGATAACCGTAACCCGGATTGGGAGATTGGTGAAGATATTTACACGCCTGGTAAAGCAGGAGATGCACTGCGTTCTATGAGTGATCCAACGAAATATGGTGATCCAGACCATTATTCTAAGCGTTACACTGGTTCAAGTGATAACGGTGGCGTTCATACAAACAGTGGTATTATTAACAAACAAGCTTATTTATTAGCAAATGGTGGTACGCATTCTGGTGTAACTGTAACTGGTATCGGTAAAGATAAATTAGGTGCGATTTACTACCGTGCAAATACACAGTATTTCACGCAATCTACTACATTTAGTCAAGCTCGTGCTGGTGCAGTACAAGCTGCAGCTGATTTATATGGTGCTAGCTCTGCAGAAGTAGCAGCAGTTAAGCAATCATTTAGTGCTGTTGGTGTAAACTAAGGCTTTAAGGGATAGTTATTAATAAAATACCTCAAAAATAAAGAAGGAGCATAGGCTCCTTCTTTATTTTTTTCTCCATTTTTTCCACAAATAAAATAATCCAACACAACCCGCGATTGTTATAATCCACTTCGCTTCATTTGTTCCGTTTATGACATGATATGCAGAATATACTTCAATCAATAAGGCCGGTATTTTCCCTATTGTGCTGGCAATACTGAAAGAGAGTAATGACATCTTGCCTAGAGCTGCAAATAAAGTAACGATACTGGATGGAATGAAAGGAATAAAACGAAAAGATAGGACGAGTAGAAATGCCTCCCTGCCTTCTACGTAAAGAAGGCGCTCTACCTTTGGATACTTATTTACTTTATCGTGAGTGAACCTTTGAAGGCCTATACGATAAATATAAAACGAGATAATAGCCCCTAATGCCTCGCCTGTGATCGAAATGATTGTACCATTTGTTACACCGAAGAGTTGTATATTAATAGCGGTCAAAAAAATACTAGGGATAAAACCTAAAAGACTGATGATGATGTTGATTAAGATACTAAGTGGAATTGCGATTGAATAATAATCTGTTAAGAAGTTTTGAATTGTTTCAACCATTTTATAAAATCCTTTATCTTTTTTTGCATTACACCATATTTCTATTGTATAGGCAAGTGCAAATTTACATAATGTAGAAAACAGTTGATAGAAAGCTGTTTATATACCTTATGTAGGTATTGGGTATATAAAAACAGGGGTATATTTAACTTATTTGAAAAACACTCCGAAAATCCTATATTTAAAGGGCTCGTGGAGTGTTTTGATTGGTGTTTTCATCCGGGAAATAATTATAAAAACATGGGGGTATATTTTAAGAAGGGCGAAAAACAGTGATTTGATGAAAGGGGGGGGGGAAAATATAGCAAAATGAATGAGGATTTTAAAACCGTATACATTTTTTCTTTGTGAAATTGACTTTTAGTGGAGTTACGATAATAATCATGGAAGAGGTGATACGATGAAACGATTAAGTAGTCTTTTCTTGAGTAGTTTATTGGCACTAATGCTGATTTTAAGTGGATGTGCAGGAAAAGAACAAAAAACAGAAAAACCAAAAGAGGATCATTCTACATCAGTAGAAAAAATTAGTGATAATATTTTAGATGAAATGGAAGGGCCACCTAAAAATGGTCATACGATTGAAAGGCATGTAGGCAAATCGGAAGAGGATTTGAAGAATCGTTTGAAGACAGATAAAGTTTCAGCGGCAAGTACATACTATGATAAGGAAACAGCGACAAAGGCTGTGAAAGATAGTTTAAAACAACATGATAAAGAAATTCAGGATTGGTTGAAAAACTCTAAAGAGGCTCGTCTTGTATTGAATACAACTCATTCATTCCCAGTTGGAAAAACAGTAATAAAGAAAAATATGAATGTAAAAGACAAGCTAGTAAAGACTGTTACTGTTTTAGCGAGAGATAAATCAGGAAATCTAGGATTTAAGATTATTACTTCTTATCCATCAGATAAATAAAGGGGGGGAGTATATATGTATCCAACATTACAATACTTTCTTAAATCGTACTGTACGTTAAGTATTCATGAGGATGAAATAGTAAGCGTGATGGAAGAGTTTATGGAGCAAGAGGACGAAGAGATTGTTTTGAAATTACGCGATGAATTAGTAAATATGAAGAAAAAGAACGCGTGGGAAGAAGCGTGCGTATTAGCTGCGAAGCAAGGCAATCGTGTGTGGTCTTTAGAAGAAACGAAAGATCATCTGGAAAATTTTTTACTATTATTGCAAAAGAAAAAGGCGTGAGTAGATCACGCCTTTTTGTATACGCTTTTTGAAATTTGTCCGTTTGATATTATCTCATTGTTTTGGGGCACTTTTATATACGCTTTTTGAAATTTGTCCATTTGAGAGTACTTCACCGTTTTGTGTTACTTTTTTATACGTAACCGCTGTTATTTTATCACCAGTATTACTAACTACTTGAGAAGAAACTTCAACATTTTTACCAGTATTTGTACCGAAAATACGTGTAGTAATACTACCGCCATTTGAAAATGCTTGAATGTAAATATGCTTACCTGTATTGTTTTTAAATTTAAAATCCGGACCATAATCTGCTACTGCTGCATCTTGCCCAAGTGGTAAATAATTTACGGGCATAGAATGATTGCTTCGAGAAACAATTCCTAAATCTGCCCTTAAAGCTGCGCTGTATAAAGTACTACTTACTTGGCAAACACCTCCGCCTGCACTTTGTATAACTTTACCTTGTGAATATACTGCTGCGGATTTATAACCATGTGCAGCATCAGTTACGCCAACACGGCCATTAAAACTAAACGTTTCATCAGGTGCTACAATAACTCCACTTAAAGTATTAGCTGACTTATTTACGTTATAGGACTGATTTCCATTACGGCCAGCCATTGGGGTAGAGTATTCAGCAATCACTTCTTTAATCCCCATTTGTTGTATATCTTCTGTAGAACGTTCAGGTTTTATTAGTGTAACTGGTAATACAACATCGGATGTGCCAGAAGTAATAGCTGCGCTTGTTAAATCGGTTAATTTTCCTTTATCAATTTTTTCCCCAGTTTGACTTTGGCTAATATTTACTGTAGAGCCTTCAACACTTAATTCGGCGTTGACAGGATTTTTTAATGTTTCATTATATTTATCCTTTATAAAGGTTTCATAAGTTGTTGTATTTAATTGTGGTGTTAATTTATAGTCACGTTTTACTTCACCGTTTTCAGCTTGCTTACGCATGTTGTAACGATTCATTACGTTCCCTTCTTGTTCTTTAAAGATATTGTCGACAATATCCTTCTCTTTATAATCTACTCCTAAATCTTTCCACGTGTAATTTTGCTTATCATTTTGGAATACGTAGTTAAGAGGTTTTTGATTTAATTCATTCACCTTTTGATTAACAAGGGCTTGAATAGCTGCTTTATTTTTTCCATCAAGAGAAATACCTTCAAATGTAGTGTTTGGTAGTGCAGTTGTATTTAGTTGATTATTTAATTTGGATACATATTGATATCCACCAACACCACCAACGCAAAGTAATATGCCACCAGCGATAGCGGAACCGATCAGGATTTTGCTTAGCTTCATTTATTTCCCCCCAGAAAAATTTGTATAAATATATGTATTACATTTTTTGTATAAAAATGATGAAAATAACATTATGTACGTCCTAGTATACTATTATTTTCACTACGTGTGTAATGTTTTCATAAAAAATGTTACACTGCTGTAATAATTGTCTCTTTTTGTCACAATATGAATGAGAAATATGTTGAAAATTATAATAAAAAGGCTGCTTAGAAAAATCTAGCAGCCTTTTTATTATAATTTTTTATGCTCATTTTTATTCGTAACACCGAGATGTTCTTGAAGTGTTGTCGATATATCATTAACACTCTTTTCGTTTGGAACGTAATAATAAATACCACCTATATATTTATCAGTACCTTCCACTTGCAATTTATCCATTTTTAAATTTGAATCCATTGAATTTTTTGCAATAGTCATCATATCATCAAAAGTTAAATTTGTTTTTAAGTCTGTATCGACAGCATCTAATAGGCTTCCGATTTTATTAATGGAATTGAGAGATAGTGCTTTCTCAGCAATAGCTTCTAAAACAAGTTGTTGTCGTTGACCGCGCATATAATCACTGTCAATATGGCGAGTTCTAGCTAGTGCAAGTGCTTCTTCTCCATTTAAATGTTGACGTCCTTTTTTGAGGTGAATTGCATCTGCTTCGTCGCTACTATTTTGTTCTGTGAACTCAACGGGAACGTCGACAGTTATACCACCTAGAGAATCAACGATCTTGATAAAGGATTTGAAATTAAATTTTACATAGTAATCAACTGGGACATCTAAAAAGTTTTCTACTGTATCAATTGTGCTGTCTACACCACCAAATACGTGTGCGTGTGTGATTTTATCATATTTATCACGTGATTTAATGTAGACGCGTGAGTCACGTGGAATGCTGACAAGTTTAACTGATTTATCATTTTTATTAATTGTTGCAAGTAATAATGCATCCGTACGAGTTGCTTTTCCGTAACCTTTTTCCCTGATATCACTTTCATCAACACCCATAATAAGGACAGAAATGTTGTCAGTCATAGGTTTAACAGCTTTTTCACGTTTGCTGGATTTATCTCCCCGGCCGAGTTCAGAATAGGCATTGCTTAAGACAGATTTTGCTTTACTGTATATATGGAAGGAATAGCCTCCTGCTCCCATTGCTACAATAAGTAATGGAATGAGAATGAACCAAAGTAGGCGTTTTTTCTTTAATTGTTTTTTTGTGGTTCGATTATTTTTGTTAACGTCGGATTTCATCATTTGTTCTCCTTTAAAACTATCAAAGTGTATATATCTAGAAGCGTATTAAAACACATAAAAAATATTTTACGCTAAATAAAATGGATTGTACATGTATAAAAAATAGATGTCTCGATTATTTATGAGACATCTATTCGTTATTGTATACAAAAGATAAGGATAAGAAAATGATAAAATTTTACCTAATTACAACATAATACTTACAATAATTGCAGATAGAATACTAACGAGAGTAGCTCCGTATAGTAATTTTAAGCCGAACCGGGCAACAACATTTCCTTGTTCTTCGTTTAACCCTTTTACAGCACCGGAAATAATTCCAATGGAAGAAAAGTTGGCAAAAGAAACGAGGAAGACAGAAATAATACCAACTGTACGGATAGAGAGAGTGCTGGAAATTTTACTAAGATCCATCATTGCTACAAATTCATTTGTTACAAGCTTTGTTGCCATAATGCTACCAGCTGTGACAATCTCAGAACTTGGTACGCCGATAAGAAATGCAATAGGGGCGAATACATAGCCTATTAGTTGTTGGAAAGTAATGCCGAATATAATGAGGAATAGGTCATTAATACAACTCATTAATGCGACGAATCCAATGAGCATAGCGCCGACGACAATTGCTACGCGAAAACCATCAAGGATGTATTCTCCGAGCATTTCAAAAAAACTTTGCTTTTCACCTTTTATTTCTAAAATATCTTCGTCGTCGTTAACGTCGTAAGGATTAATAATGAGTACGATAATAAAACCGCTAAATAAGTTCAGAACGAGTGCGGTTACTACATATTTTGGTTCGATCATCGTCATATAGGCACCAACAATGGACATAGATACGGTAGACATAGCAGAGGCGCAAAGTGTATAAAGTCGATGTTTTGGGATTTGAGCTAATTGTTTTTTTACCGTAATAAAAACTTCTGATTGGCCGACAATAGCGGAAGCGATGGCATTGTAAGATTCTAATTTCCCAAGACCATTTATTTTGCTAAGAAAGAAACCAATCCAATGAATAAATAATGGTAGTATTTTGAAATGTTGTAATATACCAATTAAGACGGAAATAAACACAATCGGTAATAATACATTAAGGAAAAATGGCATTTCACCTTTGTTTGCAAGACCTCCAAATACAAAATTTATACCAGATGCAGCATAGTCGAGTAACTTTGTAAACAAGTTGGAAATTATCGTAATAAGGATGAGGCCAATTTCTGTATTTAATAATAAATAGGTTAAAATTAACTGTATAATAAGCATGATGAAAATTGGCTTGAATTTAATATGTTTTTTATTGTTACTAGCGATGTAGGCAAGGAGAAAAACAACGATAAGTCCAACGAAAAAAGTGATAAATTTCATAATAAGCCCCCTAAAAGAGATATTCTGATATATATGTTTTTCATTTAAAGTGAGAATATGCATGTTTGGTAAAGAGAGGAATAGAGGAATCATGAATATATGTAGAGTACATCACGTTGCAATTATTTGTTCAAATTATGAAGTGTCAAAGGATTTTTATACACGAATATTAGGTTTCAAAGTGAAGAATGAAGTATATAGAAAGGAACGAAATTCGTATAAGTTAGATTTATGTGTAGGAGGAGAGTATCAAATTGAATTATTTTCATTTCCAAGTCCGCCTGACCGCGCAAGCTTTCCTGAGGCTGCTGGACTTAGACATTTAGCTTTTGCGGTTACTGATATAGAAGATGCTGTTAAACATTTAAACCAATGCGATGTTGAGACGGAATTGATACGTGTTGATGAGATAACGGGAAAAAAATTCGTCTTTTTCCAAGATCCTGACGGTTTGCCATTAGAATTGTATGAGGGCTAAAAATTGGTGAATTTTATATAGGGTTGCTTTCAAGCAAATGAAGAAACTAAAGTGAAACTTCTTTATTTAAAGGAGGTGTAACTTTAGCTAAGAAAAGCTAAAGGACATATGTGGATATTTTAAAATTATTGATGGTAGCTGTTCTTATTGCGCTAACAGGTTTCTTTGTAGCTGTAGAGTTTGCAATCATAAAGGTGCGTAGCAGTCGTATCGATCAACTCGTTAGTGAAAAAAGACGAGGCGCATTGGCAGCTAAAAAAGTAACTTCAAATTTAGATGAGTATTTATCGGCATGTCAGTTAGGAATTACGATTACTGCTTTAGGGCTCGGGTGGTTAGGAGAACCGACGATTAAACATTTACTCGAACCGCTGTTTTTAAAATTGGATTTATCTCCTGCAATTACAAGTACAGTTTCATTTATTATTGCATTTGCAGTTATTACGTTTTTACATGTTGTAATTGGTGAACTCGCTCCAAAGACTTTTGCAATCCAAAAAGCAGAGCAAGTTAGCT
Source organism: Bacillus sp. RC252 (assembly GCF_044909215.1). NCBI lineage: Bacteria > Bacillati > Bacillota > Bacilli > Caryophanales > Bacillaceae > Bacillus > Bacillus sp. RC252. The sequence continues at coordinate 23,263 of NZ_JBIYDV010000019.1, read as the reverse complement.
TATTATTATCAAAGCCCCTTATTTATTTTTACCGAGTTATGTATCCATTTATTTGGGCTTTAAATGGCTCTGCACGATTTGTGACAGGCTTATTTGGTTTACATCCTGCTTCTGAACATGAAGTTGCGCATTCTGAGGAGGAACTAAGATTAATCTTGTCTGAGAGTTATGAGAGTGGCGAGATTAATCAAACTGAATTTAAATATGTGAATAACATCTTTGAATTTGATAACAGGGTAGCAAAGGAAATTATGGTACCTCGTACTGAAGTTGTTGGCTTATATGAAGATGAGCCGTTTGAGACACATATTAAAGTAATCGCACAAGAAAAATATACGAGATATCCAGTATTTGGTGAAGATAAAGATGAAATTATTGGGATGGTTAATGTAAAGGACTTATTTATTCGTTATATGGATGGTAATCGAGATGAAGAGTGTTCGATTACACCATATACACGTCCAGTTATTGAAGTGTTAGAAAATATCCCAATCCATGATTTACTATTGCAAATGCAGAGAAGGCACATTCCATTAGCTGTATTATATGATGAATATGGTGGCACAGCAGGGATTGTTACATTGGAAGATATTTTAGAAGAAATTGTTGGAGAAATCCGAGATGAATACGATGAAGATGAGCATCCACCTATAGAACATATAAGTGAAGTGTGTAAAATTGTAGAGGGGAAAGTGCTTATTAGCGAAGTAAATGATTTATTTGGCATACATTTGGTCGCTGATGATGTTGATACAATTGGTGGTTGGATTATGGTACAAAAGCAAATCGTTGCTGAAGGAGATATTATTGAAAAACACGGCTTTTCTTTTAAAGTTCTTGAAAAGGATATGCATCAAATTAAGCGAGTTGAAATAAAGAAAGTAGAAGAATGAATGGATTTTCTATTATATAAACTTTAATAAAAAGTATATATAGAAAAATAAATGTTTGCGCTTTCAAAAAAGGTGCTATATAGTGAAAGTGGATACTGAAGAATTCATTTAATGATACTCGTATTTTATAGGGCGAATTCTTTAGATAAGGATTTAGAATGAAAAGTATAGGTGATGAAAAATGATAGCAACGAAGGATATACGTATAGAAAAAGATTTTTTAGGTGAAAAGGAAGTACCGAGTGTAGCTTATTATGGTGTACAAACATTACGTGCCGTAGAAAACTTTCCTATTACAGGATACCGCATTCATCCGTCACTCATTACGGCAATGGCAATTGTAAAAAAAGCGGCAGCGCTTGCGAATATAGATACAGGTTACTTAGCTAAAGATATCGGACAAGAAATTGCAGAAGCGGCACAAGAGATTGTTGATGGAAAGTTCCATGATCAATTTATCGTAGACCCGATTCAAGGCGGAGCAGGGACTTCAATTAATATGAATACTAATGAAGTAATTGCTAATAGAGCGCTAGAACGTATGGGATACGAAAAAGGTGAATATGCGAAAATTAGTCCAAACACTCATGTGAACATGGCCCAATCAACAAATGATGCGTTCCCAACTGGGATTCATATAGCAACTCTTATGATGCTGGAAGAACTTCTTGTTACAATGGAAGAACTTCACTCTGCTTTTCATGATAAAGCAAAAGAATTTGATCACGTTATTAAAATGGGGCGTACGCATTTGCAAGATGCAGTTCCAATTCGCCTTGGACAAGAATTTGAAGCATATAGCAGAGTGCTAGAGCGTGATATAAAAAGAATTAAACAGTCTCGTCAACATTTATACGAAGTTAATATGGGTGCGACAGCTGTCGGTACGGGATTAAATGCAAACCCTACTTATATAGAACAAGTTGTGAAGCATTTACGAACTTTTAGTGGTTTCCCTCTTGTTGGTGCAGAGCACTTAGTTGATGCGACGCAAAACACAGATGCATATACAGAAGTATCTGCAGCACTAAAAGTATGTATGATGAATATGTCTAAAATTGCAAATGACCTTCGTATTATGGCGTCTGGTCCACGTGTTGGGTTGGCGGAAATTCAATTACCAGCTCGTCAACCAGGTTCATCTATTATGCCGGGGAAAGTAAATCCAGTTATGGCAGAAGTAATTAACCAAGTTGCTTTCCAAGTAATTGGAAATGACCATACAATTTGCTTAGCGTCAGAAGCTGGACAATTAGAGTTAAATGTAATGGAGCCGGTATTAGTATTTAATTTAATTCAATCCATCAGTATTATGAATAACGGTTTCCGTGTATTCCGTGAATACTGTATAAAGGGAATTACAGCGAATGAAGAGTTGCTTAAGCAATATGTTGAAAAAAGTGTTGGAGTTATTACAGCAGTGAATCCTCATATTGGTTATGAAGCAGCTTCTCGCATTGCACGTGAAGCAATTGCGACAGGAAAATCTGTTAGGGAGCTATGTTTAGAACATGGTGTACTTACAGCAGAAGAGCTTGATATTATTTTGGATCCATACGAAATGACGCATCCTGAAATTGCTGGTGCTTCTTTATTAAAGACTAAAAAAATGTAATGTAAAAAGCACCGATCCATTTGGATCGGTGCTTTTTTTAGAAGATATTAAATACAGCGTTTAATTGAAGTAAGCTAATAATAGCTAAGAAGATTAAACTATATTTCATTACTATTTTAAATAGAGCAGATTCTTGACCAACTAGTCCAACTGCTGCACAAGCAACTGCTACAGATTGTGGTGAAACCATTTTTGCGATTGTACCACCAACTACGTTTAATGAAACGAGAGTAGATGGTACGATGTTTAACTGATCGGCAGTTACTGCTTGAAGTGGTGCGAATAATGAACCACTTGATACGACTGAACCTGTAATGAATACGCCAATCCATCCTAAGATTGGAGAAAGAACTGGGAATGCATTTCCTGTAGAAGAGAATGCAAGTCCAAGTGTAGATGACATACCAGAGTAGTTTTCTACGTAAGCTAAAGCGATAACGCTACAAATTGTATATACTGGAACTTTTAGTTCTTTTATTGTTTCGATCATTAATTCTTTAATCATTTTGCCGTTTACACGGTAGACGATAAGTGAAACGATGATTGCTAATACAATCGCAGTAGTTGTAGAAGAGAATACATCTAGTTTGAAAATCGCTGCGAAAGGTGTATCAGCCTTTGTAATTGGTGCAGTTTTCATAACCGCATTATGAAGACCAGGGAATTGAATGTTAAATACTAAGTTTGCCAATGGACCATCCGGAGCAAATAAAGCTTTAATTGGTTTTAAATTAAAGATTGTTACAAATGCAGTTAAGAATACGAATGGGGACCAAGCATATAAAATTTGATTGAATGTATGAGATTCTTTTTCTTCTTGTTTTTCTTCTTTAGCAGAAGATTTTGGTTGCCAAACACGTAAGAATAATGTAAGAGCGACCATACTTACGACTGCTGCGAAAATATTAGTAAGTTCAGCGCCTAAGAAGTAAGTCACAAGGAACTGAGTAATTGCGAAAGAAACACCACTTACAAGAATACCTTGCCAAGTTTCTTTAATGCCTTTAAATCCATCTACCATTGAAACAAGTAAGAACGGTAAAACAATGCTAATGAATGGCAAAATGTAAACAGCTTGACGACCGACAGTTAATGCATCTAGCCCAGTTAATTGTGCAGGTACTGTAACTGGAATACCCATAGCACCCATAGCGCCACCAGCGATATTAGCTACTAAGCAAATACCTGCTGCTTTTAATGGATTAAAGCCCATACCTACAAGTAATGCAGCTGTAATAGCAACTGGAACACCGAAACCAGCTGCGCCTTCTAAGAAAGCACCGAAAGAATAAGCGATTAATAATACTTGTAAACGCTGATCATTTGTAATACTTGAAATGCTATCACGAATGACATTGAATTGTTCTGTTTTAACAGTTAATTTGTAAAGGAAGATAGCTGCGATAACGATAGTACAAATTGGATAAAATCCAGATAAAACACCGAATCCGGCAGATGCTACAGCTACAGTTGCGGGCATTTTATAAACAAATATAGCAAGAATAATAGCGACGATCACACTATAAAGCCCAGCCATGTAACCTTTCATTTTGAATCCCACTAAACAAATAATGAAGCAAAAAATTGGGAGTGCTGCGATTAGTGCAGATAACCAAATATTGTTTAATGGGTCATAAATTTGTGTCCAAGTACTCATAATAATGACAACTCCTATCTATTATATGTGAAGAAATTCACATTATTTGTGAAACTATTCACAATCAACTTACATGCTTAGTATATTCTCCTTCAACACTATTGTCAACGTGAAAAAGTATAATTATTCCATAATAGTATTAAAAGTAACATTTTGTTCATAAAGTAGACAAAAAGCGTAATCAAATTGATTTGATTACGCTTTTATAAATTATTTACATATTCTTTCATTTTTTCATATGTCATTTGTCCTACATGCTTATATTGAATGACACCGTTTGAATCGATGACAAAAGATGTTGGAATACTGATAATTTGATATGCGGCACTTGCCTGTCCTTTCTGATCTAATAGGACGGGAAAGGTATATTTGTTTTCTTCAAGAAATTGTTTTACATTGTTCGGGTCTTTTTCAGTAGCTGTCGCATTTACAGCGACAATTTCAATCCCCATATCTTTAGTATCGTGATAAAACTTCTCCATATCAGGCATTTCTATTTTGCATGGACCACACCAGCTTGCCCAAAAATTCAATATTACTTTTTTTCCTTTATAGTCTGTAAGACGAACTTCTTGACCAGTGGTTGTTTCTAGAAGGAAATTGCGGGCAACATTGCCAACTTCAGTTCCAATGGGGGTGTTTGATTTTGAAGCTATATCTTCTTTGTTGTCTAATAGGAAGTGATCGATAATAGTCCAGCCAACCGCAATGCTAATTAACGCAATAATAAACCATTTTTTAATATTACATCATCCTCCTTACTTAAATTTCCTTTTTATCGTAACAAAGTGGTTAAATATGGTCAAATTACTTTACGATAGGTTATCAATTATGGACGATATTTTACAATATCATTACTGTACATTTCAGTAAGGTGAAAATATAACAAAAAGCCTGATAAAACAACGTTTGTAAGCAAAGTATTGCTAGCCCTTTGTTTTGCTTTTTTATTGTATCATATAGTATAATATTCAAAATCAGGTGGGATTTTTTCTTGAACTGTGTGCTGATAAAAGTCGGAAAATTTTCTCAGCATTATAGGTTGATAAAGTTATGTCGTAACAGGAAATATAAGAACAGATATATAAATAAATAAAAAGAAAATAAAAAATGAAAATGAGGGGAATTTTATGAACCAAAACCAATTTGACTGTCGTATTTCAGAAGAAGACGTACAGATGTTAAGAGCATTAGCTCATCCACTTCGTCTACGTTTAGTAATGGAACTGATGCAGCGTGGAACATGTAATGTAACACAATTACAAGAGGTATTAGAAATTCCGCAATCAACTGTTTCGCAGCATTTAACGAAATTAAAACAAAATAAAGTAGTACGCTTTGAGAGACGCGGGTTAGAAGTGTACTATCAAATTCATAACGATAAAGTAAGTGAAGTAGTAAAAACATTATTTTCTTAATTTTTGAATATTACGGAAAGAAGACGTGTGAAATATACGTCTTTTTTTATTTGGAAAGGATCTAATAATAGGAAGATTTGAGAGCGTATATATTAGCGCGTTAGAAAGAAACAAACTATCGGTTGAAGTACTAAATTGACGGAATATATTCTGAAGGGATATGAAAAGATAGAAAGGAGTGTTGTAAGCCAAAGGAGGAATAATATAATGGATGTAAAACGTGTGAAACAGATATTATCTTCTTCAAGTAGAATTGATGTTACATACGAGGGAGTCCCCGTATGGATTGAGAGCTGTGATGAGCAGAAGGGTAGTGCTCAAGTGTATGACGTATCCAACCCAGGAGAGAGCGTTCACGTGGATGTGACGGCTTTAGAAGAGATGTAATAGAAAAGACGCTTCTAATTGTAGAAGCGTCTTTTTTATTCACTATTCCATCATATGTGCAATTTTCTTAGAGAACATAAGAAGTACTAATCCTAGCACGATTACGATAACACCGATGCTTGCGAATACTTCTAAATATCCTAAAGATTGAGTGAAAGCAGCTAATTGTCCTGCTAATAAGTTTGCAAAGCCAGTACCAGCTAACCATACACCCATTAATAAAGATGCTAATTTAAGAGGTGCGATTGCACTTACCATAGATAATCCGATTGGTGATAAGAATAATTCACCGATTGTGTGGAACATGTAAGTGAATACAATGAATAGTAAGTTTGCTTTCATTGTAATGTTACCTTCATCGCTACCAGTTTTTAGAACAGCTAAAGTTAAAACTAAGTACCCGATTCCTAGTAAAATCATACCAAAAGCCATTTTTGTAGGGATTTTTAAATCACCATTTTTTGTTTTTGAAAGTTTAATCCATAATGCAGAAACTGGTAATGCTAGTAAGATAATGAATAGTGGGTTTACAGATTGGAACCAAGGTGTTGGAATTGTAAATCCACCAATTGTACGATCCACGAACTTATCTGTGTAAAGTGTTAAAGAACTACCAGCTTGTTCAAATCCTGCCCAGAAGAATACAACGAAACAAGTTAAAATTAAAATTGCAGTTGTACGCTTTTTCTCTTGTGTTGTTAAAGGTTTTTTCTCAATAGGTTTTGCATTTTGTTCTTTAGATTTTTTACCGACAACAGTTGTTCCGATAGACCCTAAGTAACGAGGTGCTAAGAAATTAAAGGCAATCTGTCCAATAATCATACCGATACAAGCTGTTAAGAAACCGTATCTATAATCTGTGAAGTAACCACAAATGAATGGAGCGATAAGAGCTCCTAAGTTAATTCCCATGTAGAAGATAGTGAAGGCACTATCACGACGAGAATCGTTGTCGCTATATAATTGACCTAGTAAAGTCGAGATATTTGGTTTGAAGAATCCGTTACCGATAACTAATAATCCTAATCCTAAAAATAGTCCAGTTTTCGTGTTCATTGAAAATAGTACGAAGTTACCAATCGCCATAATGATACCGCCGATGGTAATGGCATGTCGTTTCGTAATGAAATGGTCAGTTAACCAGCCACCAATAATCGGTGTGAAATATACAAGCATTGTGAAAATACCGTAAATTTGAACTGCAACTGCTTTATCAAATCCTAAACCGCCACTTACTAAGCTCGTTGTTAAATAAAGAACTAATAAGCCACGCATTCCGTAATAACTAAATCTTTCCCATGCTTCTGTAAAGAACAACAAATATAATCCTGGTGGATGTTTTTTTGGTGATTGTTGCTCTCCAGCTTTGTCTAATTTTAAAGCTGCATCCATGTTTGTTTCCCCCTAATCCTGTATAACGGATATTTATGTAATTATTTTAATTCACAAAATATTTAGAAGTCAATAGAATTATATGGAAATAGCAAGAAAATTTCTGAAAAAATCTATTTTTCTTCAACCGTTATTGTATTTTTCCCTGAAAACAAGATAATAAGCGTTTTCAAATGTAGTAATTGAATTCTAAAAGAAAGTAAAATAGTGATAAATCAGAAAATTTAGATTAGAATATTTATTCTGATATAGAGAAAATAAACTATATTTACTTTTATAATATAACATATCGGTAATAAAAATACAAAATGAAATAATGTGACACTTCAGTGAAATGAAAAAACCAGCTCCATAAAAGAGGGAGCTGGTTAGAATAAAATTATTTAACAAAGCGTTTTTCAATATCATCTAGTAGTAAGTTAGCGGCCATTACACCACCAGCTGTATTCCAAATAACGTCGTCAACTTTGTATGCTTTTCCGCTCTTTACTACATTTAAGTTTTTAAAGAGAGGATCGTTTATATATTCTTTTTCTAGTTCAGAACCTTTTTTCTCATTGCCTTTATCGAATGTGAAGTAGAATAATACATCGCCATCCATTGCCGAAATACGCTCTTTAGATACGTTACGTTCGGCGAAATCATCTTTGTTTTGATCTCCAGGACGTTTAAATCCAAGTTCTTTTAAAATAACACCAGAGAATGTATCGCCATGATAAATACGAACATCACCAGGCATAAAACGTACCATAGAAATTTCTTGATTTACTTTATCGCCAAGTTGGCCTTTCAAATCTTTCATACGTTTTTCGTAATCAGCTAAAACCTTTTGACCTTCTTTTTCTTTATTTAAAGCCTTTGCATAAAATGTGAAGTTATCTTTCCATTCACCGCGTAATGTTTCAGAGAACACAGTAGGTGCGATTGCTTTTAGTTGCTCGTACACTTTTTCGTGGCGCATTTTGTTACCGATAATTAAGTCAGGTGTTAAAGAAGCAATTGTTTCAACGTTAACTTGTCCTTCATCACCAACAACTTTTACATCTTTCATTTTGTCTTTAATATGTGGATACCACGGATCACCAGTCCAAGATTTTACAGCACCAACTGGTTTTACCCCTAACTCAAGTAAAGCTTCAGTTCCTTCATTTGTTAAAATAACTACACGTTTTGGATTAGCAGGAACTTCTGTTTTACCCATTGCATGTTCAACCTTAATCATTTCTTTTTTCGTATCTTCTTTTGTTTCCTCTTTAGTATTTGATTTTCCACAAGCACTTAAAAGTAATGAAAAGGCTAGTAAAAATACAAATACTGTAAACGAGTTCTTTCGCATAAATTTCATTATGTACCCCCTACATACTGAGAAGTTTTTTCAATAGCAAGCATGATAGTAATACTTCATGGTCCATTTGTCAATGAAAATAATTCTCATTATCATTGACAATGAGAATTAAGTTGAAATACACTTACAACGTATCATTATACATTGAAGGGGAAACGCTGCATGTTATTAAAAACAAATCAAGCAAAATGGATTGGATTATTTGTTGGAATCATTGCAGTCGTTATTTGTATTTGGGGAAGTATTATTTTCGGGTATACAAATACGAGTTGGAAATTAGCGATAGATGCTTTTTTTCATTTTAATGGTTCCAATGAACATATTATTATTCAAAATGTGCGTCTACCAAGGGCATTAATTGCAGCTAGTGTTGGTGCTAGTTTAGCCATTGCGGGTTGTTTAATGCAAACTTTAACAAAGAATCCGCTTGCTTCTCCAGATTTTATTGGATTAAATTCAGGCGCTGCGTTCTTTATAGTTGTAGCAATTGTACTTTTTTCCGTTACGTCTTTATCGGCTTTCACTTGGATTGCCTTTTTAGGAGCGGCAGTTGCAGCAGTACTTGTATTCGCCTCTAGTTCTTTAGGAAAAGAAGGGACAACACCTCTTAAGTTAACGTTAGCAGGTGTTGCAATCAGTGCGTTATTTTCATCATTAACACAAGGGTTACTTGTTTTAAATGAAAAAGCATTTGAAGAAGTGTTATTTTGGCTTGCCGGATCTGTGCAAGGAAGAAAGTTAGAAATTTTACAATCTGTATTCCCATATTTATTAATAGGCTGGATCGCATCTCTTATGATGGCAGGGAAAGTAAACACATTAATGATGGGGGAAGACGTTGCAAAAGGACTTGGACAACGAACAATTTTAATGAAATCATTCGTACTACTTATTATTGTATTGCTGTCTGGTGGTTCAGTTGCGGTCGCTGGTCCAATTGGATTTATTGGTATTGTTACTCCGTATTTTGCCAGATTCCTTGTTGGAGTAGATCACAGGTGGAGAGTACCGTATAGCGGCTTGTTAGGTGCAATACTATTACTCTTAGCTGATATAGCAGCTAGATATGTCATTATGCCACAAGAAGTACCAGTAGGGGTTATGACAGCATTTATCGGGGCCCCATTCTTTATTTATATTGCACGTAAGAGAGGGCTTAGCAAATGAAGAAGTATATTCCGTTTCGTATAGGAAAAGGTGGGCTCTCGTTTTTAATGTATAAACGAGCTGTTCTAGTCTTGTTTAGTTTACTAGTTGTTTTAATAGGATTATTTTTTGCGAGTGCAGGTATGGGAGATATGAAAATTGCTCCTTATGATGTATGGCAAGCGATTACGGGAAATGGCGATGCGATGTCAAATATGGTTGTAAATAAATTTCGTATGCCGCGTATTTTAATTGCCATCCTTGTAGGAATCGCACTTGCTGTAGCGGGCTGTATTTTACAAGGGCTCGTTCGAAATCCACTGGCTTCTCCTGATATCATTGGGATTACGGGCGGGGCAAGTGTTGCAGTTGTACTATTTTTAGCTATATTTAGTGATAAAAATAATGCGCTAACAGTAAGCATTCATTATATGCCATTAGCAGCTTTTGCTGGTGCAACGATTGTAGCGTTGTTTGTATATTTATTTGCATGGAGAAATGACGGGTTATCACCGATTAGTCTTGTTTTAATTGGTGTTGGATTTTGGGCATTAACGAAAGCAGCAACAACTTTATTTATGTTGTTAGCACCAATTTATCAAGCAAGTCAAGCGAATGTATGGATCACAGGTACTGTTTACGGTTCTTCATGGCAAAATGTTATGGTACTTGCGCCGTGGGTTCTCATTTTAACGACAATATCATTTATCGCTGCGAGACATTTAAATGCACAAGAGCTAGGGGATGATATAGCAGTGGGACTTGGTGTTCCTTTAACGAAGTCGCGTGTATTTATGTTGTTACTTAGTACAGCTTTAATTGGCGGGGCAGTTGCCTTTGCAGGAGGAATTGGATTTGTTGGTTTAATGGCACCTCATATTTCGCGAAGATTAGTTGGCTCTTTCTACGGTGCATTGCTCCCAGTTGCGGCGATTATCGGTGCAATTCTAGTACTCGCTGCAGATTTAATTGGGCGTACAGTTTTCACACCACTTGAAATTCCAGCAGGGGTATTTACATCAGCAATTGGTGCACCTTATTTTATTTATTTACTTTATAAAAGTCGGAATTCATAAAGGGAGATTAATATGCAAAAAGCATTGGAGACGAAACGCTTGACGCTGTCGTATGGTGAAACGATTATTATTGATGAGCTGAATTTAGAAATTCCAAAAGGGAAAATTACAATCTTCATCGGTTCTAACGGTTGTGGGAAATCAACTTTATTACGTTCACTAGCTAGATTATTAAAGCCAACAACCGGTGACATTTTGTTAGATAATCAAGCAATTCAAAGTATGCAAACGAAGCAAATTGCTCGCCAAATGGCAATTTTACCGCAAGGGCCACAAGCTCCAGAAGGACTTACAGTATTGCAACTTGTAAAGCAAGGACGTTATCCATATCAAACATGGCTGAAGCAATGGTCCGAAAAAGATGAGGAAATGGTACAAAAAGCGCTTGCTGCAACGGGTATGACAGAATTTGCTGAGCGTGATGTTCATGCCCTTTCAGGCGGACAACGTCAACGTGCTTGGATTGCAATGACCCTTGCACAAGATACAGATATTATTTTGCTTGATGAGCCGACTACATATTTAGATATGACGCACCAAATTGAAGTGTTAGATTTATTATTCGAATTAAATGAAACAGAGCAAAGAACGATTGTTATGGTATTGCACGATTTAAATTTGGCATGTCGTTATGCAGACAATATTGTAGCTATTCAAGATAAACAAATATATGCGCAAGGTAAACCAGAAGAAGTTATTGACCAGAAGTTAGTTCGGGATGTATTCCGTATGGAGTGTCAAATAAGCGCTGATCCGTTATTCGGGACACCGCTCTGTATCCCACATGGAAGAGGAAGACGTGTACTTAAAGAGGCTGTTCAAGCGATGAGATAACGAAAAAAGACGATGAGGATTCATCGTCTTTTTTACCCCGCTATTTGAGGACAGTAAGATCCCCATCTCAAAATTCAGCGAAAGCAAAGAAGCTGGTTGGGGGATCAACTGCCTGTAAAAGCCCGATTGGTGAGGGCTAATAATCAGTGGGGGATGAACATCCCCCACTGATTAAAGTTTCACTTTATTTTCGGCAAGAAAATAATAGAAAAAGGGGAATACGTAAACGTCGTTCATATTCTTCTTCATCTTGAAAACAGTTTCGATTTGGTGTAGCTTCGTTTAAGTTTGTAATCGTAAATCCGGCTTGTTGTAATAATGTAAAATATTCTTCCGTAGTCCGGTGATATTTAATAACTTCTTGATCAATCCATGGCTCAACTCGTTTTCCTGTTTTGAAATAATCATCGACGAGCCAACTAGTTCTTTTACCACTCGTTTGCAAGCTTTCAAATGAAGAGGTAATAACGGGATGTTGAACGCTAAAGGTGAAGGTTCCGTTTGTTTTTAAAGTTTGAAACACATTTTGAAAAATGATATCAAGGTGTTCAATATAATGTAAGGCAAGTCTAGATGTTACTAAATCAAAAGTAGAAGGAGGGTATGTGTAGTCTTTGAGGTTTAAAAAATGAACGGTGCCATTTTTATTTTCTAGTTGTTTTTTAGCTTTTTCATACATAAGCTCGGAGCCTTCAATACCAGTGTAAGAGTGGCATCCATGTTCTAATAATTCTTCGCCGAATTTAGCATCACCACAACCTAAATCGAGGATTTGTTTTCCTGTTACATTGCCAATGAGCTGAAAGAATGCTGGTTTTTCAAGGGATTCGTTTGGACTATTTTCTCGATATCTTCGCTGCATATATTGCTCTAAAAATGATTCGTTATTATATACATCAGATTCAGTAAATGCCATTTTAAAAGCCCCTAAATATTTTTTTAATTCTATCAAATATGAAAAGTAAATGATAGATTTCTCGTAATGAATCATATATAATCTAAAATTGTAAGCGGTTTCTCTAAGCTATTTTTCTATAATAAATTCTGAAAACGTGTTAAGCTAGTAGAGGGATTATTAGAACTATTAAGATAATAATCCGCTTACATGAACGATGGGAGGCTTCACGATGTCTAGTAAAACACTTGCAAACTTTTTAGAAGAAAATTTAGAGGATTTAAAATCAAAGGGGCTTTATAACGTAATTGATCCGCTTGAAAGTCCAAATGGACCGATTATTACAATTGGCGGAAAAGAATATATTAACTTATCTTCAAACAACTATCTTGGATTAGCGACTGATAATCGCTTACAAGAAGCAGCAATTGGTGCAATTCATAAGTACGGCGTTGGAGCAGGAGCTGTTCGTACAATTAACGGTACTTTAGATTTGCATATTAAATTAGAAGAAACAATTGCAAAGTTTAAACATACAGAAGCAGCAATTGCTTATCAATCAGGATTTAACTGTAATATGGCAGCGATTTCAGCTGTTATGGATAAAAATGATGCGATTCTTTCAGATGAATTAAACCATGCATCTATTATTGATGGTAGTCGTCTATCAAGAGCGAAAATCATCGTTTATAAGCATTCTGATATGGAAGATTTACGCAAAAAAGCAATCGAGGCAAAAGAATCAGGTCTTTATAATAAATTAATGGTTATTACAGACGGTGTTTTCTCAATGGATGGAGATATTGCAAAATTACCAGAGATTGTTGAAATTGCAGAAGAGCTGGATTTAATGACATATGTAGATGATGCACACGGTTCAGGTGTACTTGGCAAAGGTGCAGGCACTGTAAAACATTTCGGTCTTTCTGATAAAGTTGATTTCCAAATCGGTACATTATCAAAAGCAATTGGGGTAATTGGTGGATATGTAGCTGGGAAACAAAACTTAATCGATTGGTTAAAAGTGCGTTCACGTCCATTCTTATTCTCAACAGCTTTAACACCAGCTGATGCAGCTGCTTGTATGAGATCAATTGAAATTCTAATGGAAAGCACAGAGTTACACGATCGTTTATGGGAAAATGGTCGCTATTTAAAACAAGGGTTAAAAGAACTTGGCTTTAACATTGGAGAAAGTGAGACACCAATTACGCCTTGTATTATTGGTGATGAAGTATTAACACAAGAATTTAGTAAACGTCTAAATGAAGAAGGCGTATACGCAAAATCTATCGTATTCCCAACTGTAGCAAAAGGAATGGGACGCGTTCGTAATATGCCTACAGCAGCTCATACGAAAGAACTGTTAGATGAAGCAATTCGTAAGTATGAAAAAGTAGGGAAAGAAATGGGTATCATTTAAGTAACGACATCTTTTGAATAGCTTGCAAATGAGGAGTGGGGAAAATGAAAAAAATTCTAGTAACCGGTTCTTTAGGGCAAATTGGTTCTGAACTAGTAATGAAACTTCGTGATGTATACGGCGCATCGAACGTTATTGCAACTGATATTCGTGAAACAGATAGTGAAGTAGTAACGTCTGGTCCATTTGAAACGTTAGATGTAACAGATGGACAAAAATTACATGATATTGCAAAGCGTAATGAAGTAGATACAATTATTCATTTAGCGGCTTTACTTTCAGCAACTGCAGAAAAAAATCCATTATTTGCTTGGAATTTAAATATGGGCGGACTTGTAAATGCATTAGAAGCAGCACGTGAATTAAACTGTAAGTTTTTCACGCCAAGTTCTATCGGTGCATTTGGTCCATCAACGCCAAAAGATAATACACCACAAGATACAATTCAGCGTCCTACTACGATGTATGGGGTAAACAAAGTAGCAGGAGAATTATTATGTGATTATTATCATCAAAAGTTTGGCGTTGATACGCGCGGTGTACGTTTCCCAGGCTTAATTTCTTACGTAGCTCCTCCAGGAGGCGGAACAACTGACTATGCAGTTGAAATTTATTATGAGGCGATTAAAAAAGGTACATACACCTCATACATTGCAGAAGGAACATACATGGACATGATGTATATGCCAGATGCTTTACAAGCAATCATCTCATTAATGGAAGCTGATCCAAATAAACTAGTTCATAGAAATGCGTTTAACATTACAGCAATGAGCTTTGAACCAGAGAAAATTGCAGCATCAATCCGTAAACACATTCCGAACTTTACAATGGATTACGCAGTAGATCCAGCTCGTCAAACAATCGCTGATAGCTGGCCGAACTCTATTGATGCAACAGCAGCAATGAAAGAGTGGGGCTTTAAGGCAGAATATGATTTAGACAGAATGACAACTGATATGCTGGCTAAGTTAAAAAAAAAGCTCGCATCTGAGTTAGTAATGAATTAATAGGAAGAGCCGATTCTTAGGAATTGGCTCTTAATTATTTTAGGAAGGGAGAAAAGCAACATGCAAAGAGTTGATGTCGTATATGCACTAATACACGATAGCGAAAAAGATAAAATATTAATGGTACATAATATAGAACAAAACGTTTGGTCATTGCCAGGCGGGGCTGTTGAAAAAGGAGAAACGTTAGAGCAAGCACTAGTAAGAGAAGTGAAAGAAGAGACAGGTTTAACTGCTACAGCAGGTGGGCTTGTTGCAATAAATGAGAAGTTTTTTGAAGAGAAAGGACATCATGCATTATTTTTTACATTCCGAGCAAATGTAGTAACAGGTGAACTTCGTGCAGAAGATGAAGGAGAAATTTCCGCAATCGAGTGGGTAGATAGAAAAATCGCGAATGAGCGATTCCCATACTATGATGGAGGGTTCGAATTATTATTAGAAGTTTCCATTCCATACAAGTTTCAACCAGAAACAAAGTGAGTGAACGAAAAAACAGGAGCCACAAGGCTCCTGTTTTCTATTCAATCGTCTTCAGTAATAGTTTCTTCAACAATGGTTTAATCTTCAGGCGTAAATCTTCAGCATGATTTGCAACTAAGAAGTGATGGTTATAAATGTTCTTCATTAATTGATAAGTTGCTTCTTTCGCTTCGCCTTCTTCGATGAAGATTCCGATTACTTCCATACCACTTTTACGAGCAAGTTTGACAGCTTCATGCGTATCTAAAATACCGTCTTGTTGATAGTCTAGCGCAGAAGGCTCACCGTCTGTAAAGACAAGTAAGAATTTATGTTTTTCTGGTCTTTTCGCAAGCTTTTCGGAAACGATACGAATAATATACCCGTCGCGGTTATCTTCTTCTTCGCGAAGTTGCATAATTTCTGGACCGACGTTTGGTAACGTTGAGTTTTTATACGTAACAACTTCATGGATAACGTTCGGTTTATCTTCAGGCTTAGCACTAGAAGCATCTTCCCAAAATCCACTAATAGCGTGCGGAATTTTTAAAGATTTTAAAGCTTCATGGAATAGGACCACACTCTTCTTCGTTTCTTCCATTTTGTTATACATAGAACCAGAGCAGTCCACTAATAGTTGGAATGCAACGTCGAGCTCTTGTGATTCTTGTCCTTTTTTATAAAACATACGCGGCTGCTTTTCAGTATAAATACGAAGGAATTTCTTACGAAGCCTTCCGTAATATTTATCACTGTTTGCATTCGTTTTGTTTTCAATTGTTTTTTCGATAATTTTCTTTAATTCTTTTACATCTTTATTAACGACTGATTTGATAGCTTGGTAATCTTTTTTCTCATCAGTATTCGATTTGCGAGCTTCTTTAAATGTATGAGAAGCTCCCACATTATACTTGCCGTATGCACCGTCGTTTTGGCTAGAAGTATGAGACGCTCTTGCTTCCTCTGTATCAGCACCATCAAAGTTAGATTGTGTACTTTTTTGGGAAGTACCTTGTACAGAACCAAGTGCTTGGTCACCATCTTCTGATTCACGAGCAGTATCACCCATCATATTTGTTTTTGTTCCGCTTTCTAAATCAAAGCGTAAAAAGTTCTCGTTTTCATTGTTTTTATTTTCACGGTGCCATGTCGAGAAGCTTTCATCCATTTTGTTTTTGTTATCATCGTCATCTAGGAGCTGCGTATCATCATTTGCTAATTTTTCAGCGCGACTGTCTTTCTCATCTGTAATAACAGATAAATAAAGCGGTGCATGTCCGAAATAATTATTAAGCATATCACTTTCAAGAAGTCCTTCTAAACGATAGCGAATTTTCTCAACAATATACATAATATCTTCCGTATTACGAGCTTGGAATGTTTCATGCAAAATTGATTCAATTTGCTCGAAATATTCATTATTAAACATTTCATATTTATCACTCGTTAATGAAAGATAGCATAGACAAAATAGACGATCACCGTGATAATTACGAACACGATTTATTTCATTTTGTGAGCCAAAGTAATTGCGATACATTTCTTTTCGGCGTTTAAAAATATGCTTTGTGCCAGGACGTAAATTTTTGACGATTTCCTCAACACGTAAATCTTCTAATAGAACAAATAATTGTGTTAAAAACTTTTTTAGAGGCGATTCTTGTAACTCAATCGCATAAGAACGAATTAAAGTCATGTCCGAGTAATGTTTATTACCAAGTGCCTTTAAGAACACTTCGCTTTTTAATCCGATTACTGTATCCTCTTCTTTTCGATCATCCCAAAAGTGACTAATGACAACCTTTTTTTCAATTTCGTCGTAGTATGCTTTATAGCCATACTCAAGATAGGCATCGTCTTCTTTTAGAAGAGCATACATTAAGTTTTCCATTTGTAGAAACAGCGACGCATCAATTTTTTTGTCACTAAAAATTTGTCTCATGAATTATCCCTCAAAGAAATAACTTTCTGCTAATTCACGGACAGTCATTTGTTCTGTTTCATCGTTTAATTTTGCGATAATACTACGTTCAATTGCACGCATAACAGGAATATATACACCTAAATCACATGCATCGATAATGCCACGAATACTAGCGGCTTCTTCACTTACGCGCCCATCACGAGCTAAAGGCATAAGATCGCTTGCGAATGCAACGAACTTTTCAATTGTTGCAACATCATTTAATTTTGATTCAGATAGTAATAGCTCTTTTAATGTATCACCTTGAATGTAAGGAACTTCAATAATAACGAAACGGTTTTTTAACGCTTCGTTTAGTTCACTTGTCCCAACATAACCTTCGTTAATCGCAGCAATTACGCGATATTCGTCATCACCGTATACAACTTCTTGTGTAAATGGGTTTGTAATCATTTTACGGTAATCTAATGCGCCGTGAAGAAGTGGTAACGTTTCAGGTTTTGCCATATTGATTTCATCAATATATAAGAAATGACCGTTCTTCATTGCTTTCATAAGAGGACCGTTAACGAACGTAACTTCAGATGCTCCGTCTTTCGTTTGTAATGTGTTGTATCCTAAAATACCTTCCACATCTAAATCGACAGAACAGTTAATGCTATGCATTGGTTTTTGGAATAAAGAAGAAAGAGTTTCTGCTAGTACGGTTTTACCACTACCAGTTGGCCCTTTTAATAGAATGTTTTTACCAAGTAAAAGTGCTGTAATGGCATCTTCAATAATGCTGTTATCAGATGCTTTATATATTTTCTTGCCAATTAAATGTGCATTTTCACCAGCTTCTTGTTTATTCTTTTCATGAATTGTAGAAAGCTGCTGTTTTAAATCAGAATGTATATGAAATTGTTCTAACATGTATTTCCCACCTAACATTATTTTCATAAAGTAATACATCTTATGATAACTTGTTTTAATATGGTATGCAAAGAAAAGGAGAAGGGGGAAATATAAAAGAAAAAGCAATCAATATCACATTGATTGCTTATAGTAAAGGAGAAATGAGTCGCATAAAGGACTCTAATATTCTTTTTTTGATACTTCTTTTTTGGAACGAGTTCCATTTAATTTCATTGGAGTGTTTAAAGTCTTCTTCAAAATCATGTTTAATATCATGAACGGTTTCTGATTCATATAGTACGCTAATAATTTCATAATTCAATTCAAAGCTACGTACATCCATATTTGCTGTTCCAATTGTTGCGATTGTATCATCAACGAGTACAATTTTTGCATGCATAAATCCATCTTTATAACTGTAAATAGAAGCACCAGCTTTTAAAAGTGGAGTGAAATAGGATTGAGATGCTTGATCGCTAATAATACTATCACTCTTACCAGGATATAAAATACGTACATCTATGCCAGATATTGCACTTAGGCGTAATAATGTTAAAGTTTCTTGATCCGGAATAAAGTATGGTGTAGCGATCCAAATAGATTTTTTGGCTGAGCCCATAATAGCTAGTAATGTATTACGAATACTTTTATCATCTGAGCTTGGTCCACTTGCTACAATTTGCACCGCACCTTCTGCATCCGGAATTTCTTTTCCTGGGAAGTATTGTCTATTCATAAATTGATCCCAAGAATAAGTATTCAATCCACTAGACGCATAAAGCCAATCTTCTAGAAAGATGGCTTGTAATTTATACAATGCTTTTCCTTCTATTTTTAAATGACTATCACGCCAAACAGGGAATTTTTTTGAGCGACCAAGATATTCATCACCGACGTTGAGCCCTCCGGTAAAACCAATTTCTCCATCTACAATGACGATTTTACGGTGATTACGATAATTAACTGTCTCGAGTAACCAAGCTGAAAAAATAGGGTCAAATTCGACAATTTCAATTCCAACTTTTTTCATAGGTTGTAAAAATCGTCGTCTTAACGTATTACTTCCGAGTCCATCATAAAGGAAGCGTACAATAACACCATCTTTTGCTTTTTGTATTAAAGCATCGCGTACTTTTTTACCAATCTCATCAGATTTATAAATATAGTATTGAATATGTATGTGATGTTTTGCATTCTCGATTGCGTTCAAAATTTCTGAAAAGGTTTGATCACCGTTTGTTAAAAGTTTTGTTGTCGTTCTATCCGCGGCAGGCCCGCCTCCGAATTTTTGTACGACTTCTGTTAAATGTATAGAACGTTCATGTAATGGGACTGTGAGTGATAATTCTAGTCGTCTTCCTTCTAATATTTCGCGGAATAATTTTCTTTGTTCTTCTGAACGATGAAGATGTTTTTTTCTTCTCCAACGGCTACGCCCGAAAATAGAGTATAAAAGTACACCTACAACAGGAAGAAGTGCTAATACTAAAAACCACGCTAAGGTGCTTTGGGGTGATCTATTTTCGATAAAAATAACGAATGAAATTCCTACGATTGTGATGGACCATAGAGCACCAACAAACGTATATAACGAAATAACCGATGTATTTAATAGGAAAAGAACGATAGATACGATTGTAAATATTAATAATAATTGAACGATAGGTTTCTTCATTTCTATATAATTCCTCTAATCTTTCTTAAATATAGACTTCTTAAATAGAAGATATAATCTGACATCCTTATTATAAAGTGTTTTGTTTTTTTTACAAAATATAGACATTTGTCCTATACTTTCCGCATTTGTCCTACATACAGTATATTGTTACGTTGTTATCCCGCTATTTGCTGGTTAATGATCAGTGTAGGAGGGACAAAACCCTTGCCTCTTATATAGGAAAGGGAATGAGGTTTCTTTCCTGGATTTGTAGCAGGTGCATTATGAAGCCCAGGATATGGTTATCCATATTACGCGAATTCTTCTTATTAAGGTGAGGAAATGGAAAGGAGAGGGAAATAATGAATTATATAGAAAATAACGGATTGTATTATCGTCATAATCATGGAGGGCACCATCATAATGGCGGACATAATCACCATGGTGGGCACAATCATTATGATCATCATCATCACGGTGGTGGATGGGGCTGGGGTGGCGGCTCGTGGGGCGGAGGATTTTTCCCAGGAAGTTTTGCTGGAGGCATGTTAGGTGGGCTTACAGCTGGCGCATTAACGGGTGCAGCAGGTGGAGGCTACTATCCAGCACCGTACCCAGTAACATATCCAGCACCATATCCAATGCCATACCCGGGTTATCAGCAAATACCATATCAGTATTAAACTAAAAAAGAGGATATCCTCTTTTTTAGTTTAATATTTTATTTATAAAATATTTCCAAAAACAAGGTGAAAATATGTTAATATTTTGTTATTATAATTCAATATGTTAAATGCAAATTTTGGCTTTATCCCGCTATTTGTGGGTAGTAAAACCCCCACTGATTAAAGTTTCACTTTATATTAGTATTCGTGAATCGTTGCATTTTGTATATTAATCTCTATTTCATTATGTATCGGCAGTTAGATTTACATCTTAACATTTAATGAAATAAAAGAGGTTAGGTGTGAGGTCGTATTAGTAGGGAGCAGAGGCTAATAGTGATGAAATTGTCACTTTACAAATTCAAAGAATGTAAGAGAATACTGTATAATAAGCTTAG
The DNA here is from genome assembly GCF_044909215.1 of Bacillus sp. RC252. NCBI lineage: Bacteria > Bacillati > Bacillota > Bacilli > Caryophanales > Bacillaceae > Bacillus > Bacillus sp. RC252. Next base: position 2,169 of record NZ_JBIYDV010000019.1, on the reverse strand, counting down.
ATAAGTAGAGAGATGAGAAGCTTCTACTATAATTAAAACAGCACCATATTGCTTTTTTTTATAAATAATATTATGTTATTTTAATCGGCCTATTTAGAAAAAAATTGTGATTTATCCCGCATTAACGGGCAGTAAGACTCCCACCTCAAAATTCGGTGAATGTGAGGAAGTTAGGTGGGAGATAAAAGCCCAATTGGTGAAGGCTAATAATCAGTGGGGGATGAACACCCCCCCCCACTGATTAAAGTTTCATTTTATGTAAAGGCGTATTGTTAGAAAATGAAATATCTCTATTTCTATGAAGAGAAACGAGTTGTGTTTTAGTCAGATAGGAAGCAAGGAGAGGTGCGCATGCTAGAACAAAGAGGTCATGCATTATATGACTCTTCATTGCAAGATTTAAAATTAGCATTAGATGAGTCTTCAATTGTTGCTATTACAGACCGAAATGGTCTTATTACATATGTGAATGATAAATTTTGTAAAATCTCAAAATATAAAAGAGAAGAGTTAATAGGAAAAGATCACCGTATTTTAAATTCCGGATATCATCCGAAAGCATTTTTTCAAATCCTATGGAAGCGTATTTTGAGTGGAAAAGTTTGGACGGGGGAAATTCGAAATCAAGCAAAAGATGGTTCGTATTATTGGGTTAAAACAACAATTGTTCCATTTTTAAATGAAAAGGGAGAACCTTATCAATTTATTGCAATTCGAAATGATATAAGTAGTAGGAAAGAAGCAGAACAAAGATTACGATTAAGCGAAAGTCGTTATAGGGAACTTGCTTATCATGATGCGTTAACAAGTTTACCGAACCGTTTACAGTTAATTACGACTGTAAATAAGATGATTGCAGAGAAAATAGAGTTTGGCATGATTTACTTTGATTTAGATCGTTTTAAATTAGTGAATGATACGTTAGGTCATATGATAGGAGATTTACTTTTAAGCGAAGTTGCTTCACGGTTGCATTATGTGCTAGGAGAGAAAGATGTTCTAGCTAGGCTTGGTGGCGACGAATTTGTACTGTTAACAAAAACTCATACACATGATGAGATGAGGCAGTTAGCGACATCCGTGTTGTCATGCTTTCAAGCGCCATTTATGCTTGAAGGTCATGAAGTATATATTTCAGCTAGTCTAGGACTTTGTTCCTATCCGCAAGATGGAAAAGACGTTGAAACGTTATTAAAAAATTCGGATTTAGCCATGTATAGTGCGAAAGAGCAAGGAAGAAATGTGGCGTGCTTCTTTACAGATGAATTACGTGCGAAAATAAACCGTAGAATGAAAATAGAATTTGCTTTGCAAAAAGCGATTCGTGACGAAGAATTAAAAGTGGCATTACAACCCATTATTGATTTGAAAACAAAGAAATGTACTGGTATTGAGGCTTTAGTACGCTGTAAGACAGAAGAAGGTCCTATTTCGCCAAGTGAATTTATCCCTGTAGCTGAAGAGTGTGGACTTATTATAAAACTAGGAGACTGGGTACTAGAAAAGTCATGTCGACTGTTTAAAACTTTACCAGATTATCAAGAGGGACTGAAGTTATCTGTTAATTTATCAATACAACAATTGATGCAAAAGCGATTTATTTTATCTGTTCGTAGTATATTGAAGCGAACAGGGTTTCCGCCAAATCGTTTAATATTAGAAATAACAGAAAGTATAGCTGTACGTCATTTTGATTATATTATTGCTACATTACAAGAATTAAGAAGTATGGGAATTTTAATCGCTTTAGACGATTTCGGAACAGGGTATTCCTCATTATATTATTTAAAACAACTACCACTTGATATTGTGAAAATTGATCGTAATTTTATTCGTGAGTTTCATTATGATCATGCACAACCAGAGCGAACGATTGTAAAATCGGTTATTGAAATCGCCCATAGTTTAAATTTATTAGTGGTTGCTGAAGGGGTAGAAACGGTAGAACAAGAAAGTTTATTAAAATCAATGAGTTGCGACTTTGTACAAGGTTTTTATTATGCGAAACCGTTAGATATAGGGGAACTAAAAGAAAAATTATTAACTGATTTTTAATAAAAAAAGAGAAGCGAAATAATCTGTACCCTTTGTAAAGGACATTTTGAAAAAAGTTAGGCAACATCAAGAAGATGATTTCTGTATCCAACAGGAGTCATCTTTTTTAAATTC
>NZ_JBIYDV010000018.1:0-112330 GCF_044909215.1 Bacillus sp. RC252 | reverse complement strand
TTTAAACTCTATAAAACTCAAATGTATTTTTTTCTAGACATATTGCTTCATCGGAATTTTTGATAATAATATCAAAACATTGACTGTATGGATGCATAAACACTTCGTACTGAATCCGACGTTCTGCATGAGACCGCCTTAAATAATTGATATCGGCTCTCCTTTCAGCAATATCGCGGCTAGACCTTCTCATTAATTCTGTTTCACCATCTGCATAGAAGTAAATTTTTAAATCAAATAAATCGGGATTAATAAATGCGACACTCATTCCTTCTACAATCATTAGTTGAATAACCTAAGGCTGCTTCGGTAGCCATTTTTTTGTACCAACTGGCAGTTTAGTTTTCAATATGTGAAAAGGGATTTCTAAGTGATTAATTGAATATATATTTATTGTTTACTAATTTTTGAGAGGCCCCATTATGGGAGATAAACTTTACTGTATTGCTATCAAGTTCTTAATGAAGAAAGACTAAGAGCTTCGCACGGTTCTGTAATAACTTATAGTAATGCTGTGACGGGATCTCCTGTTAGTGAGATAGGGTGTTTTTTAATTTATTTATCATAATAACGTACCACGAAATTGCAACTCTCGTCCTCAAGAATTATTTCTTTTGGGTGAAAGTTTTTTTATTATATAAGTTTCATTCTGTCATAATTTAAAGTTTTCGAGAGGAGAAATGATATGAATTCTATTTTATTAGATGTTCCGTTACAAATAGAAACAGACAGACTAATTCTTCGAGCACCACTTCAAGCTGGTGACGGGAATGTCGTACACCAAGCTATTAAGGATTCAATTAATGAGTTAAAACAATGGTTGCTTTTATTCCAGTCAATCCCTACTGTTGAAGAAACGGAAATTATCCTGAGAAATGCCCATATAGATTTTTTAAAAAGAGAAAGCTTTCGCTATCTTATCTATCATAAGGATACTAATGATTTTATTGGAACTGCTAGCCTTCACGGAATTAATTGGAAGATTTCTAAATGTGAAATTGGATACTGGATTAACACGTAATTTAGTGGCAATGGATATATGACAGAGGTAGTAAGTGAGTTAACAAACCTTGGATTTCAGTTACTCAAATTTAGAAGGATTGAAATAAGATGTGAATCTACTAACACTAAAAGTCGTATGATCCCTGAAAAATTAGGTTTTGGGCTTGAAGGGATATTACAGAATTTACGATACGTGAAAGCCCACGCAGGACTTTAGTCCGTCTTTAGACGTGGGATGAAAGCATCGTTTTTGCATAGCAAAACATGGTATACTTTATTCATAGTCATGCAAAAGACGTAAAAACATTTGAGAACGAACAATCTGTACGGTATGGTCACAGTACCGTAGCCCACGAACCTATATGGTCTGTTGTGGGAGTGGTGATGGCACACCGCAATCTTGCACGTCAGCGATACCAGAAATGGACTTCGCCTTTGGTAGCAAGAATCCCACTGACGTTAGTCAGCTGGCCCCTTTAGGGGTGGGAGTGTCAAGTAATGAAGATCTTTCAGCTGACAGTAAAAAACTAACTGATACCTGCATCTATGCAAAGATAAATTAGATTAAAAGTTTAATACTCAATTGAGTATGTTTACACAGTTTATTCCCCTTCTAATCCGTTATTATGATTTGTTTAGAACTATAGTACATCAATATGTTTAAAATGAAATGTACTGAACTGGTATATTCTATTAAAACAAGAAGATTTACTTCTCATATTAATAACATCAGTATTATATGCAAATGTTACAATAATTTTATAAATAAATTACTTCATGAAGTTATAAAATTAGGACCGTACATATTAGACATATCTAAAATGTACGGTCCTTTTGTTTACTAGTGGTTCACTTATCTAACCTAAAGATAAGTATGTGGTCCTTTTACAATTTGAATTTCTTTTTAAGCTTCTTATATTTTCTATATGAACGTCGAACAATGTTTAACATGAAATACGGTATTTTAACAGGGAAAGGCAATTTATAAATGAAAGGCAAGTAAAATGTAAAATATGCCTTTTCTAAGTCTCTCCACTTACTATCTTCTTTTGTTTTTAAGAAATCAGATACATCGACTACATATCCCCTTCCATTTTCCATCATCACATTTTTTCCGTGAACATCACAAGGAGTTAATCCTTGCTCCCTTGCATACTCTATAGCTTCATTGATATCAAGGATTACCTGCTTAGGAATTTTAATCCCCTTATGAATAGCATCGTATAAGGTAATTTCTTTTAAACGTTTCAATACTATGAAATTTTCTCCTTTATATATAAGATTCGAATAAGAAGGATGATTTCCGATTCTTCGGTATACTTCTGACTCTTTTTCAATTCCTTCTCCTTCTCGCGCGTAAACTTTCACTACCCAATCTTTGTATTCTTTGTGCATAAATACTGCGGCATAATTACCTGTCCCTAAACACTTCCAAAGTCTAGGAATATCTTTAACTACTATAGGCTCGAATTCATCCTCACTTCTTATGCTTACCTCTTTTAATAATTCGTCCTTTATCAATCTCACAAAACTATTTATACTCATCATTTCCACTCCGGTTTTGCTACAAGGGGTACTACCCCATACCCATCAAGTTAAAAAGTACATTCTTCCCTAATACGAAAAAAATGAGCAGACTTCACTAAGTAACTAACTTTAGCGAAATAAATTTTTCATTTAGGGGGGTACTTCAAAATCTTAAAATGGATATTCTACGCAAATATATATTATTGATACAATAAGTTATGTTAACTTCACATGATTATATTATACAAAAACTCAGCAAATACCGTTACAAAAAGTGTACAAGCCATATCTACTCTCTCTAAATAGTTTATTGCGAATCTATTTTAAGGAGAATTCTTACATCACAATTTCATAAATCTAAGGTTTCAAACTATTCATTACGAAAAAAAGACCGTATTACTACGGTCTTTTTCTCGCTCTTATGCAAACACTATGACTGTGTAACTTTATTAGAAACAAGTAGTTTTTCAATACATATAGGTAACATGTCTAATAACGTTTCAAATGCATAATTTACGTCCAGACGCTCCGTCCATTGATGTGCATCTTTTCCTACTGGTCCCATATTTAATACTGGAACGTCAAACTCTTCTAATTCCTCTAGTGGAATCGAATAACCTTTATCCCATAATGGCATATTGTCTACGAGAGAACTCATTGAATCCAATGGGTTTTGTAAGCCCACATAGCTTAAATCTGAAATTCCGCCAAAATAATTTTGGTTTTCAAATGTAATGCTATGATTATAGTGGGCATACTTTTCCATTTCTACAACTACCTCTTTAATTAAAGGATTGTTGCGTGAACTCACAGCTGGATAGTATGGCGGTGCAAAGAAAAGTACAATCATTGGAGCCTTTTCTTTACATAAGATAGCTAATTTGTCTACTAAATCAATAGTTACCGCACGATCATCTTTATCTTCTCTATTTTTTATAATATCGGATTGAATTTCATCTATTTTTCCTTGCCCATGTTGTTCAATTGCATAAGCAATAAGCTCTTCATACGTTAATACATTTACTTTAAGATTAGGCGGTATGAACGGATTATGCTTAGAAAAATGATACGCTCGCTCCTCATACGATTCTTCAATTTTCTCTGCTACTTTCGTTACTTTTTGGCGTAACAATGAAACTACATCTGTCATCGTTTTTTCTAGTAAAAACAAGTTAAATAACGTGACTGCACGATGAGGAATTTGTACAGAATAATCCTCCTTTAAATCTCTTTGAAGCAAGTTAGTTGGTGGAGGACTCGCTTCACCATCTACAATATCGCAAAGGTCAGTATTCAACTCTAATTCAGCTGTTAATAATGCAGCCATATAACTCCCATTTAATCCTGCAAAAGGTTCGCCTACATGTGTCTCTTTTCCATAGCAAAGGAAACCAGGTAACACCTTACCAATAGAACCAGTATAAATATACTTATTTTGGTCACCAGGATGCCTTGAAAACATAGGCTCTGAATTTAGGACCGTTTTATACTCTAAGTCATGTTCTCTTGCTAAGTCTAATAATCTTGGAACAGCGGCTCTCATCCCTACAGAGTTCACTTCTTCATCTGGAACAGCCAATAAAAGAACATTCCCATCAAATCTTCCTTCACAAGCTTGCTCAACCATCGCCATTTGTAAGGCTAGACCACATTTCATGTCCATCGTTCCTCTACCAAAGAGCCAATCTCCTTGTTCAATATCTTCACGTACATGATCTGGTAGCTCATCTTTATGAGAATAAAACATAGATGTTAATTTTTTAGGGTTAAATGCATCTTCTTTCCACACTCCGTAATCTTGTACATCTACAACATCAAAGTGACTAACAAGAATTACAGTATTTTTTGTACTATCACTTTTCTTTACTAGAGCTGTAACAAAATATCGTCCATCCCCCGTCAGATTTTTTTGCAAATGATGCGGATTTTGTTTGAAATACTGTAAGTCAGATAGTTGTTCTACAACAAAGTCTGGCAATATAACTTCAGCTTCTGAACCTGTAATACTAGGAATTTCAACAAGATTGCTTAATAATTGAACCAATTGTTCTTTAGATTGCCACTTTGACATATAAATCCCCCTATTTTTCCGCATTATGAAATTCATTTCCAATATATGAATAAAAAATGACGACAGCTATCAAAATTATAATTTTGCCGTTTGGCAAGCTTATGGTTCTTTTTGTTTGCGGCAAACATATGCTTCCAGGATTTGAAGAATATTTTTAATATCGCTTTTAAATAAAATCACTGTTTTTATTTAAAAGCGCGATGTTTTGCCCCTTTGGATCTGTTTATCTAAAGAGATGTTTTTATAGTGAAAAGAAGATCTGAACTGAAAGGCGGATTAAGAAACTGCTGAGTAGCAATAAAGTTACTCCACTAAAGGGCCAGATTGTTGAGGAACGTTTTCAGGAAATTAGATTATTCGAGTTTGAATATATCATTGAGATTATGAAGGTTTTTTACTTAAACTGACGGGGCAGTAATACTCAATTAAAAATAATGGTAAAGTTAGCGAAAAGAAGAAGGATTGAAAATCGTATAGATTCATTCATTGTAATACATTTTAAGTTTTTGTGTGGCGAGGTATTTGAGAAGTAAGAATGATTTCATCAAAAAAACATTGAAGCTCCAACGGGTTTTTATATGACTATTTTTCCAGACCCAATTTAACATCACAAATTACAAATAAACATTCTATACTTTTGGTTAGATTTTTTATATAGTTTGATTGACAGCAAAACCTAAGAAAAGGGGTGTTATTCATTGAGAATCACTTGTCACCTTGATCAATCTGATTTACAGGAGTATATGCAAAAAGTCTTTGGTACCAGTTATTTGGTTTCTAGTGTAACGAAAATGCATGGCGGTGCACAAAAGGTAGTCTATAAGATTGACTGCAGCAATGGATTTTCCTGCGTTCTGTATGTTTGGGATCTTACCATGAATTATTTTCAAGAAGAAATAGCAAACCGAGATATACATGAGCACTCCTATAGTAGTGATTTATTTGAATTAAATAACAAGTATTTAATTCAACAAGGAATTCAAACTCCCCTTCTATATGATCTGAATAAGGAAAGAAACCGTCATCCTTATGATTATGCTCTCGTTGAATATGTAAATGGACAAAAGGCAGAAGTTTATTTTCAACATTCCGATTCATATGTTAAAGATAAAGTGTTTCAGCGGATAGGAGATATGCTGGCAGACATGCATGCCAACGAGAGACTTACTCATGGGAAAGTGAATCAAAGTGGGATCAACACGGAAAAATGCCATCACTTGCAAATGAAGAATGCAAAAAGAGATTTAGATTACGCATGCCAACATATTGACAGCATCAGGGCTAGTCATAGCAATCTACTCGATACATTGTACAAGCTTGAATCAAAAATTGAAACAAGAAGTCGTTATGGATTTATACATGGGGAACTCGGCCCTGATCATGTATTAATTAATGACAAACTAGAACCTTATTTGATTGATATCGAAGGAGTCGAGTTCTTTGATATTGAGTATGAGCACAGTTTTTTGCAGTTTCGATTTGGGGATTATTATCGATATTTAAAGAATGATACTCTCGACCCCAACAGGATGTTATTCTATCGATTCCATCATCATATATCCTTAACTTCAGGCGGATTGAGATTGCTTCACAGAGGATTTCCGAATCAACAATTTGCAAAAGATCTAACCGATCACCATTCCCGTTGTGCACTGCGTTTTATTGAAGGTTGAACTTATGTCATTAAAAATTTAAAGATAGACAGGAGTTAAATACAATGATAAAAGGTTTCGGAGGAATATTTTGGAGAACTAAAAATCTTGATGTTATAAAAAAATGGTACAGTGAAGTGTTGAAAATTGAAATAGAAAATTGGAACGGGACTGTGATTAAACCCGAATTAGGAACTGAGACTATCTTTTCTTTCTTCACTGAAAATGACAATTATTTTCCAACAGAACAACAAGTGATGTTGAATTTCCAAGTACATAATCTAAACGAGACTATTCAGCATCTTGAACATATTGGTGTACCTCTTGAAAAGAAAGAAGAGATTAATGAATTTGGAAAGTTTATTTGGATTAAAGATCCTGAAGGGCGATTGATCGAACTTTGGGAGAAATAGCCGGTTGTAATCATTTGCTATTAAGCTAACAGATGCTTTAGTTCAATAAGGTAAATAAAAAAAGTGCATCTCCGTTTATTAGACACAGTCTAACAATCGGAGGTGCACTTTTTTAATCTAAATTAATACTTTTAATAAAATCAAAATGATTTTCATCAGCTAATTTATCGATATAACCTGTTATATACAGATTTGCTTTAGATACTTCTGTATTCTTAAACTCAGAATAAAAATCAGGAGAAAATGATACTTCTAAAACAATACTATCCCCAGGTTTAATATTTAACTTATTACCTTTAGCTAACACTCTAAATGGATTTGTTGTTTGGCCAGAAACAGTAGGTGATTTAGGAAATGAAAACATAACATTATTTTGTACAATAATATAATCGGTATTATTAGTCATTTTTATTTTATAAGATATTTCAGTGTTCATATTAAGATTTTTAGAAATTAATTCATACACTATTCCATTTTCAACATCTGCTTGTTTAAAAGTAATATTATTTTTACTAGAACAAGCACTCAAAATAAAAAACAAAACCAATATGATTATTCCATATTCTTTTTTCATTGATCTATTACCACCTATCAGTAAACACTATATTCTCTTTGGATTGTCATAACATTTGAAACGTACGTAACACTAGTAATACTCTAAAAGCTAGAATTAGAACCGATAATGACAGTAGCGTCCAGTTCCTTGTTTCTAGCGACTTTTGTGCTAAGCCCAGCACCAGCAAAGATTTCAAAGGCCCGGGGTGCCTGAACTTCGCTCGTCTCTATCAAAAGATGTCCATCCAAAGCTAACCAGAGTAAAGCATCTTCTGCTACTCTTCGCAGAATGTTAAGACCATCTTCTCCTCCGTCAAGCGTTACATTTGGTTCATATAGGCGTGCCTTCCGGGGGAGAAACTTTATTATTTCAGTAGGAACGTAAGGTACGTTCGCAACTAGGATATTTACATGGCCCTTAAGTGAGTCTGGTAGAGCTTTATACAAGTCACCTTCAAAAGCACGACCGCCAAAATTCGTTACATTGCGGCTAGCGCATTGTACTGCGATAGGGTCAATGTCAACAGAATACAATTCAACTCGTCCCAAAGCTGCTGCCAGTGCGGCACCCACCGCACCTGATCCACAACATAGATCAACAATGATATCGCTAGAACGCGACAGGACCTCTGTTTGATGAACAAGGAACTCGGTACGTTTACGCGGTACAAAAACGCCTCGATCCACTTCTATTCGTAGACCACAAAACTCCGTGTATCCAACAACGTATTCCAGAGGTAAACCGTTGACTCGCATTTCTACCATTTTCATAAGGTCCTCTGGAGTTAGTGCCTCTGACATAAGTAACCGGGTCTCATCTTCTGCAAAAACACAACCGGCACTTCGAAGCTTGCTAACTATATATTTTTCCATTTTCATATCCAAAAATAAATTTGTTTTATTCTCTATATTATCTCACCACTTTTGATAAAGTTTGTTTGTAATTCAGAGTTCGTTAAAAATAGCTAATATCCTTTTTCAATAATCTGATTCTTACATAAACTGTCATTTGATGGGCATATTCGTTCTATGACCATCTCTTTCCCTTGTATATAGAGCATTCTTTTCAATTTCTGTTTTCGTTTATATCTAATTAACAGAGATATAAACGAAAACACATATTTTTACACTATTTCGATTTATATATACAAACTATATTTTTAACGTTTTGGGCTATTTGCTTTGCTTAAGTTGATTTGCATAGATACTACCCCTCTTTGAAATATTTCAGTTCAAAATGAAATAACATTTCAACATAGACTATTAATCTACCTAGACATTATGACAACTACCTTAGATATCTGAATTTTCTATACATTAAAGGTTATCACCTAAACATCCTCGAATATTGTAATAAACATACATAACATAAGGAGGTTAATCTATTTTGTTTCGTTCATTTACAAATGGATGTGTTGCTCTTATGCAGCGTTTCTTACCAGAACCGTTTATTTTATCATGTTTATTAACTGTTTTCGTTATCTTCTTCGGCATGTTTGCAACGCACCAAACACCGGTCGAAATGATTACACATTGGGGCAATGGAATTTGGGGACTTCTCGCCTTTTCTATGCAAATGGCTCTTGTACTCGTGACAGGATCTGCATTAGCAAACGCTCCTCTTATTAAAAAAGGATTAACGAGAGCAGCGAAATTACCGAAAACAAATGGACAAGGTATTATTGCTATTTCAATCGTAAGTTTACTAGGAGCATACATAAACTGGGGATTTGGTATTGTTGTATCGGTTTTATATGCAAAAGAAGTGGCCAGACAGTTAGAAGGATTAGATTATAGGTTAGCAATTGCTTCTTCCTACTCTGGATTTCTCATTTGGCATGCAGGCCTTTCTGCTTCTATCCCTCTTACGTTAGCAACAGGAGGCGAAACGTTAATCAAAACGACCGCTGGGAGTATTAAAGAAGCGATTCCAATAACAGAAACGTTATTCTCGCCATACGCTCTCGTTCCGGTTATTATCTTTCTCGTTACGATGCCTCTTATTAACCGAGCAATGCATCCAGATGAAAAGCATACAATTACTGTAGACCCTATCGTGTTCCATGAAGAGGCTGCCGCTCAAGAAGTGGAGCAAAATACGTTCGCTGAAAAAATGGAAAATAGCATAATTATTACACTTTGTATTGGATTATTAGGTCTTATTTATATTTTCAACTACTTTTATACGAAAGGCTTTAACCTTACACTTGATATCGTTATTTTCATGTTATTGATTGCGGGTCTTATTTTCCACCGTACTCCGATTCAATATATTCGCGCTTTCTCTGACTCAACTAAGAGTGCTTCAGGCATTTTACTTCAGTTTCCGTTCTATGCTGGAATTATGGGGATGATGATTGGAGTAAATAGTGAAGGGCTTTCGCTTGGAGGAGCTATTTCTACTTTCTTTATTAGCATTTCAAATGAAACCACATTCCCGCTCTTTACATTTTTAAGTGCTGGCATTGTAAATATTTTCGTTCCATCTGGAGGCGGTCAATGGGCAGTGCAAGCACCAATTATGATTCCAGCTGGCGCTGAACTTGGTGTACCTGCCGCGAAAACAGCGATGGCAATTGCATGGGGCGATGCTTGGACAAATTTAATTCAACCTTTCTGGGCATTACCGGCATTAGCGATAGCTGGTTTAGGCGCGCGTGATATTATGGGATTTTGTGTTGTTAACTTACTATATGCAGGATTTATCATTAGTCTATGTTTCTTATTTATTTAAACGAAAAGCTAGTTTTATACTAGCTTTTTTATATAATAAATCATTCGTTATCTATACAGCTTATTACCTTCCTCCACTCTACCTCTGCATTATTTAATGCTTCATATGTAAACAAATCTTCACATACTTTTTCAATCATATGAGGATTGTTCTTAAGGAAATTCCACTGCAATACTTTAGGAAGAAAATATGTTCCATATTCTTTACTTCCCTTTATTACCTCATCAACTTCTCTTTCACAAATCCCTCTTATTAAATAATCATTTCTTAATTGTATCTGAATTTGTTTTAACGTTTCACTACACTTCTTCAATTGGACTAAACACTTAATATACGTACGAAAAAGTTCGTCATCATACTTACAGCACTTTATAATACGATCGATTTCATTCATAATGTACGAGCCGCTTCTTCTATTTGTAACAGCCATTTTTCACGCTTCGTTACTTTACTCGTTTTCACAGATTGAAAAGCAGAACGTTTTATATTGCGAATACCACAAAAACGCAAAACCCCTCTTTTCATCATAATCCAATCCGCTGATCGATATAATAGTGCTACGTACCATAACGGTGAGTCTAACGTATTAATAACCCACGCCTTCTTACCTTTAAATAAGCCTTTCGGTAATGCCCCCTCATATTTATAAGCAAATCCAGCTACAAAAATACGATCGATAAATCCTTTTAAAATAGCAGGCATGCCCCACCACCATATCGGATATATGAAAAGAAGAATATCCGCCTTCTGCACTAATTCTCTATATCGCTTCGTCTCTTCTTCATTTAGTAAATCACGTCTTTTCTTCTCTTCATTAAATACAAGCACTGGATCAAATTGTTCTTTATATAAATCAAGTAGCGTAACAGAATGATTTGTTTCCTCAAGTCCTTTTTGCACATGCTCTAAAATTACCCCATTAAAGCTTGAAGGATTAGGATGAGCGTATATAATTAGTACGTTCACTACAAAACAACTCCCTCTTTAGTTAAAGTTTCCCCTTCTTTAACATCTTCTCTACGATTTGCACATTTTTCGAACTTTGTAACAAACGATTTAATACTGTTAGTAACTCTTCTTTTTCTAAACCGTTCAGTTTCTCTTTAACCGTACTCTCACCAGCACCTTGAATTTCATACACAACTGCCGCCATATGTTTACAATAATTTTCGTACGGACACTCGCAACTACTTTCTGCAAAATCTTCAAGATCAATAACCACTTCATAATTTCCTGCATTACCAGTCACAAAAGCAAATACTTTATTATCATGTACTTCAACATCTTCTACATGTCCCTCTTCATAATATTCATAACCTCTATCAACAATATATTTCGGAATATACCTATGTAGTTCTTTTAATAAATATGCGTACATAACAACACCTCTTCCTTTAATTCCCTTTTGACTTCCAAAATCCTGCATGTTATTCTAATAACTGTCAAGTAGCGAGTCTACGTGACAAAACGACTGACACCTATTCGGCGGAGGTGTCTCTTTTCATTTGCAGCCGATATGAAGTGCCTCTTTCAGGCACATTCAATCTTTGACACTACACACTCAACACCATTCCCTTGTATCAGGCTGCTTTAGCAGTCTTTTACGCTACATACTTCAAAAAAAAGAGAGCTCAGCTCCCTTTTCCCGCCTTATAAAATACCCCTTTTTCAGCATAGCGATATTCATCATCAGCTAAAGTAATTTTCCCATCCAGTTTGAGTTCATCTAATAGTCTTGATAAATAAAATTGATGTAACATTTTTTTAGTGAATTTTCCTTCATGATGCGAAACGATATGTTCTTGAATATCTAACAATGATATTGGCTTATCTTGCTCTATCATATATTCATAAACTGTACTACGCAGTTTTACGTATTTTTCGAGTGTCACAGTACTTCGCAACCCCTTTCTTCTTAATATAAATTTTCGTAATCGGTTTTTTTGCAACAAAAAAACCTCTCCGATAAGAAGAAGTTACGTATATCTTCGTCTTATCTCCCAGAACAAATATGTTCTGCTGGAATTAGCACCTGCATCGCGGTTGCTGGGTTTCATCGGGCCAGTCCCTCCACCTCTCTGGATAAGAAAATATTCACTTTAAATTTAACTATACGTAATTTTATTATAATTGTCAAATAAATATAAAAAATTATATTTTCTTATTTATTGTTCATACTACAAAAAGATGTACAAAAGGAGGCTACTACTTTGAAAAAGAATGCTCGTGGATACGTACAAGATTCTTTTCATTCCTTACAAGAAGCGAAACATTGTTTAGAAGATGCATTACAGACTGTTGAAGAAGATTTTAATCGCGCACGTATTGAACAATCCCTTTACGCTGTAGAGCAAGCTCTTCAACGTTGCGATTACACCGTTCACATTTTAGAACAAGAATGAAAACTTCCCATCAAAAGATGGGAAGTTTTTTTCAAATGGCATACTTCATCATTATTACCGTTATTATTAAAAAATATACAGAATTAACAATTTCTAAAATCCCTACTTTTAATATAGAAATCTTTTTGCCATACAACATAATGGCCCGAATTACACTTGGTACAAATATGAGTGAACACCATGGATTTATAGCAAATACAATTACCGTTAATACAATATGGTATCCCCAAGATATAAAACGATACTTCGGATTGTTTTTTCACGAATCATCGTTTTCACATAAAACGTACTTCCTAAAAAATATAGAAATGAAATAAGCGCAATGAATAATGCTGTTTTATCTATGAATTTCACGGAGAAATAATAACTGATTAAGCCGCCTATACAAAACACTATAATCGCACAAATATCATTTAGTAATGCTCTTTCATTTTTTTGACGAGCGTAATACATATTTACAATAAACAATGGAATCATTAATACTGCGAATAAAAGAATTCGCCATTCATATAATAAAGAAATCATCCCAAATATAAATGCAATGATAAAATAAACAATTGCAGCGTGTAGAAATTCTTTTTTTCGTCTTTGCCTTATGGATAAGTGGCTAGATAGATAAAGGACCAGGCTAAAAACAGTGGGATATGATAAAAAGTAGGTTTACCAAGTAATACACTTAATAGAAATGGTATGACAAGCATCGCCCATGCTCCATGTTGCTTCGGAATAACTAACTTCATTAACTATACACCTCCCTCTTGAAAATAATTCTCACCTACTATTATACAAATAATTTCATATAATAACGGATATATATTGAATCTATTTTTTGACAATAAAAAATGCTTCTTACAATATGTAAGAAGCATGAAAGAGGCAAACGAATATGTAAGTCGCGACCCTACCTTATATGAGTATGCTTTTCTATGTCACGTTATGCTCATCTAATATACCGTATTTCTTTTTAAATCTTGTGAGGATCGTAATCCATGACGTACTAAATAACAGAAGGAAAATAACATTCGATATCGCATGACTAAGATCGAAAGAAAAACTTGCGACATAGTAAGCAATAACTGTTTCCCACGTTGCTTCCTGTATAAAGCCAAGAAGACCCCAAAAATTCATAATCCAGCCAAATAGAAATCCAACGGCAAATCCGTACAACAGTCTTCCCCACAGTTTTTTCATTAAAAATGTATTACGTAATAGTCCAGCTATAAACCCGATCATGCCCCAAGAGAACATTTGCCACGGAGTCCACGGACCTTGTCCTAAAAAAATATTAGATACAATGGCAGCTGTTGCCCCAATCATAAAGCCAGTTTCACTTCCAAAAACAATTGCAGAAACGATAATGACAAAAGAAGTCGGTTGTACACTTGGTAAAATAGAAAATGGTACCCGGCTAACCGCTGCAATCGCCGCTAACACAGCAACGATAACAATTTCACGTGAAACAAACGCCTTCCTTTCAAAACGAATATAGAAAGGTAACATAATGACAGCTAATAAAAACAAACTACTTACCATGTAATACCCGTCCATAATAAAAGTCGTAAAGAGTAGTGTACATATTACAACGGCAAAAATAAATATTATAAATGCAACATATCGTTTGGACACGCTTCGTACACATCCTCCCACGTTAATGCAAACGGCAACTCTCTACGGATGAATCGATTAATAGATGTTGTATAAAAGAAGTTACCACTAAAGAACTCTTTCGGTGCTTCATTCATAATGACTTTCCCGTCAAATAACATCATACATTGATCAACGTATTTCGCTGCAAACTCAATATCGTGCGTTGCCATTACAATAGTTGTACCTTCTTTTTGCAACTGTTTAAATAGCTCTCCAACTCTTTCCTTTTTCCATGGATCTAGTCCCTTTGTCGGCTCATCCAGTAATAATAAAGTTGGCTTTGACAATAAAGTTGTACATAATGCGAGTAGTTGTTGCTCTCCCCCGCTACAATCATGTGGATGGCGCTCTTTAAGTGAATCTAACCAGAACTTTTTCAACATTTCTTCTGCTATTACTTTTCCCTCTTCTCCATATAATTCACGCGCGCGCTCATAAACCTCTTCCCACACTGTATCAAATGTAAAATGATAATACGGGTGTTGTGATACGTACCCTATACTTTTAAATCGTTCTTTCGAATCAATTTTATGTATCATTTTTCCATTCCACTTTACCTTACCTCTTCTAGCTTTTTGTAATCCTACTAAAATCGTTAACAGCGTAGACTTCCCGGTTCCGTTTTTCCCAACTAGAGCTGTCCATTTTCCCTTTTCGATGTTCACTGTTAAATCGCGTAAAATAAGTGGACTACTTTTTTCATATTGAAAAGATATATGTTCTGCACTTAAAATTACTTCTTGCTTTTCACATTGTTCTACTTGCCCATTCCTATATGATATCGCTGAAAAATCATTCATTTTCATTTGTGCTTCTCGCACTGTAAATGGAATCTCTTTCACATTCCACTCTAAAAACAATCTTGGAATTTGCGGAATGAATGGATGGAACTTTTCTACTTCCCACATGTTCGCTATCACACTTTTAGAAGTACCATCATAAATGATTCTGCCATTATCCATACAAACAACGCGTGTTGCGAGCGGTATAACTTCATCTAAACGATGTTCACTTAAAATAATCGTAATTCCAAGTTCTTCATTAATACGCTTTAACAATCCTAAAAACTCTTTCGCAGCAATCGGATCTAGCTGCGCTGTCGGTTCATCCAGTAATAGTAGCTTCGGCTGCATAACTAATACTGCTGCTAAATTTACTAGTTGTTTTTGACCACCAGATAACGTATGAACAGATTGGTGCAATAAATCTTGAAATCCTAAAAAGCTAATGAGTTCCGCTATTCTTTTTTGAATAATATGTGATGGTAGCCCAATATTTTCTAAAGAGAATGCTAGTTCTTGAATAACTGTATCCATTACGAGCTGATTTTCTGGATTTTGAAATACCATACCAATTTCTTGTGCAGATAATAAATCTGGTACATCTTCTAATAAAGCACCATCGTAATATGTATGCCCAGAACGCGTGCCAATTGGAAGTAACTCCTTTTTAAAATGTTTCAATAAAGTTGTCTTCCCAGAGCCGGAACCGCCAGCAAGTACGATAAATTCTCCTTTTTGAATAGAAAGAGAAATATGCTGTAACGCTTCTTCATTTTCATCAGTATATATAAATGATAATTTTTTTATTTCTGCATGCGCCACCATATCCATTCCGATACGATAAACTTAACTAAATCTATACAATTTAATCAAATTTACACAAGTTAGTGCTTCATCGTGTTCTCGCAACCCCGAAGGGACGAGGGGTATAACACTCCACACGAGGCAGTATCATTACCTCCTATTATCAAGCATTTATTTTACCCATCTTGATAAATTTATCGAAGCATTTACATCCCTATCGTGATGGCTATTGCACCCAACACAACACCACTCACGTATTTTTAAACTCCACTGTCCTTCTGGTTGAACTGAATGGTCGTATTTTACTCCACAACTTGAGCAAATCTTGCTTGAGGCGAACCATTTATCAGCTTTTACATACTCAATGCCATACTTCTCGCACTTGTATGATAAACATTGAAAGAAGAAGTTTAATTTTTGAAATGAAAATGCTTTCGATAGTTTTTTGTTTTTTAACAGGTTTGAGATATGTAAGTCTTCCACAACAATCCTCATTGGTTTGTTTTTCACCAATTTAGCTGTTGCTTGATGGATATGGTTATTTCGGATATTCATAATTATCCTAGATAACCGAAGGTGCTCAGTTTTAGCTTTTTCATATCCGGCAGATTGAATTTTCACACCTTTTTTAAATCTCCTAGACATATCTCTTTGTGCTGACTTTTTCCTTTTCAAAAGTTTTTTAACCTTGGCATCTTTGTTTATATTTCGTTCTTTCGTACCATTAGAAGCTACAAACAGCTCTTTTAAACCAACATCCACACCAATCGACTCATTGGTTAGTTCTTGTGATTCAAAGTCTTCTTGGAACCCTACACTAATCCACCAGTGACGACCATCAAATGTAACTCTTGGATTTGATGGTTTTTTGTTTCTTGGTAGTTGTTGGCTTGTTTTCACTTCTCCAATAGACTGAATATCAACTACTTTCTTTCCTATAATCAGTCTTTCATAACTGGCATAAAATCCTTGAATTAAATCTTTTTTGGATTTATAAGAAGTGTGATAACCATTTTTGTACTTTTTGAACGAATGTTTCCTCGCCGTATCAAAATCTTTTGAAGCCTGTTTTGGAACTTGTGCATTGATGTTATTTAACCACTCATATCGCTTTCGCTTCTTGATCTTTGTAAATTGTTTCTGTAAAGCTAACTGTGAAACAGATTTTCCAAATAGCTTATAGTATCTATCACTCATTCTTTTACAATAGTTATAAGCAAATCTTGCAGCACCAGCATGGTTTCTAAGCACTTTTTCTTGTTCAGGCGTTGGAATCAGTCTGACTTTCTTCGCCAATATCATCAGAAGTCAACTCCTTGATTATCTGTTTGGTCTTTTTAGAGCGCTTGCCTTGAAGTTTACAACTAAATACTGTAATGATTTGAACAAGGTCTTCTACGACCTCCTGTTCTTCTGTTTTAGCAGTATTGTCAATTACTTCAATCGCTGTTCCATGTAGTTGACAGATCTTTTCAACCAACTCATAACCGAACCTCACAAGTCTATCTTTGTGCATGACAACAATTTTTTCAACCTCATTGTTCTCAATGCGTTCAATTAACTTGTTAAAGCCTTTTTTCTTATAGTTGATTCCAGAACCAATATCTTCGATAATTTCAAATTGATAACCTCGCGCGTTAAGATAATTGCTTCATTCTATCGACTTGTCTTTCTAGGTCGTTTTTTTGACTCGAAGAACTGACTCTACAATAGCCAATTACTGTGCGATTATTTGGGCGCTCCCCTTTTAGATAATGAAAGATTTGTTCTTCTGAATAGTAGCGTGTTCCACCAGCAGTCACCTTTTCAGGTACTAATTCACCGCTTTTGTGCATTCTCCTAAGACTACTGGGATGCAAACCTGTTAATTCCGATACTTGACTAACTCGTAAAAATTTCATTATTATTCTCACCTCATTGGATTCACCATAGAACATACGTTCAGTAGATTCAACGAGATTTGATAGATTTAATTAAATTTATCTTGTTCAACTAAGAGCGCAAGTCCTTAGCCAGTTCTCTTATGAACTTCTCATGTTTTCACATGAGCGCAGACTATATGTTTATCTCTTTAGAGATAGAGGATTTTTCCATCACCATAGGCTTGTGATGTACTCTCGTCAGTTATACGAGATAGTCGTTGAACGTTCATCTTATCAATTTTAACTTAGATGATTCGATGCGGAAGACCCATTGTTCTAGTGTTTAGGATTTAACCTTGCACCATCTGATTGATTTTTTCTGCTTTCGCAACATTCACGCTCACCATTTCTAGCCACGTTGTAGTTCAATCAGCTTTAGGGATTGCCCGCAGTTAACCCTCACTACTAGCCAATCACTTGACTAGCAGGGCTTACTGCTATATTTAATTAACTTTAGTTATAATTGATTAAATAAATCGTAACAGTTAGTTACCCTTCCTTCCATTACAATCGGTAAACTAATAAACATCATAAATAGGAAAAACATAATTCCATCGTATTGCTGGAACAGTATTGATTCCACTTTCGGATAGATGATCAATTTCCCTCCGCCATAATAACTAAATATGAATGAGGATATAAATAGAATACTTAAATAACTTAGCGTGTACCAATCGCGTCTTTCCATTCTATACCTAATATAAGTCGTACGTTTCGTTACACCAAATCCACGAGCTTGCATAGAATCTGCTGTTTGTAGTGCATCTTCTAACGAACAAACTAATAACACTTGCAGTAATTTCATTCCATTTTTTATACGCTCAATGAGTGAACCTGAATCTAATTGTACACCTTTCGTTTTTTGGACGAGTGTAATTTTCTTTAACCGCCTAATAAACAAAGGAACAAATCGCACTGTAATCATCGTTAACAATGCAACTTTCGGTGAAATTCTTGAAAACAAATATAAAAATTTATGACTCGAAATAATATCGTTATAAGAAGCAAATGTAAACATAATTGCAACTAATAATAATCCCATAACAAGTCCATACATACAAGCCTCAAGCTTAATCCGGCTATCTCCTAAATAAAATAACGTAGTCGCTCCTCTATGTGTTAATAAAGAGTTAAATAAAATAACCATCAAAAAGAATACGATAGTACTAGGTAGCATCTTTCTGATTTTCTCACCATTTCCCTGTACTATATTTAAGATTACTATTAGTATAATCGCTCCAATTAAAAAAAGAGGATGAAGACACATCATACATAGTATCATCACCCCAATATAATAGAAAAAATTCACAAAAGGATGTAAAGAAGAAAAATTTATTTTCATAGTCCTTTACCGAAGATCCTTTCTTAATTTAGTATACATACACCCATTCAACTGTATCTCCTGGTTTAACTGTAACTACACCAGCACTACGGTTCGGAAATGCACCGTTCACACGGTATTTCCAACCACTTGTATCACTTATATCTTTTTCGTATAAATCATTAATCCCTTTTACGTAAACATCACCTTTAGATCCACTCGCATCAACATCTAATCCTGTACTCTTTAGCACACTATATACAGTAGCACCTTCCTGTACATCTACCTTTTTCGCACCTAATAAGTACCCTTCATTTCCTTTTACCGAGATAGTGACTTGTTTCGCTTTAGGTACTGGTACTGGTGTTACTGGATCTGGTGGTGGTACCGGTGTTGGCGGAGCTGGTACATTATTGTTCTCTTCTGGATTTTTCTTTTGCTCCTGCTTTGGTGTTTCTTTTGGCTGATTAACAACCTTTGCTTCTTCTTTTACTTCTGGCGCTTTCGGCGGCTGAGGTTTCTCTTCTTGTACTTTTTGTTGCTCTGGTTGTTTATTTGCAGCAGGCTGTTCCCTTGGTTTCTCTTCTTTCTTTACTTCAGGCTGTTCCTGCGCTTTTTCTTCTTTCGGTTTCTCTTCTACTTTTTGTTCTTGTTTATCTTTCTGCTCTTCTTGTGGTTTTTGTTCCGGTTCAGCTTGCTTCTCTTCCGGTTTCGGTACATCTTTTTGTTCTTCCTGCTTCGCTACTTCTTTTTGCTCTTCTAGCTTCGGTTCTACCTTCTTCTCAGGTTTTACAGCCGTTTCTTCACATCCGGCTAATAATCCCAATGAAAGAATTAAAGAAATGAACCATTTCATCTTACTCATGCTGCCCCTCACCTTTCATAATAAAATTAGGAGCAAATGATTGCTCCTAATTTTTGTTAAGCTGCTTTACGTCTCCATAATACATATGCAGAAGCGATACATAATACACCCATACCTACTTGTGTTGCTGCACTATGAGAAGATGCTCCTGTTTGTGGTAATTGATTCTTATTCTTGTTTGTTTCTTTATTAACTCGTTCGTTATCTACAACAACTTTTAGATTTTCATCTTTTGGTTGTTTTTGTAACTCTTCTTGTTGTTTCGGCTGTTCTACAACTTCTTTTTCTTCTACAGTTGTCTCTGGCTCTACAATTGGTCTCGTATCGATTTCATTCTCTACTACATTTGACCAATCATAAATCGATTTTCCAAGATCTTTAAACTGAAGTAACGCTAAAAATGCTTGCTCTGTAGCCATTCCGCTACCTTTTTGATCACTCGGTAACCATTTGAACTCACCATTTGGAAGCTGGTATGACATTAAATTTTGTACTGCTTTATTAAGACGATCTTGATCTACATCTTTAACTAGCGATAGTCCAATAATTGCTTGTGCAGTACTATTAGAATTCTCTTGTCCATCAGCGGCAAAACCACCATTACCTAGCTGCTGCTTGTATAAATAATCAACAGCTTTTTGAATAGCTGGCTTTACATCTGCTTGATCTTGATAAGGAGCTAATGCTGCTAATACCATACTTGTTACATCAACGTTACTAGCACTTTCTTTACTACTTGAACTATCATATGTCCAGCCACCGTCTGTATGCTGGGCTTGTAAAAGTGCTTGTACTAAAGCAGCTCGATTCCATTTTGCTTCGGCCGGAATCTCATATTTCTTTGTATCTAATGCAAGTAATGTAAATGCGTATCCTGTAACGGAATTCACTTTATCTGATTCAAATAAATTTTGTACTAAATTTTGTCCCTCTACCTTTGTAGGATCTACATTCATTGCATTCATCATAATAATCGTTCTAGCTAAATCTGTTGCTGAAAAACGATTTAAACGCTTCTTAACCTTTTCAGCTACTGGCTTAACATAGTTTATTTTCGTTTCAAGCGGAACATTTACACCTGAACGAGCAAGTCCAATCGCAACCCAATCACTACCAATTCCATCTTGTAACATCTTTTCTGATGTTTTAGAAATCGCTTCGTTTAATTGTGCTGCTGGAATTTCGACTTTCTCTTGCTTTGGTTGTTCTGTTACTTTATCTTCTGGTTTACCATCTGGTTTTTCGGTTTTCGGTTCTTCTGGCTTACCATCTGGTTTTTCGGTTTTCGGTTCTTCTGGCTTACCATCTGGCTTTTCTGTTTTCGGTTCTTCTGGCTTACCATCTGGCTTTTCTGTTTTCGGTTCTTCTGGTTTACCATCTGGCTTTTCTGTTTTCGGTTCCTCTGGTTTACCATCTGGTTTTTCTGTTTTCGGTTCTTCTGGTTTTGGCTCTTCTACAGTTTTACAAGTGCCAAATTTATCTAACGTTTGTTGCAACGTTTGTTGACTCATATTGCTCCAGTCTGCAACGTAACGAAATGCAACAACATCCCCAGACTCTAATTTATAACTATCCGCACTAACTTCTGCAGATTTATCATTTACATCATACAACCAACCGCTCGTTGCTCCGGCCATTAATCCATCGATGCCCTTTATATACGTTCCAAATGACATACTTTCAGATGTTACTTTGTCACCCATAACTTTTTGTAGCAAACTAAAAGCTGTTTCTCCATCTTCAATGGAAACTTCTTTCGGACATAACATAATTCCTTTTTGTGATTCACCAATAATTGCAAGTTTCGCTGTCTTTCCTTCAGCAAACGTAATATGTACTGTATTCGCAAAAGAAACAAATACAAGTGCCACTGCCATTAATGATGTAAGCAGCCATTTCTTTAACATTGCCATCCCAAAATTCCCTCCCTTTACTAACATTCACACAAAAAAAGACCCTTTAAGGGTATGCGGTTGACACTCTCTTTTTGTAAGTGTCGAACAAAAATGTACAACACCTCCTACCCGCATTAACGAGCAGTAAGACCCCCACCTCAAATTCAACGAAAGCAAAGAAGTTAGGTAGGGATCAACTGCCCGTAAATGCCCGATTGGTGAAGGCTAATAATCAGTGGGATGAACAAAATCCCCACTGATTAAAATTTCACTTTATCGTAAATACGATAAACCTATACATTCTACAAATTTTGATTTTCTGTATTATTTTACTATTGACAAAGAATTTTGTCCATGCTTTATCGGATTTATTTTCTAAGAATAATAGCTTAATAGCCTTCCATTATTAGAAGTCATCCCTCACTATGTAAGCTTTTATCACTAACAATAATTCCATCTTCATCTACATAAACATATTCATTCGGTTTCCATTCAACTTCACCAAATTGCACCGGAATATTTCTTTCTCCTTTTCCTTCTTTTACACTTCTATTTGGCATTGTCCCTAACGCTACAATACCAATATTAATATTTTTTAATTCACTAGAATCACGAACATACCCATTTACAATAATTCCTGCTAAGTTTCTTTCTTCCGCAATAGCTGCCAAATTATCACCGAGTAACGCACAATTTTTAGAAGCTCCGCCATCAACAACTAATACTGTACCTTCCGGCAGTGTTTGTAACCCCTCTTTTACTAGTACATTATCATCCTTCACTTTTACCGTTGCGATTTTCCCATAGAATTGTTTTTTCTTCCCGAAAGACCGAAAAGACTGGCGACATATTTGTAATTCCTTTTCAAATTCATCACATAGATCCGTAGTTTTCCACATCTCTTTCCCTCCTTTCTTTTCCTTTTATATTACATATTCTTGGATTTTTTTCGTTTCCCTGTCTAATGCTGCAACAATTTGTATGTGCAGAAAAAGGATAGAAAAACTATTGCCTTAAGAAGCCACCTTTATTATAATCTATTTCACAGATAAATTTCAGAATATTAAAAATTAACCAGGTGAAAAAGGAGGGGTTTTATGCAATTACAGACCGAGGTAAAAAAACAGCCGAGTAAACGAAAGTTTAAAATGCCTGACGCGTACGTACTACTATTTTTTATCGCCTTACTTTGCGCCATTGCTACATATTTCGTTCCTGCTGGAGAATTTAAAAGAGTTACAAACGGTACTGTTACAACGACAATACCAGGAAGTTATCATTCTGTTCCACAATCGCCGGTAGGGTTTGTTTCTTTTTTTACCGCTATTGAAAAAGGGATGACACTTGCTGCTCCGATCATCTTTTTAATTTTATTTACAGGTGGAGCTATTGCGATTCTTGAAAAAACAGGTGCTCTTGACGGTTTAATCTATCATGTAATTAACAAATTTCGGAATCAGCAATTACTTTTCATTTGTATTGTCGCCGCACTCTTTTCTATTCTCGGAACGACTGGTATTATCGTGAACTCAGTTATCGGCTTTATCCCCATCGGCATCATCGTTGCACGCACATTAAAATGGGACGCTATCGTCGGCGTAGCAATTATTTATTTAGGCACTTATGCTGGTTTTAATGCTACTATTTTATCTCCCTCACCTTTAGGCATTTCACAAAAAATCGCAGAACTCCCGATGTTTTCAGGAATTGGTTTACGTACGGCAATTTATATCTCTTTTTTAATTGCTACCGTTTTGTATATTAATTGGTATGTAAAACGCTTAAAAAAATTGAATAAAGGAAGCATACTCGGAGATAACTGGTTTCCAAGTAATGCTCTTTCAAGTGAGAAAGAAACAGAGAAAACAGAAGTTCCTTGGACAATACGTCATAAATTAATTTTACTCGTTTCAGCTTTATCATTAATTGCATTTTTAATAGGCGCTTTTCGTCTACATTGGACGGACGCAGAAATGACCGCTACTTTTATTTTCATAGCAATTGCAGCAGGAATCATAGGTGGCATGAAAGCAAACGATATCGCTTCTACTTTTCTAGCGGGCTGCCAAAATCTCATATACGGTGCTTTGATCGTCGGAATGGCTCGTTGTATTTCAGTCATTTTAGAACAAGGCAAATTACTTGATACAATTGTTAATCAGCTAGCACAGTCTCTCGAAGGACATAGCCCTGTATTTGGCGTTCTCGGCATGTATGTAAGTAGTGCCGCATTACATTTCCTCATTTCATCCGGGACAGGAGAATCTGTTATTTTCATTCCGATATTAGCTCCATTAGCCGATTTCATGCATATTACACGCCAAGTTACAGTACAGGCTGTTATGCTTGGAGAAGGTGTAGTGAACTGCCTCAATCCAACTTCCGGTGTTTTAATGGGCGTTCTCGCAGCGAGCGGCATTTCTTATGGAAAATGGATTCGCTTCATGGCTCCACTTGCATTCATTTGGTTTATCATTGGACTTATTTTTCTTATTGTTGGCGTGAATATTGAGTGGGGACCGTATTAAAAGACTCATATTATACTTAACTTAATAAAATATCTATTCTATTCTCCAATCCTATAAAAATCACTTATTCTAGTATAGATATAAACAGGGATTGATCATAGTGATCAATCCCTTCTCTCAAAGTAAAATACCTTTAAATATTTTAATTCCAAATTTTATTTACCCATTCTGGATGATCAATAAAAGGATTACGATTATGTTGATATTTCGTAAAAATCACTTCATTACGCTTTCGCTCTAAATCATCTACCGGGTCTTGTTCATTCCATTTTAGTAAAACGGATAGTTTACCCATGTACGGATCTTTATTGTTATTCACCTTTTCATTTAATTCTAAGTCTATTTCGCCGTTGTCTCCTTCATAACGAACAGCCATGTAAAATAGCATTCTAGCGATATCTCCTTTTACACTATCACGAGGTTCCCAAGAATCACTATCGTACTTACATTCTGTCGCTTCTGAATGATTCACACCACCATTATCAAAATCCAGATTTCCACGTGAGCTATTTACAGATACATCCGTCGCTCTTAAATGATGCAAATCTGTTCCAGCTCCTGCAGTCGTTCCAAAATCACCGTGAGATTTTGCCCAAACATGCTCTCGGTTCCAATTATCAACTCCTGAACCATTCGTAAGTTTCCCTTGCGAACGCCCAGTATATAAGAGTATCACATTGTTTTTATTATTTGGATCTTCATCAGTATCTCTTAGTGCTTCCCAAACCGCACTGTATGATAACTTTGTATGATCATCAATAATATTATGAAGTTCCTTCTTTAATTCTAAACCCGTTTTTCCTATTGCGTTATTATAATATGTATCATCATAGCTTTTTACAGTAATCTCTTGTGGTGATGCAGAAGCTACTTCACCGTGTATGATATCTGTGAATGATAGAGATGCAGTACCTAAAATAAAAAATGAAGATAGTGTAACCATAGCAAGCTTTGTATTTCGAAACTTCATATACCCATTTCCCCTTTAAAATATAATTTGAAGCTATTAACTAAAAAATGCTTTCTAACCCCCAAAAACTTTTAGAAAGCCATACCCATCCTTTTCTTTTTATTTAATACAAAACTCTATTGATTCTGTATTATTTCCACACTTTTTGTTTATCTACTTTTCACAAGGAATATCCTTCTCTAGTAAAGATTATTAAAATATTCTTTACAATTAAAAAGTAGTTTAATGTTAACTTATAAATTTCAATTTTTTTATGCAATTATGCATATTTGATAAATCGTTCGACTTTTCTTTTTTCTATAACTGTCTTTATTTTTTGGTGTAAAACCCTTCTTCCTCTGAAAAATAAGTACAAAAATAGATTGGATACCATGTAAGGAACCAATCTATTTTAATTAAAGAAATTTTGGTAATTCTGAGTTCACAACACATTGTGCAGTAATGATAACATTTTTATATTGAGACAGAACTACTACTATTTATTTGGTATCGAATCTATATACTTTTTAACTACTTCATATACATATTCTTGATTTGCCGCCGCTGTATTTGGATTGTATTTTCCGCCGTTTGTTTTATTGTTAGATAATACTCGAATCCCTAAAAATGGTACGTCATAAGCTTTTGCAATTTGCGCCGCTGCAGCACCTTCCATTTCTTCTACAGATGTACCGTATTTTGTATGGAACCACTTAATTCTATCAACTTCATTATTCCAAACGTCTGCTGAACCTATAGTACCTTCCACCACTTTACCTTTTGTATATTTATCTTTCACTGCATTAGCTGCTGCAAGTAAATCCTTATCTCCCTCATAGTATCGGATTTTCTCAGCATTTGGATCTTCTCCTGCACTTCCTTCAGAAGCCATTAAGTCCATAGATATCCATTTTGCCGGTTCAATCCCTTGGTTCTCATCCATATTTGTTGTTTTTAATGACCCTATATTCGCGACTTGTTTTCCTAAAACAATATCAAATACGTTTAAATTAGGATCATGTCCACCTGATGTTCCTTGGTTAATAATCGCTATAGGCTTATATTTTTCAATAGCCACTGCTGTAGCGGCTGCTGTATTTTCCATTCCTTTACCTGTTTTCGCAACGATTACAGGATAATTGTCTACAGTTCCTTTATAAAATACGAAACTCCCAGATTTTTCTTCTTTCACATTTTTTAACCTTTTTGCAAATTTTTCAGCTTCTATTGGCATTGGGCCTTGAATTAAAATAGGGTTTTGATTACTTTTTGCCTCAGCTACTTGTTTTGGACTAGCATTACATCCTGCAAGTATTGCGAATGACAATGCGATAGTAGTTGCTAGGGCACCATATTTTTTTAACAGATTTTTCTTCATAAATAATCTCTCCTCTTTCTCTTGTTGTTTTCTATACTCGAGGTTTTGGTCCAAAGAAAAAAGCTCTAGAAATTGTAGAAGAATCTCTACTTTCTAGAACTACGGTAGTCAAAGTTAATTAAGCAAAAGATGAGGCCATTGCTAAATTATAGATCGGTAGCGTCTCAATACACCGAACGACCGAATACTTTAACCCGTAGTCCAGTTCTTTCATTGGGAACTAGGTAGAAACGCTCGGACCATATTACCGAGTATATACGAGTGATGTTATTTAAAATTATTATATTGATAATATAACAAACTATTAGTGTATACGCAATCTGAAAGTTAACATTTTTAATAAAAATAATAAGAATGTTCGCTTTTACAACTTAGATAGTTAGGATTTATCATCCCTAAATGGATAACGACGCTAAAAAACTCATAACCCATATACTAAACTAGATTAACCTACAACAACCGATCTTTTACAGACAATTACTCTCCCTTCCAACTTCCTCACCTTCGCCTAATATTGAGCTGAGAGTCTTACTGCCCGCATATTGCGAGATAAAACGCGCATCTATCCAATTCACAATTATTTCTTCCAACTCTGGATGAAGCAGCTTATCTGCACTTTCCGCATAAATCTTTTTAAATTCTAACGCTTTAAAATCACCTTCAAAATATTTTAACGTATGATCCATATTTTTTATTACATGTACTTCGGAATCACCTTTAACATAATCACCAATTCGCTTCGCTTTTTCAGGATCTGTCTGAAAGTCTTTATCACCAGCAATTGCTAGTACTGGACATTTTACTTTCATTAAATCTTTATAAATGTCATGCTGAAAATGCTCTCTAAGCCATTTTGCATTCATTGGCTTAAAACCAATTTTAACAATATCTTTTTTGGAGTTTATCATTTTCTCTGTTGCTTTTTGCGCCTGCTTTTCTCCCCGTTTCTCAATATTGAGAAGACGCATTAACTTTCCTTTTATTCCTTTTTGCTCTTTTAACTCTTTATAAATAATCTCTCTTTGTCTTTTAGTAGCTTCTTCTAACGATTCCGCAGCTCCTGTAAGAAGTATGAGTCCATTAACTGGTGTTCTTGCGTTTACTACAGTCGCTAACATACACCCTTCACTATGACCAGCTAAAATGATATTTTCCGGATCAACAAATGGTTGCTCTTTCAAATACGCAATAACAGCTTCTATATCGGATACTAAATCCCACATCCCAGCTTTCATAAATTCACCCCTACTTGCTCCAACACCACGTTTATCAAAACGTAATGTAACTACTCCGAGGTTTGTAATTAGATGTGCCAAGTCTTTATACATATTCCCTTTCATATTCAGTGGCACTATCGTTCCATCACGATCAACTTCTCCAGATCCAGCGATAATGACAACAGCAGCATACTTCCCGTCAGCTTTCGGTTTAGTAATCGTACCGCGCAAAGTAAATTCACTATTTATCGCTACTTCATATTCATCAAAAGTCATTATATTTATCCTCCCTCTATTCTTTTATATCCAATTTAAACTTCAAACTCGCTATTATATTTTTGTACTCTCTTACATCTTTCATCGATGCGAAAATCGGGTTCTCTGCAATACCTTGTAGCATGCTTCGCTTTATAATATCCTCATTTCTAACCGTTTTAGCGCCAAGCGGAAATTCTGCAAACCATCCATCAATCGCATCAAAATATGAATCGCCGTGTAAATGCAGGCTATTTACTGTAAAGCTATCCGCACAAACTGCTGCATACTTCCGTAGCATTTCTAATGAACCTTCAAAATTTTCTTGCATGCAATATACTTGTGCAGCAGCATAGTATACTTTTAAAGTCATATTAGGATGTAGTTTTTCTATTTCATACATGTCTATTAACATGAAAGCTCTATTTAAAATTACCTCTACCTTTTCAGCGTTTGAGGCATTTACTACTACATAATTCGGTATTGTCGCAACGAGTTGTATTAAATGTTGATACATACTAATTTGCATCATTTCATTCGCCTTCTCAGTATTTCCAAGCATTTGATACGCCTTCGCGATTAGATCTTCCTCTGGAAAGTTAGGACGTATCGTTTCGCCAAGTAATTGAAGCACCTCATTTGGTCTATTGAGTATAAGATAGCAAGTTGCTTGAAACGATACCGCCTCTTTCACAAGAGAAACATCTTCACTTTCTTCCTGCACTCGGCTAAAGAGATACATTGCCTCTTCTAAAATTTCAGTTCTTTTATCCGTATCCTCTGTTAACATATGGTGGTTAATAAAAAGTAGCCCCATTTGAAGTAATAATGGAAAACAAGAATAATATTTTTTAATCATTTCTCTGCACTCCATCATTACTTCATCAAACGGTTCTTCACTAAAAGCTTCCGCTAGTCTATGATATAAATTTTTAATATCTTCCTGTTCCATTTGTGGTGTATAACAGATTAATTCATCTATACTTATGTTAAAGTACGATGCTAACAGTGGTAAAAATGTAATATCCGGATAACTCTGCCCCGTCTCCCATTTGGAGACAGATGCCTTCGTAATACCGATATACGTCGCTAACTCTTCCTGTGTAATTCCCTTTTCTTTTCTCTTATCCGCAATGATTTTATGAATATGAATCTCTCTCACTGTATCACCTCATACTTTTATTATATGTTCTTTATTCCACATAAAATATGGATTTAGAGTCGACTTTCGTTAACAAAATCAACTGTTAGGAAACATCTCTCTAACATAAAAAGAAGCTCCAAATTTTATTATATTTAGGTCATAGATGTTAAACTTAATAAAATCAAAGGCAGGAACATATTTGATATGTTCCTGCCTTTGATTTGTGAGGTACCGACACATAGCCATCTAGCTAAGATTTTGAAGTGCTTCAAAATCAAAAATTTCATCTCACCACAGTTTTCTATGAGAATCCAGTGAACAGCTTATTTACATAATTTTCGAAAGTGGAAGTTATTTTTCTTAAATAATAATATGTTTTTCTTGAAAATTAGAAGTAAAGCCTCCTACGTGAACATCTGTAATATTATTAAAATCAGTTGATACATTTACAATAATCTCTGAAGGCTGATCCATTACATATCCTTGCTCAAAAGTGAAGGTATTATGTTTTTTAAAATTTTTATTTTGTTTTATTAAATAACATGCTAGTGCTGCATTTGATGTACCAGTGGCACTTTCTTCTGGAACATTAAACAAAGGTGCAAAGTTTCTGCAATGAGCTGTAGAATTATATAGTGTTTCCAGTGTAAATACATGATAACCAATTACATTATATTTCTTACTTATTTCAGCAATCCTCTTCATATCAGGAATAATCTTTAACAAGTCTGAAAGTTTTCTGACAGGTATAATAATATCGTGTAAACCTGTAGATACGATTTGAATAGGCATATCAGGTATTAGTTGTTCTTCATCTAGATTTAAAGATTCAATAATTTCTTTACAAGGAAGTGTTGTAAGAAAATCAGGGAGATTTTGTTGTAAAGATATCATTTTATTTTCGTCAATTTTTACGTTAAGCATCCCCGCTTTAGTCTTTATTGTATACACTTTTGAATTTATTTCTTTCATTTGGGCTAATAAGGAAAAAGTGGCAATTGTAGCATGTCCACATATGGCAACTTCTTCATTTGGTGTAAAATATTTAATTTCGTAATCTGAATTTACAGAAGGAAGTACAAAGGCAGTTTCGGAGAAATTTAGTTTGTTTGCAATAGCTTGCATATCTTTTGTTGTAAGATCCTTTGTGTCTAAAACAACCCCAGCTGGATTCCCACCTTTTGTATTTTTAGTGAAGGCGTTTAACATATATGTTTTAATCTTCAATCCAATCACTTCTTTCCCTTTTTTCCCAGTATATCATGTTGTAGATATAAAAAGTGACATGTACATTCCATACATCCCTAATTAACATAACGTCCTATTATCGGGACTCAATGTATTTAGAAAATTATTAAAAGTCCTTCAGATTGTTTAACTGGAGGACTTAAGTGATTTTGAGTTGCAAGAGGTTTTATTTTTTCTCACTAATTTTAAGCCGTTTTGCATTTATGAAAAATGCGCTTCCAATTGTGAATATAACGGAAGAGATATACATTGTTATCCCTGAGTATTTATTATCAAACATTGTAATATTAAGTAAATTAATGAACATCATCAATATAAGTGATATGTACAATCCATTAATATATTTCACTTATGCCCCTCCTTTACTTTTTTTCTTTTTCATCTCTTTTTTTCGGTAACTTCTATGTGATAAATAGTGGTTTCTAAAGGTATTATTTAGAATACACTTCCCTTATTTTACCATTTAAGAGAGATGATATGTTGTTTGATTTTAGTTGCATATTGTATACATGATCAGTTAACGTAACGTCTCATTATCGGTAGCAAGGAAAAAGGAGAACCCTGCACTCACAAGGGAACCTTCTTTTTTAGTTCTATGAATCTATACATTTTTTTATACATTCCTATCCTGGCACGGTTTTAGGGCTCTTGTTTGTTACTGGATTAGCCAAAAAACTGTATAAAATCTTGCATGATCTTAGTTAGCGTAGGGTTTTTCCAAAATACTGGCATCCCCCAATATGTGCTTTCTTATGGGTATTTCTTGAACCCTCATTAAAACACTCTCCCGTCCTTTGTCTATCTTTAAAAGTAACTCTGCTTGTTTATTTAAAGTCCTTGCAACGAGGCATTGTACTCCTCCTAGAGCCAAACAAATGATTAAAATTACACATCCATATTATACTGATTAAACTAAAAATTCAATCTCTTTTCATTTCATTCATTATGTAAATAAAAAAGGATAATCCGCCCTCATAATGGACTAACTATCCTATAAATTATTATCTGAATTTAATAAAACTAGAACTTCTTCCTCTATGTATATTTACTTCGTTACCTCACCAAACTGCGCTCTCGTCACTTTCGCCAAGTCATCAACTTTCAGCTCAATTTGTATACCGATTTTCCCGCCGCTTACTATCATCGTTTCAAGTATTTGTGCGCTCTCATCAATGCATGTAGAAAATAACTTCTTCATTCCGACCGGTGAACAACCGCCGCGAATATACCCTGAAACTTTCGTAATATCTTTAACAGGAATCATTTCAATCTTCTTTTCACTTACTGCTTTTGCGGCTGCTTTTAAATTTAGTTCCTCATCTACTGGAATGATAAAAACATGATAATTTTTACTATTCCCTTGAGCGATTAACGTTTTATATACTTCTCTCACTTCTCGTCCAATTTTCTCGGCAACTGATACGCCATCAATTTTCCCATCGTCCGGATCATATGACATCATGGAATATTCAATTTTTTCTTTATCTAATATTCGCATCGCATTTGTTTTATCTTTTTTCATGAGCTTCTCCTTTTAATACATAGAAATTTATTTCACATCATTAATTTTCCTTTTATTATACACCTTTTTCAAATTCTCCTACAAAACTTCACATATTGTTCAATTTAAAGTAAAACTTTAATTATTAGGTTTTGACTCTAAACATCCTCAACTTAAAGGTACTAAGAGAGCAAAAAGAAAACCGACTCTCACCTTCAAATAAAAGGCTTGATGTCGGTTTTACATTTAACGTCCAAACTCCTTATTAAATATTTTATCCCTCCCCTCAATAACCTCTGGACCTACTGCATTGATAGCAGTTACTAAAATATGCTCTCCTCCAATAGGTCCACCGACCCTCGTTTCAAATCCATAAGTCCCACCAGCATGCCCCCAATATGATTGTCCGTCCGGTGTTTTTTCTTCATAAATTCCTAGTCCAACCTTACCTATAGGTGAATCTACTGTTTTGAACATCTGATCCATTAGCTCTTGATTTAGAAGCTTTCCACCCAACAGTGCACTGAAGAAGGTAGTCAAATCTTTCACTGTTGAAACCATATCTCCAGCTGCATTCGCCCATGACTGATTTATTTCTGTCAAATCATATAAACGACCCGATCTATCCATACTATATCCTGTAGCATGTTCACCTGGTATGTGCGGACTTGCTTCCATTACGAATGTCTCTTTTAACCCCAGTGGCTCAATGAATCTTTTTCTAATTTGCTCCGCATACGTATCTCCTGTTACCTTTTGAATAATCTTCCCAGCTATAACAGTATTTGTGTTCGAATAGTCCCAGCCCTCCCCTGGTGCAAATACAGGCGGCTTTGCAAGTGCTAAACTGATAAGTTCATCGGTACTATAGTACCGAAATGGGTTTTGGGGCAGTGTAAAATCTCGCATATCCTTATCTATATTGGTTGCAATTCCACTTGTATGATTCAACAACTGACGAATTGTAATTTTATTTCCATCATATCCGTTACCCTGTACGACTCCTGGCAACCATTTTTCGACTGAATCATCAAGGTTTAATTGTTTCTCTTCAGCCAATTGCAGTACAACAGAAGCTGTGAATGCCTTAGTGATACTTCCGATACGGAATGAAAAATTCGGTTCCACTGGGCGTGGTATTTCATAACTTGCCGTCCCTGTAGCATAAGACCACCGCTTTCCATCCTTTAATCCGCCAGCTATAACACTTGGGATTTTTTTATTCGTTACTACTCGATCCATTACGTATTTTACTTCTTCTCTATGCTTACTTTTCTTTTCCTTATCCGCAAGTTCCTTTTTTGATTTTTCTGCAAATTCTGAAGCTAATATATTGTTAATCTGTTTTTCTGCTCCTAATACATTAATGTTTATCGAGATAACATGTTGACCATTTTCCGTTCCACCAGCAAAGTTAGTAAAACCAGGAATACCACCACCATGTCCCCATACTTCAGTACCGTCTGGCAATTTTGTTGCGTGAATGCCAAGCCCATACTTTCCTAATGGGGTATCAACTGTGTTAGTCACCATTTCCTTCTGTATCTCCGGTGTCAGTAGTTTACCACTTAATAAGGCACGGAAGAACGTTGTCATATTTTCTCCTGTCGAAATCATTTCACCACTAGCATTAGCAACTGATGGATTAAACAAAGTAATATCTACTAATTTATCTCCCGTATTCAAGTAGCCACGGGCATTTTTTTTCGGAATATCCATCGAACTTCCAGGAAGGACTGTTTCTTTTAAACTAAGAGGTTCAATAATTCGTTTTTTTATCTGCTCGGTATATGATTCCCCTGTTATCTTCTGAATAATCAATCCTACAATAACCATATTCGTATTCGAGTATGACCAGCCTTTTACCGGTTCTAATTCTAAGGCACGGGAAATTAATTGTTCCGGTCTATAATTCTTACTTGGATTCTCTATTAATTTCGCTTTAAGATTTGGAGTCAAGTAATCTGCAATTCCGCTTGTATGATTTAATAATTGACGAATCGTAATTTTGTTACCATCATAGCCTTTCCCTTTTATAAGTCCCGGCAACCATTTCTCTACCGTATCATCTAGACTTAGTTTCTTCTCTCCAGCAAGCTGCAATGCAACTGTAGCTACAAACGTCTTCGTTGTGCTCCCGATCCTGAAAGCAAAGTCAGCATCTACCTTATGATTCCTCTCAATATTTGCTTCACCAGAAGCATATGACCAACTAGCTTCTCCATTTTTCACAGTAACAATGACTCCTGGAATATTTTTTGTATCGGCAGCTTTATCGACAACTTGCTCAGTTGATATCTTTTTGTTTACCGCATGTATGTTTCCATGAGAAGGTATCGCTAACGCTCCAACCAATATAGTCCCTGTTAAAGTAAGGGCCGTTCCTTTTTTTAAGAAAAATGACTTCATTATACATCGCTCCTATTATTTTGAATTTTTCTGTTGCCTCACTCCCTCACCTTAACTTCAATATTGTTAAATAGGATAGTGACAAAATGCTTTAATTTACTCGTGCCACTATGTGCACCTCTGTCACATAAAACATGTGATAAACTGTCAACTGCTTCATATGACATGCTTTGTTGTCTGTCTTTCTATTGACGATTTAAAAGATATGTTACATGATGAATCTGAATCATTAGATAATTAATCTTAAAATATAAGTAGGTGCATAATTTATGTTATCATTCACAAAAAAATGGTTTTGGTATGATTGGATATTTATATTAGTACGAACGTTTTGGCTATTCATTATCATCGGTACTAATTTTATGTTTCCATCATTCATTCATACGTCAAGTATAATCGTACTTGCTCTCGCTTTTGTCGTTTACCTTGTACCATTAATTATTCGATATAAGAAAACAGAATGGTACCCTGCATTCGATATTATCACCGCAGGTTGTTTTTATCTTTATTTAGCATCCGTAGCCCCAAATTTACTTTGGCCTTTCATTTTACTCGTAATCACTATTGGCCTATGTAGTAATCAAAATAATTATATATGGAGCGGTATTTTTTGTGGATTTGTATTCCCATTATTGAACGCCTTGATTGCCGGGCGGTCGCCATACGAAATGATTGTTAGTTGTAGTATCGGTTTTGCCATTGGCGTTTCTTTTAATATATTAATTCAGTATCATAAACAATCTCGAATTATTGAAGAGCAAAAACTACTATTAGAACAACATATTAAAAGGATTGAAGAGCTTACTCTCATAGAAGAGCGTAATCGATTGTCACATGAGCTACATGACACAATTGGTCATACACTTACTTCTCTCATCGCTGGCGTCACATCACTAAAATCATCAGTACCGAATTCACAGTTTGAAAGAATTGATTCACTTATCAGCATTGCTCAGCATAGTCTAGATGACATTCGAAAGCATCTACACGAGCTATCTCATAATCCACTTAGTAATTCATTAAGTGAATCACTGCAACAATTAACAGAAGAATTTATAAAATCTACAGGTACAACCGTTACTTTTCGTACGATTGGCAATGAAACTCTTGTGATGCAAAAAGTGAATTTTTGCCTATATCGTTGTCTTCAGGAGTCGTTAACAAACGCTGTTCGGCACGGTAAAGCGAGCACCATATCCGTTCAACTGCATTTCGACGGACAACAACTTCGATTGCAAATTGAAGATAACGGTATTGGAATGGAAGAAATTCAATTTGGCTTTGGCCTCAGTGGAATGAAAGAACGACTTGAACAATTTCATGGTACATTATCTGTTCATTCTAGTACTGAGCAAGGAACATTCATCGTTTGTAATATTCCATTACAAACAGAATTTGTACATAACATAATTCGCTTATTGGTCGTTGATGATCAGGAACTTATTACAAATAGTTTAGAGCAAATTTTAGAGCATCACACTGATTTTACTGTTGTTGGTAAAGCACACGATGGAGCTGAAGCTTTAAAATTATGTGAACAATTACAGCCTGGCATTGTACTAATGGACATTCAAATGCCAGAAATGAATGGTATTGAAGCTTTACTAGAAATGAAGCGACGTTGGCCTAATATGAAAATTGTTCTTATGACAACATTTGAAGATTCCTTACAAGCAACAACTGCACTAGAGCATGGAGCTGAAGGTTACATGTTGAAGTCTATTCATCCACAAGAAATGAAGGAAGCCTTGAAGCTTATTTATAATGGTGGGACTTGGATCGATCAATCGGTTGCTACACGAGTTTTCGAGGAAATGAAACTTCAACGTGAGCAATTAGAAAAAATCGGATCGACTAAACAAACTTACCCGTACGGACTTACAAAACGCGAAATGGAAATTTTAGAGCATCTATCAAACGGGCTACGTTACAAGTCAATTGCCGCTAAACTGCTTTTATCGGAGGGAACGATTCGTAATTACTGTTCAAATCTCTACTCAAAGCTTGGTGTCAACAACCGTGAAGAAGCAATTAAAATGGCACGAACAGAAAACATTCTGTAGGTAATGTAAAAGTAATATGTTTCTCTTGAAACTGAAAATATTGATATTTCGAAAATCATTTGTTATACTTTGTAAAAAACTTATTAAGGAGAGATTTGTAATGCGAACTTTTAATACTTCTTTCCAACTTCATCATCATACGTA
Organism: Bacillus sp. RC252; assembly: GCF_044909215.1. Taxonomy (NCBI): domain Bacteria; kingdom Bacillati; phylum Bacillota; class Bacilli; order Caryophanales; family Bacillaceae; genus Bacillus; species Bacillus sp. RC252. The sequence goes on along the minus strand of NZ_JBIYDV010000018.1, from coordinate 75,902 downwards.
ACGCCGTGTATCCGAAGAAAAATTTTTCTTCGTGGGTACAGGGCTATTCCTGTTGACCCACGAAGCGTTCATAAAGCTATGTGGGTATTTTTATACCTGCATAGCTTTTTTTAATTTAAAAGAGGAGTGATTATAGTGGAAATGAAAAATGTAAAAGGAACAAAAGACTATTTACCAGAGGAACAAGTACTGCGAAATAAAATTAAAAGAGCATGTGAAGATACGTTTGAGCGATATGGATGTAAACCTTTAGAAACTCCAACGTTAAATATGTATGAACTTATGTCATACAAGTACGGCGGTGGTGATGAGATTTTAAAAGAAATATATACGCTTAAGGATCAAGGAAAACGCGACCTTGCCTTACGTTACGATTTAACAATTCCATTCGCAAAAGTTGTCGCGATGAACCCAAATATCCGCCTTCCTTTTAAACGATATGAAATTGGAAAAGTATTTCGAGATGGGCCAATTAAACAAGGAAGATTCCGTGAGTTCATTCAATGTGACGTTGATATAGTCGGTGTAGAATCAGTCATGGCGGAAGCTGAACTCATGAGCATGGCGTTTGAACTATTCCGAACGTTAAACTTAGAAGTAACGATTCAATATAATAATCGAAAATTATTAAATGGTATTCTCCAGTCTATTAACATCCCTACCGAATTAACGAGTGACGTAATTTTATCATTGGATAAAATCGAAAAGATTGGGATTGATGGTGTACGAAAAGATGTATTGGAGCGCGGGATTACTGTAGAAATGGCCGATACCATATGTAATACTGTTTTATCTTGCCTAAAGCTCCCTATTGCCGACTTTAAAGACACTTTCAATAATACACTTGTCGCCGATGGAGTAGAGGAGCTACAACAACTACAGCAATACTTACTCGCTCTCGGAATAAATGAAAATACGATATTCAATCCGTTTTTAGCAAGAGGACTCACAATGTATACAGGCACTGTGTATGAAATCTTTCTAAAAGACGCTAGCATTACATCTAGCATCGGTAGCGGTGGTCGATACGATAATATTATCGGAGCATTCCGTGGTGATAATATGAACTATCCAACAGTCGGTATTTCATTCGGATTAGATGTCATTTATACAGCTCTATCACAGAAAGAAACAACATCATCTACAGCAGATCTTTTTATCATTCCACTCGGGACAGAATTACAATGTTTACAAATCGCCCAGCAATTGCGTTCTACTACTTCCTTAAAAATCGAACTTGAACTAGCCGGACGTAAATTGAAACGTGCCCTTAATTATGCCAATAAAGAAAATATCCCGTATGTACTAATAATTGGTGAAGAGGAACTATCTACAGAAACAGTTGTATTGCGTAATATGAAGGAAGGTACTGAAGTGAAGATTCCCCTCTCTTCCTTGGAAAATAACACATTTAATAACTATATATAATAAGCGCCACCCTCATTTGGGTGGTTTTTCTAGTGAAGAAATAAAGTGAAGGCTTTTACTGCCCACAAATAGCGGGATTAAAAACCATTTAGTTTACATAATATAATTATCGATTGATATAAATATGATTTTCAACCATATAAAAAAAAGAGGGCAAATATGCATCTCCCTCTTTTTGTCTAACTCTTTTTATTATTATTCTTGTTCTTGCTCGTCCATAATCTTCTCGAACGCCGCAGATACTTTTTCAAATTCCTCGTCATTCTCTATGTATGAGAATTCATTATCTTCTTCTATTTTTAAAAAGAAGATATCAATGTCTTCCTCAGTTTCTGTTTGAATGTCTTCTACAAAGGCAACCGCAATGTATTCTGCACCTTCGACATCCATCGCTCCAAGCACTTCAACTTCCTGTTCTTCATTATTCTCATCGGTAAGACTAAAAATTTCGCCTACTTCAATTGCTTCCATATTCATTCTCCTCCTATCATACTCTAAAAAATAAAACGTTCAAATTGCACACTTACTAACATATCTTTCCATAAAAAAGTTGAATTCATACAGAAAGAACAACAAATTCTTGCTGATTCAGCAAAAGTATTCAACTATAAGGATATCATTTATGAATAGGAATGAACATATTTTAAATGAGATAATTGGATTAATTAATTTAAAATCCTTCTTTAGATTTCCGAAAGACCTCCATGTTCCATAATGGTTCTTTCATATAGGCAGCTGGAATGCCACCTTTCAATCTGTAAGTAAATACTAAAATAGCATCTCCTATCCTGATTCCTTTCCGTACGTTTTTAGGATGAGAGATAAATCCTTCTATATAAACTAAAGAGACTTATGCAGCAATTCCAATACATCTTTCATCGCAAAAGGACCGTCTTTTTTTACATGCTCAGCGAATTCAGAAACGAGACGTAACGTTTTCACACTTTCGATTGGATGATCTCCTGACGCACTTTCAGCAGAAAGCATAACAGCATTCGTCCCGTCCAATACAGCTTGAAATACATCTGTCACCTCAGCTCTTGTAGGAATAGAATGATCTACCATAGATTGAAGCATTTGTGTCGCTGTAATGACATATGTATTCGTTCGATTGCACTCACGAATCATCATTTTTTGTAACAGTGGAATAAATTGATACGGCAATTCCACACCTAAATCTCCCCTTGCGATCATAATGCCATCCGCTTCTTTGCATATGTCTTGAAAATTCTCGATTGCTTCCATCGTTTCTATTTTTGCAATTAAATTTGGGGAAGTTTCTTTATGTTCATGTATAAAACTTCGTATTTCCTTTATATGACTAGGTTTTCGAACGAAAGAACACGCAATAAAATCAACTTCCTCTTCTAGAAGAAATTGAATATCTTTTTTATCTTTCTCCGTAATAGCTGGCAAACTAACAATTGTACCTGGTAAGTTCACCCCTTTATGAGAGGAAATATTGCCACCTGTTTTTATTCTTGTTTCTATTTTTTCCGAACTTATCTTTTCAACGATTAACTCAACTTCTCCATCATTAATAAGAATTCTACTTCCAACTTTTACGTCATTCGCAATCCCCACATAATCAACACTTGCTTCTTCTTTATTCCCTTGCACTGGATTGGTATATAAAGTAAATAACTCCCCTGCTTCAAGTGTAATTTGTTCTTCTTTCATTTCACCCAATCTTATTTTAGGACCTTGTACATCCCCTAGAATTTTAATAGAATCGTCTAACGATTTTACTAAACGAATGATGTCTTTATGACTTTCATGCGTACCATGTGATAAATTTAACCGAACAATTTTCATACCATTGTTTATTAACTGCGCTAACGTTTCTTCATTATTACTCGCTGGCCCAATTGTACAAACTCGATCAATTGTCATGTCCCCACCATCCTTTTTTAAATGTTTCCCATAAAATAAAGAGAAGATTCTTTTTATAGGAAAGACCTTGTAACTAAGGGTGCAAAGAGGTTTTATATGAAGAGAATATTTTGCTGAAGAAATAGCTTTAATTTAACTTTTTGTGCCCAACATTTTGACTCAATCGTTATTGTTAGTTTCGTTGCAATGGGGTACTACTAATAATAAATCTTGTTTACATACGAACGTTAGATTGGGATATCGAAAACGACCTATGGAGGAACCACAATGACTACTCTTCGAAAAAAAATAATGGGACTAACATTAGCGGGAACGGTAGCACTATTTACATTAGCAACAGGAATCATAATGAACGATAATGAGGTAAAAGCTGAGGTAAAAAAAGCAGGAAAGCAACCTAAAAATGTGATTTTCATGGTTATAGATGGGACAAGTTCTTCTGCTACAACATTAGCCCGGTGGTACAAAGGTTCACCTCTTGCGCTAGATCAAATTGTATCCGGAGGTGTTCGTACATACTCAGCAGAATCGGCTATTACGGACTCTGCACCAGCAGCCACAGCTTTAGCGACAGGAAATAAATCAAATTCAGGCTACGTGGGCGTATTACCTTCTGTTGTGAATTCACCTGGTTTAGAACCAGTGAAAGAAGAATGCAAGTTTCGTCCAGTTGCCAACGTCTTAGAAGGCGCAAAACGTTCCGGTCGCGCGACAGGAATCATTGCTACATCAGAAATTCAACATGCTACTCCGGCTAGTTTCTCTGCCCACCACGTTAACCGTAAAGATTTCGAAGTACTTGGTGAACAGCAAGTGTATCAAAATATAGAAGTTGTATTAGGTGGTGGAAAAGCAGCACTTCAGCCTACGACAAGCAACGGAATTCGTAAAGACAACGAAGATTTAGTAAAAGTGATTCAAGACAAAGGGTACGACTTTGTCGAAACAAAAGATACGTTATTAAACTCCAAATCAAATAAAATCTGGGGTTCTTTCTCTAATACTGCCCTTGCGTTCGATATGGATCGTGAAGCAAATCATCCTGAGCAGCCCACTCTTTCCCAGATGACGAGAAAAGCCATTCAAACATTATCAAAAGATAAAGATGGTTTTTTCTTATTCGTAGAAGGTAGTAAGGCAGATTGGGCAGCACATGCAAATGACCCAATCGGGATGATTAGCGATATATTGGCGTTTGATGATGCGGTTACAGAAGCATTAGAATTTGCGAAAAAAGATGGTGACACTATGGTCATTGCTTTAGCGGATCATGGTAATAGCGGTATTTCCATTGGCAACAGCAATACTACAAAAGGATATGATACCACACCAGTATCAGCTTACATTGCTCCACTGAAAAAGGCGAAAATGACACTTGAGGGTGCTACAAATAAACTAAAAGATGATTTATCTAATATAAAAGAGGTCGCTGCTCTTTACGGTTTAGACGACCTAACTGAGGATGAAAGAGAAAAGTTAAACGCTGCACATAAGAAAGCTGATGTAGGTCCAATCCTTACTAAATTATTGGCCAACCGTGCGAACATCGGTTTTACAACTGGTGGTCATACGGGTGAAGATGTATTCTTATACTCTTACGGTCCTCAAAAGCCATACGGTTTAGTCCAAAATACAGACGTTGCGAAAATAATGGCCAAAGCAATGGGCTTTCAATTAGGAGAATTATCTAAGAAATTATTCTTAGATGCTGAAACATCCTTTAAACAAATTGGTGCAACTGTAACGATTGACAAAAAAGATGTACGAAACCCGGTGCTTGTAGTAAAACGCAATAATACGGCGGCCAAATTGTTTGTTAATAAAAACATTATCTATATTGGTGGGAAAGATTATGAATTAGGAGGCATCGTTGTAGAAAGCAACGGGAAATTCTATGTCCCTGAAAAAGCAATTCAACTATTCACAAAGCATTCTCGCTAAATTTAAAAACAGACATAAAAAAACGCTATCCTTTCTATAGAAAGGGTAGCGTTTTTTTCGTTATATGGATACAAATTTATCTTATTAAATCCATTCAACAATAGTATCCATAGTTTGTCTTGTTTTATTAAATTTTGGTTCTCCTTTACGGTATCCGAATGCAACCATAACTGACACCTCAAGATTATCATCTTTTAAAATTCCTTCTTGACGAAGTAAAGAATCTACTTTTTCTTTATCGAATCCTTCCATTGGACAAGAATCAATACCGATTTGAGCTGCACTAGTCATCATATTAGCTAAAGCAATATAAGATTGCTTTGATGACCAATCAAATACAGCACGTTCGGAGTCTAACAATTTAAAATCCGATTCTTGGAATTTTTTGAAGAATTCATATCTCATTTGTTGGGCTTCTTCAGGCAATCCAATAATATCTTTCATCATGTGCTGAATATACTCTGCATCATAGTGCATATCTTTGATGTTTCTTGAAAGAACAATGACAAAATGACTTGCTGTTGAAAGTTGCCCACCTGCTCCCCATGAATATGGTAATAGTTTTTCTCTTAATTCTTTATTTTGTACCACAATAAATTTCCAAGGCTCATATCCAAAAGAAGAAGGAGATAATCTTCCTGTTTCTAAAATAAATTTAAAATCATCTTCTGAAATTTTCTTCATAGGATCAAATTCTTTACATGCATGTCTAAAGTTAAAAGCCTCAATAATTTTTTGTTTTGTATTTTGTTTTGTGTTAGTCATAAAAGATCCCCTTTTCATTAAATTATTATTTAACCAAATTATATTTTTAAAGTAACAATGATACAAGTACGCACATTTATGTGCTATAGTATCAAAAAAGATACTATTGTTAAGGGAGAGTCTTTTTATGATTAGTTCAAAAGAAGATGATGTAAATTATCCATTTTTAAATAAATATTCTTGTCCAGTAGAAGCTATGGTCGAGGTTATTGGCGGAAAATGGAAAGGTGTTATTCTTTATCATTTATTAGATGGTAAGAAACGATTTAATGAATTAAAAAGATTAAAACCTAATATCACCCAAAGAATGTTAACACTTCAACTTAGAGAACTTGAAGCAGATGGCATCGTACATCGGGAGGTATATCGTGAAGTACCTCCTAAAGTAGAATATTCGCTAACCGAACTAGGCGAGTCGCTACGTCCAATTATCCTTTTAATGATGGAATGGGCGACTAATAATATGGAGCAGGTTTTGGAAAGTAGAAATAACACTAAATAGTATTTAAAACCTGTAATTAGCCATTACAAACAACTCAAAAAAGATTGCCTCTTAGTATACAGGCGATCTTTTTTTGAGTAAAAGGATTATTTGGGTCAGATTCTGGAAAAGTGTTAATATTCTTCATAAAGGAGGTCTACTGATGAAAAATTTATGGAAGAAAGTTTCTTTAATTGCTTTCATAGTAATTGTCCTTTTAATAATTTTATATTTTTGTGGTATGTCACTTTTCTGGAACCAACCCTAAATTACATTTAAAAATAAGCCCTCCTTGAATAAAATTAAATATTCCGTCAATACTATACATGACATTAGATTTTCTCCTTGTTCCCCCTTGGAGAGTCGGGCAGCTAGCTTTTGTTAGCTGCTTTTTTATTTTCGAATCATTGCCGTCATTACTACTGGTAGTCCATTTGTTCCGTATTTCATAATTTGAGCAATTGATTGTAACTGCTGAATGCCTTCTTCTTCATTATGTTCTCCCTGAACAATTGCTGACGAACAATATAATGGTTGAACAGCCACTGTATGGAGACTCTTCCGCTAAATAAAATTGTGCGACCATTGGAAGTTCTTCTCGTTTACATATTTCTAGGATTTTCTGCGATACTGGTGCAATTTCTTCATCATAAACTTCCTCTTTATCGTACATATCAATCCATTCCCCTTTTCTACAAAATGAAATTTTTGTAGAAAATAATGAACTTTAAAAACTACTAAATTGCAAATATAAATACAAGGGAGCGTTTTATATGACTTCCTATCAAAAAATATCTTTAATAGTTATCACTCTTTTTTATCATTGTGATGTTCCTTTCAAATGAAGTCTTTATTTCTTAACACCCAACGAGAATGTACACCAAACTAAAAAGGCCTACTCACACGAGTAGGCTTTTGAAACTATGAAAGCTTCGTCAATAATTGATTTAAATCCTTTTTCGTTTTCGTCGTTAATGACTTCATCTTATTAACATCTATCTTTTCTTTCTCCGCTCCTACAATTAACGGATACATACTTTGGCCAATTGTTTTATATTCAGTCGGATGTGATGCTTCTAACTCTTTTTCAATGACATCCCACTTCTCATTAATTTGTTTTCCAAGTTTATTAACTGTTTCTAATTTAGGATTTGCAGCTAATTGCTTGTCCAAGCTTTCAATTAATGTAACGACTTCTTTTACATTTGTTTTCACAGCGACGCTTTTCTTCGGATCTTTCGTTGTTTTTCCGTTATTGTTTGTACTTGTACTTTGATCTGTTGTTTTTCCGTTGTTGTTTGTACTTGTACTTTGATCTGTTGTTTTTCCGCTAGTAGTTTGATCATTCGTTTTTCCTGTCGTTTCTTTTTCTTTTGTTGTTTTGCCGTTACTTTCTGTTCCTGATGATTCCTTTGTATTTTTTGCATCCTTATCTGTTTTTTCATTCGAAGAAGTATTTGTGTCTTTTTCAGTATCTTTCGTTGTTTTTGACGCTTCATCTGCACTTGTCGTTTTCGATTGCTCTTCATTTTGTGCAGTTGCCTGATCCTTCTTCGCTGCATCTTTATCTGTGGAGGTACTACAAGCTGCCATTGTAAGCATTGTACCAATTGCTACTGATGCGATAGCGACCTTTTTCATTTTCATAAAAATCCCCCTATGTTTACAATTTTATCCTTCTCTTTACGATTCTATTTCCCCTTAAAAAATCCCTTTTCATACGAATCACCATCTTTCCGACAGTAATCTTCATAATAATACGTACAAAAAACGATAAATTCATTTTAATATTCGAGTTTTTTCTACTACATTTTCCTCCTCTGTAGCAAAAGAAAAAGAGTATGTTGTCACATGAAGATTTACAATCTACAAATGACAACATACTCCCCTATCAATTTTTTATCTTTCTTGACATTTTATTTATACAAAAAACAAAATAATTACTAATTTTTTTATTTCTCAACAATTGTTAACATAATATTTTTATGAATAACCACCGTTCGAATGAATGACTTGCCCAGTAACCCACTTCGCTTCTTCATTTACTAAAAAAGCAATTAAGCGTGCCGCATCCACCGGTTCTCCAACTCTTCCTTGCGGGAATTTCCATACTAAATGATGCTGTAATTCCTCTGTAATCCATCCTGTATTCGTCGGTCCTGGATCAACAGCATTGACTGTAATCCCCTTCTCCATAGCAACTGGTGCAACTGACTTTGTAAATGCTTCTATTGCTCCTTTCGTTGCTACGTATGCTAGTTCATCTGGCATCGGGCCTAATGACTGCCCAGAAGTAAGATTTATAATACTTCCACTCGTTTTAAGTGAAAAATGTTTAATAAATAATGAACTTAATAGCATAGGAGCACGAACATTAACCGTATAATGTTTATCTAGCTGTTCTACATCTAACTCTTCAATTTTCGTAGGAGTAGAATACGCCGCATTATTAATAAGAATAGATGGATCCCCTAAACGTTCTGATACCATATACAATACACGATTAGGCGAATAAGACTGCGATAAGTTTATTTCTGCCATTTCACATCGAACGCCGTAACTTTCAATTTCCTTTTTCAACAAAAAGGGCTCTTGATCATTCATTCTCCATGGCATCGCTTTATCATACCGAGGCCAGTACGTGAAAAAAATGTCTATCCCATTTTGAGCAAGCACCTTGCATACAGCTGCACCAATTCCATTCAGACGAGTTGCCCCTGTTACAATTGCTATTTTCTTCACCTTTTCTCCTCCATCTATGGATAAATCCCCTGCACGAATACAGAGGATCTACCTTTTTAATTAATATTTGACAATATACGCTCAGCGCCTAATTTTAAAATTTTAATAAAGATATAATTTACAATCGTAAACATTACAAATAAAACGATAAACATAATCCAAAGTCCTACTTGAAGGAAGAAGTATAATACACTTACACCCGCTACAATAACTAAAGCTATTAAAATATTAGCTAAAAAATTCCACAAAGTTGTATATCGACTTTTAAATAATTTCTGTTCTGTATCCCAATGAATATCTGCAGTTTGTGCATCCCAGCGTGTACCGATTAAATTAATTAACAATAAACCGTTCGCACTTAGTAAGAACCAAAGTATCATGAAGACTGGCGAAATACCTGCTACAAATGCCATTGTAATACCGAATACTCCTAAAATGACTACATTAATTAACCAGGCCGTTATCGCTTTCGCAAAAAAGATATCCGAAGCCTTTACTGGTAAGTAACGATTCACAAACCAAGAGCTTCCATCTCGTGAGAATGACGTTGTTGCAATAACGTTACTCCCCATTAAAAATAAGGATGCACAAAGGCCCACACCAATTGCGAAACCTGCTGATTCTGGATTATCAATATACCCTGTAATCCATTTTAAATTTCCATCTTGTACAAACAAAACAAAGAACAGCATAATTGGCATAACGAAAGTTTGCACAATACAATTTAAGAAAAATTGTGGCGTACGGAATAACGTTTTAAATTCTTTTTTCACATATGCTTTTAAATGAGAACTTTGTACTGTTGATTTCTGTAAACCTTCTGCTGAAATTACCTCTTTCTTTGCTGTACTCGTTGAAAGTCCAATAACCCCTTTTAAATATGTACGCTCTGCAATGTAATAAAACAAACCGAAAAATGCGATAGAAATAAGAATGTATATTAGTACGTATAATATTCCCTTCCACGATGCATTTTCTACTAATCCCATTGCACCAAAATATGTAGTTGGAAAATAATTTGTCATTTGTATGAAAAGGGAGGATTGATTATTTGTAAGATAATTCGCAACTGAATCTCCAGCTCCAGATACTGCACTTTTATTTCTCCATTGCATAAATACATTGATTCCGACGATAAATAGTATACTTACGATTCCAATAAATATACTTCCTCGATCTTTATTTTTCGCTATATTCGTATACCTCATAATAATTGTCATAATTAACGAAGCTAAAACTAGCGGAATGATCGGGAAGAATAAGTAAATGACAATCATATAAATGTAATATGTAATGAAAGCACCACTCTTTAAACCGTAAGTAATAAAGATAGGCAATAAAATAAACGAGCTCATTACGTATTGTGTAATTAACACTGTAAAGAACTTTGCCGAAATAATTTGCGCTGGTTTTAACGGTAACGGTAGCAACATTTCAACATCATTACTATAGTAAAACACTGTTAAAATGTTCATAATACTCATCAAAAATACCCATATACTAGCAACTGCTAATCCCATCGCAATAACAATTCCTGGATCCTGTCCGAGGTGTATCATTCCTTCATATATTCCATGGGTCATCGAACCGAATATTAAAAAACCTACAAATAAAATGGCTGCAAATGAAAATAAATACGCCCATCTTTTCTTTTTATCTGTTATGAAATCTGCATAATTTAATTTCAATAATACTTTCGTTAACGTCCAAATTTTACTCATTGCCCGTCATCTCCAAGAACATTTTTTCAAGTGATTCATTGGATTCAAAATGATCTCTCATTTCATTTAAATTCCCTTTAAACTGAAGATTTCCCTTATTAATAATCGCGACGCGGTCACATATTTTTTCAGCTACTTCTAATACGTGTGTCGAGAAAAATACAATCTTCCCTTTATCAGCATGTTCTCTCATCATTTCTTTTAAAATATAGGCAGATTTCGGATCAAGACCTGTTAACGGTTCATCTAAAATCCACACATCTGGTTCATGTACGAGCACACCGATAATAACAATCTTTTGTCTCATACCGTGTGAATAACTTTGAATTTGATCAGATAAAGCATTGTACAGATCAAACTTCTTCGCTAATGACTCTATTCGTTCTTGTCTTACTTCCTTCGGTACTTCATACATATCAGCCATAAAGTTTAAATATTCAATCCCTTTTAATCGTAAAAACATATCCGGGCTATCTGGAACATAGCCAAATGTTTTCTTCGCTTCCATCGGATTTTTCATAATATCTTTACCGTTGATTGTAATGGTTCCTTTGTCCACCCCATGAATACCAGTAATCATCTTAATTGTCGTTGATTTACCCGCACCATTCGGTCCTAAAAACCCAAAGATTTCTCCGCTCGGTACAGATAAACTTAAATCTTTTACTGCATAGGTAGATCCATTATAACTTTTTGACACATTCAAAATTTCGATCATTACATCCAATCCTTTCCTTAATTACCAATTAACTATATTAACATTATAGCATACTTATATTTTTAGATTTTTACATTTTTCAGTTTTTTTAACCTTTAAAATAAATATAAACTCCTAATCCAACAATTAAAACAACAGCTAGTATTATATAAATCATCGTAAGTCGTTTAATATTTCCTTTTGTCGCTTTACTATAATTCGCATCACCATTTCGCCCAATTAACACCGTTCCAATTACAGTAATAACTACAAGTAATATAACGATCATTATCCCAGTTAACATTTCGTCCTCCCCCTCCTTACATCCATTTTACGATATTTCCCTTTTTATTTTACAGAATATTTAACCTTTTTTACTATTATTATGAAATAAATCGCAAAACTATTATTACTATGAATTTCCATATGTGATATATTTATAACATATAGTGATTTATCCCGCATTAACTGGCAGTAAGACTCCCACCTCAAAATTCGGCTGGAGCAAAGAAGTTAGGTGGGAGATCAACTGCCCGTAAACGCCCGATTGGTGAAGGCTAATAATCAGTGGGGGATGAACACCCCCCACTGATTAAAGTTTCACTTTATTTCTAACATCGAAAGGAGAATCTATCATGAAAACGACTTGGATTAAATATTTAGGATTTCTCGGTTTCTTTGGGTTTCTCGGATTTTTTTATGAAAAAGGATTGTTTACTCTGTTCTGTTTCTTCTCCTTTTTCACGACGTATAGAACGGTTCAACACGATGAACTGTTTGAACAAATCGTCAATAAATCTTGCCGCAACGCCTTTATCGTTACGTTATTAACTACCGCTATCATTATCTTTATTGAAATGCTATTTCCAAGCCCTACACTACAAGAGATTGATATCGCTCTTATTTTCAGCACACTCATTCTTACGTTCGGTTTCTCTATGTTCTTTTACGATAAACCAGTTGATGAAATGGAAGATGCACCATGGCGTTCGTAACGAAGATAAAAGAATACCGCGCCAAAGTGCATATGACGCAGGAAGATTTAGCGAAAAAGGTTGGTGTACGTCGTGAAACGATTAGCCATCTTGAGAAAGGAAGATATAATCCTTCCTTACAGCTTGCTCACGATATAGCGAAGGCACTTCATAGTACGATTGATGAGGTTTTTATTTTTGAGGATTAATAAAGAGCACCAAGTTTAATATATAAGACTGAATCTACAGTAATAAAAGGTATACTACACGATGACGCATGTTGTTTAACAATGTAGTTTTAAGGTGTATCAACACTTTGCTTGATACGCCTATTTTTATGGTTTTTATCACTACATTCATCAAAGTGACCAGTATGTTGCAACGAAAATACCGTACTTTTTCCAGAACCACATAAAAAATACCAGTATTCTTTCCATGAAGAATACCGGTACTTCTCATTTATCCCACTATTTACGGGCAATAAGACCCCCACTGATTAAAGTTTCACTTTATCACCCATACAAAACAGCATGAAATACACCTAACAGTAAGTATTGATCCTCTATATATTCCTCATCATATACATCCATCTCGATATAATACATATCTTCCTCAAGACGAATATTCCAATCCGCGATTACATAGCCGTTTCGTAATAATTTTCCAAGCCCAATTGAAGTTTTGTGAACAACATATTCTTCTGTCTTATATGTAAAAGTAAATAAGAAATTTGCATCTAATAACTTTCCGTCACATACAAGTATTTCATGCTCTGCATCATTATTATCGATGTACGTTACTAAAATCCTTCTTTGACGCTGCCTACTTACATCCTTTGCAATGACGCGAATATTGTTCTTACTATCCTTTATTTCATAAATGATATTACTACCGACTTTCGGAATGAAGTCTAGCACTTTCATCAACGTATTTTTATAATAGCCCCGTACTGCGCCTACTCCTTCGCTTCCATTGTAAACCTCTATCGAAGTCGTATCCGCTTTACTATCACACAGTCGTTTATAAGAAAGCTGCATCATTCGCTCTCCTCTTAAGTACTGATCAAATGTCACAGGATATCCTATCGCGCGCAGTTCCTTATTTAGCTCATATAAATAGCGTTGAACGGTCTCTACTAATGTTGTAGTTGATATACGCTCTTGAAGTTCAAATTGCTGCCAACTGGAAAAAACTCTCCACTGATCTTCCTCTTCATATACGAATCCGAGAATTACTTCCTCACGGTCACTCGTTTCATAATTCAATTGTTCTTTCTGCCCATGTTGAACTTGTTCCATCCACTGTCCTAAATAAATGCCCAGCTCTGCGACCTTCATGCATGACTTCTGAAGAAGTACTCTGTCACCCACACAAATCGTTAAATCCCCTTCGATAAAGCCATTTGCATAAGCAACATACCGTGGCTCATCCTTCTTTGGAATAGCCTTGTCTAACTCAAATAAAAACGTTAACATCCTTCACTCACCTCTAGTTGTTACACAGCTCATACATGACATCGCATCACTCTGAGAAACTATGTATATATAAACATTTAATTATCGCATTATAACACGTGAATGACCTTAGTATAGTAGCGCTATTTTTGCTTCGCGAACTCCCTCATAATAGAATAACTATCCTTTTATTATTTTTTTCTTGACTTAGAGTTCACTCTAATTATTATAATCAACTCATAGTTCATTCACAATAAAATCAATTGGATAAAATTCAGGAGGGATCGGAAAAGCTAAAATCAAAAGTGGCTGACATTAACGCAGACCTGAATGTTGTCATTCGAACCTTTGATTTATCTGTTAATACAATTGTACATTAAGGTACTAATCAAATAAAAACCTACGATTTCCTGTACGTTAAGAAGTCAGTGATTCTTGCCTTATTTTACTTTCTCTTAATAGTCGTAAAGCTTCTATAATTTATTTAGTACATATAAAAAAGACGGAATCATAAAATCAGCAAATTAGAAAATAAAACAGGATGGGAGTCAGTTATTATGGAGCAATCAAATAAAGCGTTTAGCCAGGCATTAGTAAAATCGTTAAGAGGAGAACGAGGACATCTTCCCATCAAGAATGCTTTATCGGATATAGACGTGGCGCTTGCGGGAAAACGCAGAGAGGAACTGCCTTATTCTATTTATCAATTAGTGAAACACATGACCTATTGGCAAGATTTTCTCTTATTATCCGCTCAGGGGAAGAAGCCTACATTGCCTGCCCATGTAAAAGAGAGCTGGCCTGAAGAAGAATGCCCTGGCAGTGAGGAAGAGTGGCAACAGATTATTCAGTATTTTCTTCAAGGGATTGAACAGGCATGCACGATCGCCCAAACTGTTCAATTGGACAAAACATTGGAGGAATGGCCTGGTGAAACCCCTGGCGGTGTTCTACGGAATATTGCATCTCATAACTCCTACCATTTAGGAGAAATTGTGCTGATTCGCAGATTATTTAGTGCTTGGCCACCGCCAACAGGCGGATATCCGGTCTAAACAAGGAAAGGGTTCCACTCCATGCCCATTAACTTAAGATTTTGAATTACACCCAAAACGAAATTTTTACCACTTTACAGTTATTTATGAGAATTAAATTCATTTTTTTCATTACTGGGGAACAAACATTTTTTAAACTTGATGGAGATAGGGTATAAAAATACAAATTTCATCTCCGAAAAAAATAAAAAAACGATTGCTTGGATCCTAAGAGGCAATCGTTTTTTTTTAGCTGTTTGTAATGACCAATTACAAACAGCTAAATATATTATTTAGTGTTATTTCTGTTTTTTTTCAGTAAAATTTTTTTGACTTGATACCATCTTTTTTTGTTCCATATCATAGTATATGAACTTATATGAACGATTTTTCAAATATATCTACCGTAACTTAATATATATCAACTAATCGAAAAATCTTAACTCTATTAAAATGAAACTACCTTTTCTTCCGCCACTTCCGCAATTTCTAAAATTTGTAGCAGGTTCTCCACTTCATAGATCGGCTTAACGCCTGCCGTATTTTCTTTCAGACTCGGATTATACCAACACGTATCAATACCGTAATCTTCTCCGCCTTTCATATCAGAAGTTAGCGAGTCTCCAACCATTAGTACACTTGATTTATCAGTAATCCCAAGCTTTTCAAACGCATAATCAAAAATCTCACGCACTGGTTTTTGATGGCCGACTTCTTCAGAAATAATAATATAATCAAAGAAGTTACATAAAGGCGAATTTCCAATTCTAGATTGTTGCACTTTTGTATATCCATTCGTAATGATACCTAACTTGCAGTCTTGAAGGTTCTCACATAATTGCACTGCACCATCTATAAGATGTACTTCTTTTCCTAAGTTTTCAAGGTATACGTCACTAAAATGCTGCGCGTCTACTTCTATATTATGAAGAGCAAATAATTGTCTAAATCGATCTACCGCTAATTCACTTAGCGTAATCATTTTATTCTCTAAATCTCTCCATAATCCATTACTAATCTCTTTATAACTTGCAAGATAATTATTATACCCTGTAGGCATGCCAAATTGTACAAACGCGTTATGTAATGCGTTTCTTTCTGTTTCAGGGAAATCTAATAATGTATCGTCTACGTCGAATAGTATTACTTTGTATTTCATGATGTTCGCCTCAATTCCTAATTTAAAAACTTCATTCTCATAGCTTAATTATAAGCTTATATATATTTCATTATAAAGTGCTTTAACCCGCTCTTTATAGAATACACCTTTATCTTCTATTTTCAAATGTGCTACAAATAAGTTTGCAAGCATGACTGCTGTATCTAACCTATAAAATAAACTAACAATATGCGGGGTAGCGTTAAAGATACTATCATTCTTATATCCCTCTTCAAATTCTTCCCAATCCACCTCATTCGTTTCAGCTATTCTCATAAGCTCCAATAACGGATGACCAATTAGAGCGTTATCCCAATCCACTATCGCTTTAATTTCTCCATTATATCCAATTAAATTGGCTGGTCGAATGTCCATATGCAATAAACTCTTTACATGATCAGCTGTACTAAGAATATGTTCAATTGTTTTTGTCTCTGGAAGTTTAATTCCACAGTTCGTAATTGTATTAAAACCTTCTATCCGTTTCACAATACGTTCCGCTATATACTTACTAATCGGCTCTCTAATGTTCTGCTCATATTGCAAACCATCGATTGGTATACTATGAAGCTCACTAACTAACTTCCCTATTTTACATGCAGAAATTGGCATATGATCAGTAGATACATAATCCGATATTAAAAAATCAAGTTCGGCAGAAAGATGCAATCCATGTATCTTTGGCACTGGAATACCTTTTGAATAACAAAACTTAGAAAGCTCTGTTTCCTTTTGCAATGAAATCCGACTATTAAATAAATCTTCATTTATATTTTCTACTTCTCTTTCCCACGGCACTCGAAAAGCTAAAGCTCCCTTTTCTGAATCTCCGCGAAAAACAATATTTTGCACTCCCGTTCCAATCACCTTTAAATCCTGAACAGCTAGTTCCTTATAATCTTGACTTAGTATTGTTGCTAGCTTTCCTCTTATCCCCTCTGCTTTTAAACGTGTATGAATCATTTTATCCCCCGATTCGTAAGTTCTTTTCATCCATTTTCTCCCCGGTGCACAACAATCCTCATAAACAAAATTATAGCAACAATAATAAAAGGAGCCTAATCCAATCAGCCTCCCTCCTCATTATTTATCCCGCATTAACGCCCGATTGGTGAAGGCTAATAATCAGTGGGGATGCCCCCCCACTGATTAAAGTTTCACTTTATCTTCTAGCAATAACACTTTCATTTCCTCTAACGATTCTTTCGTAAAGCCAAGAGCTTTTTCAGCGTATGCTTCCACTGATCCATATTGCTTTTTAACTTCATCAATCGCAGCTTGTAAATACTCAGCACGTGCTTCAAACATTGCACCTAATATTGCTCTACTTTCGTCGTTCTGTAATTTCGCACCTAAAAAGGCCATCATTTTTTCATTTAACTTTTCACGGAAACCGTTACTTAGTAAGTAGTCTTCCATTACTGTTTTTTCCGGTACACCTAGTAAAAGTAATAATAATGCTGAGCCAAATCCTGTACGGTCTTTTCCAGCTGTACAGTGGTTTACTAACGGTAAGTTTTCCGGGTTTTGCGCCAGTTTTAAGAAGCTCACGAATGCTTCATTACCACTTACGAAATCTTGATTCATTTTCACAAGATACTCGCCTGGTTTCCCTAACATAGAAAGGTCACCAACTTGGAAAAATTCATTTATATTCAAGTCTTTCGCCAAGTCTTGCATAACTGGTAAGCACACTTGACGAGCACCTGTAACACTTGGGTTCGGCTTATGCTTCACTTCAAAATCTGTACGGTAGTCACAAATTAATTTTAAGCTAGACTTCTGTAAATACTCGATATCCCATTCTGTTAATCCTGCTAATTCTTCAGAACGATACAATTTACCCCATTTTACTTTACGGCCTTCAGTCGTTTCATATCCTCCCATATCACGGAAGTTAAACGCACCTTGTAATGGTAATCTACGCTCAGCTACTGTCACTGCTTGTCCATTACTTCCTACTAACCTAAAATATGGACGCTCATTTTCACTCGGGTTTTCAATTGTACATGCTGAATCCCCACTTACTGTTACAAGTAATTCTCCATTTTCTTCAATATGATTTGGTGAAGTACTCCAATAAATACGAACTTCTTCTATATTATTTTCCCACTTTATATGTAACGTATTATCTTCATTTCGTTCTACAGTTGCTTGTAGCCAATTTCTTTGTTGCTTCATACTTTCACCAACGCTTTCTTCGTATAGTCTAATCCTTCTCTATTGTATTATAGGAACGCTTACTTTGTCGTTTCGATTTTTCTTTTTATCTTACAAACATGCAAAAAGTTCTTTTACTTGTTCATAAGTTGTACACGGATTCCCGCTAAATGAGTTCGAGAGAGTAAGCCATCCATCCTTCTAAAACCTTCTCACATATCGCTCAGTAGAGCTCAGCTGCTGACATCCGTTCTTTTCAAAGACATCCTTCATCCACTCGTTTTGTACATTTGTCTCGCCAATATAATAAGATGCGCCTATTTCTTTTAAGACAAACATTGCCCCTGTAAAGAATGCTGCTTCATACCCTTTATTTCGCATATTTGGAGCAACTGCGAAATACATAAGTTTTCCTTCTTCTAACGTACCTCTTTCAATATGCGGGATTACAATTCCTATTGGCTCTTCATCGATACTTGCTGTTAAACAATGTTCTTTCCATTGCCCACCTATTTCTTGTAGCATCGTATTTACAAATTGATCATAATCGATTTGTTCTCCCGTCACTTCATTCCACAGTGAATAAAAAGCGTCTTCGCCTATCTCTTCAATAAGCTTAAAATCAATATCACTTTCTATATCTTCCACTTCATATATATCCTTAAATACAATCATGTTTTCAGTAATATATTCAAATGAATACGTTTCGAAACATTTCTTATACACATCATAATTTGGGCTTTTTGAAGAAATCTCAAATTGCAATTCTTCTATTCCATCTTTTTCAGCTTCAGCAACGCAATATTGCATTATCTCTTCTAATTGCTCTTCTGTAAAAACCTCTGCATCATTTTCTTTTATCATTATAGAAGAAGCATTTCTTCTTATTTTAAAATGTTTTTCTAACTGTTCTATAGTCATCATATACTTCCCTCATCTATGTCATACTCGAATTTCTACTTGTTCTCCTTGCATGAGCAGGATTGTCCTTGAATATATAGAATACTAGAAAACATTGCATCTTTAAAGTGCGGAGGAGGTTCTCCATTGGATATTACAGCATTGCAACAACAGTTAGAGCTTATACAACAAAATGACTATACGCAACTGCAACATATAGATATTAATGAGTTAACGCTCAATATGCTTCAGTATATCGGAACAACTGATAGTTACGTTCGCTACCAACTTATATATAAATGTTTTGCACATTTCATTCATCATGAATTCCTTATGGATGATCAGTTGAAATTACTTCTACAAACTTGTTTAAGTGATGAGTATTTATATTGTGACATTCACTCCCCACTTACAGATGGGGTTTTCACACGTTCTTATACTGTTTCGTTACTTGCATTAATACTCCAATTCGCTAACTCGCACTACTTTTTTACAGAGGAGGATATCGAAGAAATAAAAAACAAACTCATTACATACACAAACTTAGAAATGGATTTTCGAGGCTATATTGAAAATAAAGGATGGGCTCATTGTCTTGCCCACGTATCTGATGCCTTTTCTGAAATTGTTCACAATTCCTATACGACCTTTGAATGGTACGAGGAATTAATTCATTGTTTATTAAATAAAATTTTCATCCCATCGGATCTTTTTCATAATAATGAAGATGAACGAATTGTTACACCGTTACTATCTATGCTATATCATGACTTTCCGCAAGATGAGTTAATTTCAATTATTTATAAAAAAATAAAAAGGCTTCCTCAAATTAGAAAACGTCTTTCCCTTAATGAGTATTGTATTTTATGCGCAAACATTAAAATCTTTTTACGCACATTATTTTTTAGAACAAAAGATGATCATAACTTAGCATTTACAGCACGTAAAACAGAAAAAATGTTAAAAGAACTGCCTAATTATTATTAAATATAAGGAGAAGAATTATGGGCTATATTGAAGACATGAGAAATCTAGTAGGAAATCATCCACTCATTTTAATCGGATCACACGCCATTATATTAAATGAGAAAAATGAAATATTACTGCAGCTCCGTACAGATTTTAATCGCTGGGGCATTATTGGTGGCTCCTTAGAATATAACGAAACGTTAGAAGACGCTTTACAACGAGAAGTATATGAAGAAACTGGACTTATCATTAAAAATCCAGAACTATTCCGTACATACTCAGGACCTGATTTCTTTCAAATCTATCCAAACGGCGATCAAGTACACGGTGTACTCGTTGTTTATATTTGCCGCGAATTCAATGGTGAACTTGTATGCGACCAAACGGAATCGAAAGAACTACGCTTCTTTCCGCTAGATGAGTTACCTAGTAATCTTCCTCCTGTTATTGAGAAGATTATTACTGACTTTCGGAAGTCGAATTGAACTATTAATATAGCCAAGATGGAATTCATCTTGACTATATTTTTATTTATTATCCTTATTTAACTCTTGTACAATATCCCTTTTTCCTATTTTATTAGCAAAAGGGATAAAAATAATAAGGACTATTCCGAACATCCCCGCTATTACCGTTACGATAAGTTTGAAATCAAAAAATAAAGGTGTACGATCTATTATACTTACCATATAGGTTAATAATATTCCTATAACAACCCCTAGTATGATTCCAATAAGTACATATAAATTAACTTGCGTCAAAATAATTTGTACAATACCCTTTTTATTAACTGTTATTGCTCGTAAAATAGCAAACTCTTTTCTTTTAGATTGAATATTATTTATAAGTGTATTACACACCCCTAATGTTACACTAAGCAAAATTACTACAATAACAACGATGAAGATGGACCACCTTTGCTGAAACATTAAATTAGATTGTTTTAACGATTGAGTATAACTATTTATTTTTAATTGTGGATATTGACCTTTCAATTTCTTTAATTGTTCCAACGTCTCTCTCTCATTATTTGAGCTAATAAATGCACGCTCAAAAACTGTATAATCTTGTTTATATGTTACATTACTCCAATCCATGAGTACCGAAGGAGAATTCGGTAGCTCGTTAACAATTAACCCAACTTCTACCTTACTAGTCGCTCTAACTTTTTGTTCCTGTTCTGAAAATAGACCTAATTGAACGATATCGCCTACATGAAGTTTATACCGTCCCGCTAACTCTTCTGTAACAATTATACTATTCTCCAAATTTGCAGGTACTTCTGGCAGTAATCCTTGCTTTTCCATTTCCTTTAAATCACCTAAATTATAGTCAAAAGTAATATAATTTTTACCTTGCTTTAATTCTGCCAGTGAGTTCGTACTAATTGTACTAGCTCCTTTTATACTACTTATTTCTTTAAATATATTTTGTATATGAGGTGAGGTAATGGTTAAATCATTATTCAAACGATTTTCCACAACAATATGTGTTGGAAATTCTCGTTTTAAATATCTTTCATTATTTTTCTGCATTGTTTTAAAAATAGTGGAACCAAAGACAACTATCACCATCATCGTACTTATCATTAAGATAACAAATGTATTTTTCCTTACTTGCGGAATTACATTTTTAATAGCAACAAATGTGTTCCTTCCAAATATTTTTTTCATCATAGGTAGGCATAATTCTAATATCGAAGAAAGATAAATAGGAAATAAAACATACACTCCTAAAACAAGAAATATAGATCCTATTACTATCACTATCGCCTGCATATCTCCAGTATTTGCTACAAATCCAACTAAAACAGTTAAAAATATGCTACTAATTAAAAGGAATTTCCCCATAATACTGCGTGTTTTTTTATTAGAAAAGTCGGATTCTTCATTTTCACGCATAAGCTTTACTGGCAATATTGTCGAACTTCTGTATGACGGATATAACATAAACAGTTCGATGAAAAAGATACTACAAATCATTGTTACAATTGCTATTTTAAAGTCAAAACTCATCGAATTAATTTGAAAATCAAATAAATGCTCTAGCCAACTTTGTAAAAAACGGGTACTTATTACAGCTAGTAACAAACCAAATATTCCACCAAAGAAATTAATTACACTACATTGAATAAATATAACTTTAAACATTTGTTTCGTTGTTGCTCCCATTGATCGCATAATAGCAAATTGGCTTTTATATTTATATAAAAACACTTCAAAATTAGACATTAATAATAACGAAGTAATAATAAGTATTAATACAGATAAAACAACTATAAAAATATGTAATGACGCTAAGTTACTTTTTAAAAACTCGTCTTCCTCCGCAATATCGATTCTTAATTCTTTGTCTATTTTATGAATTTGACTAGACAATGCTAGCACATCTGCATTCGCTTTTGCTTTTATCAACACATAAGTAGCCTCATTGTATTTACCCGTTTTTTCATATACGTGCTGTTTCACTGCACCTTCCGATAAAACAAGTATATCTGGAGCTGAACCTCCAGCTTCTATATCAGGTAAAACTTCTTTTACTACATAAGATTTATTTTCTATTTCAATCTTTTCTCCAACTTTTACTTGTAAAGTTTCCGCTAATCCATGATTTAATGTTACTTCCTCATTCGATAGATTTTTAGAGAAGTGATATCGACTTTTAGATAACGAATCATTTTGAACACCTACTGTATAAATAGCTGTATTCAATTTATTCACTTGCAAATGATTTACTAATACTTTTGACATGTATTCAATATTTTCTTGTTCCTTAATATTTTGTAGTAAAGATTTATCCATCAATTTATTTTGATCAGGGTTATATCCAACAGATAAATCCATATCTCCATATAATTTTTTAACTTCATTTATAACAGACTGTTTCGCATGGCTCGAAAATACAATCATCGTAACAATTAGAGAAACAGTCAACATAACGCTAACTATAGAGGAGATAGCAGTAAATTTATTCGTCTTAAAAAAGCGTAAACCTAATCCTCGTACTGATTTTATCATTTTGATTTCTCCATTAATCTTTTAAATTTATCTAAAATGATATTTATATCATTTACTCCATGAGAACACGTATAATCATCAACAACTTCTCCATCATGAAAGAAAAGAACCCGATCTGCATACGTAGCAATGTGAGGATCATGAGTAACAAGAATCATACTTTGATTGAATCTTTGTTTCATATCGACCAGTACTCGTAAAATATCATTAGACGTATTGAAATCTAAATTTCCCGTAGGCTCATCTGCAAGAACAATTGGAGGAGATGTTATTAACGCCCTACCAATTGCAACACGTTGTTGTTGCCCCCCAGAAAGCTGAACTGGTCGATGATTTCTCCAATTTACTAAACCAAGAACATCTAATATTTTATTTGTTTTTTCTCGTATCTCCTCTTCTGAATCAGCTGATAATATGAGGGGTAACGCAATATTCTCTTCTACAGATAAATCCTTTAATAAATGAAATGCCTGAAATATGAATCCTATGTTATCCCGCCTGTACTCCGTCGCATATGGTTCAACAAACATATTTTTAGGACCTTCACCATTTACATATACGACTCCCTCATCAGGCTTGTCTAAAGCACCAAGTATATTAAGTAATGTACTCTTCCCAGACCCACTCGTCCCCATTACGGCAAGAAGTTCTCCTTTATTTAACTCCAAAGATACATTTTGTAAGGCTCTAACATTTGTATCTACACTCTCATAAGTCTTACTTAAACCTTGAACTGCTAACACAATTTCACTCATCTTTATTCACCTCAACATTATTAAATGCTATTTCCTCCATTAGATTAACTTGAATTAAAATTTTTTCTTTTAGATTACTAGGTGGTATAATTTCTGTTCCTATTTGAAATAACAACATTTTTAATTCGAGAATTGCATCCATTTCTATCCCTCCCTTAATCTATATTGGTAACAAATTTAAATTTCGTTCGATTTTTTTATAAAAAAATAAGGGAACGCTTAACGTTCCCTCTCAAATCCAATCCGTTTTTTTATTTCTGCTAAATTTACCTTCGCGATTTCTCTTGCCCGCTCAGCACCTTTTTCTAACGCTTCGTATAATAAATTTGGCTCATTCATATACATCTCATATTTTTCCCGAGGTCCGGCTAATTCACGGTCTACAACGCGAAACAACTCTTTTTTCACATCGCCCCATCCAATGCCAGTTTCATACTTTTCACGCATTGACTGCATTTCATCTTCTGCCGCAAACTCTTTATAAATCATAAATAACGTTTCCAATTCTTTCGGTTCATTTGGAAGTGAAGAATCGGTTTTGATTTTAAATATTAACTTTCGTAGCTTTTCTTGCTCTGCAAATAACGGGATCACATTTCCGTAACTTTTACTCATTTTTCTTCCATCAAGACCAGGTAATATTGCACCTTCTTCTTGTATGACATACTCCGGAAGTGTAAATGTCGTGCCGAATGTATGATTAAAATACGTCGCAATATCACGCGCAATTTCAATATGCTGAATTTGATCTTTTCCAACTGGTACATGAGTAGCTTGAAATAGTAATATGTCAGCTGCCATTAAAATCGGATACGTATATAATCCCATATTCACACCTGCATCAATTTCTAATCCCGTTTCTTTATTTTGTTCTACCTTCGCCTTATAAGCATGGGCACGGTTCATAAGCCCTTTCGGAGTTAGACAAGCTAATATCCAAGCTAATTCTAGAATTTCCGGCACTTCCGTTTGTCGGTAAAAAATAACATCTTCTCCAAGCCCAAGTGATAACCAAGTAGCAGCTACCTCTTTCGTATAACTACTGAACTTCTCTGGATCATGCACTGCATTTAACGCATGATAATCAGCTATAAAGTACAATGCTTTTCCTTCATTATTTTTTGACATTTGCAATGCAGGTTTAATTGCACCAATATAATTTCCTAAATGCGGATAACCTGTCGGCTTAATTCGTGTTAACATAATTTTCTCGCTCATCCTAACTCCTCCTTTCTCAAAATAAAAAGAGCCCCTCATCCTAAAAAAAGGACGAGAGACTCCCGCGGTACCACCTTAATTAGCTATATTATAGCTCACTTCAACTTCTTAACGTGAAGTAACCGTCTTCGCCTACTCATTTCAGCTAGAAGCTCCAGAGCCCATTCCATATTCATCACTTACTGATTCCCACCAAATATCAGCTCTCTGAAAAGTTGTGAATATGTACTCTTCTCTTTCATTGCTTTTTAGTTATTTTTTACAGTTTATCACATTACCTTTCCAATTAAACCCTAATTTTCTGTTTTATATAGCAGGAATTTTCACCTTGATTGTCTAATAATATATAGGTTTGCAGAAATACTCGAAACAACTTTGGAGGTTTTTTCATGGTAAAATATATATCCATTTTAGGTTCAACAGGATCCATTGGCACATCTGCATTAGATGTCGTTTCCGCTCATCCTGAACATTTTAAAATCGTCGGTTTAACCGCAAATTATAATATCGATCTTCTCGAAAAGCAAATCGAATCGTTTCAGCCTCGTATTGTAAGCGTAGCGACAAAAGAATTAGCGGACACATTACGTTCTCGTATTTCAACAAATACAAAAATTACATATGGAACTGATGGTTTAATTGAAGTATCTACCCATCCTGATACAAATCTTGTATTAAGTTCAGTTGTCGGTGTTTCAGGTTTACTCCCAACAATTGAAGCATTAAAGGCGAAGAAAGATATCGCTATCGCTAACAAAGAAACTTTAGTTGCAGCTGGACATATCGTCACCGAACTAGCGAAACAAAACGGATGCCGCCTAATTCCAGTTGATAGTGAACATTCAGCCATTTTCCAATGTTTAAATGGGGAAAATAATAAGGAAATCGAAAAATTAATTGTTACAGCTTCTGGCGGCGCTTTTCGTGATAAAACACGTGAAGAAATGAAAATATTACAAGCGAAGGATGCTTTAAAACACCCAAACTGGTTAATGGGCGCAAAACTAACGATAGATTCTGCCACGTTAATGAATAAAGGGTTTGAAGTGATGGAAGCTAAGTGGCTATTCGATATTCCTTATGAAAAAATTGATGTTATGATTCATAAAGAAAGTATCATTCACTCTTTAGTGGAATTTATTGATGGATCAGTCATGGCACAGCTCGGTGCTCCTGATATGAGAATGCCGATTCAATATGCGTTTCACTACCCTACTCGACTACCTTCATCCTATGAAAAATTAAATTTATTAGAAATTGGTAGTTTGCATTTTGAAAAACCAAATTTAGAGAAGTTCCCCTGTCTACAATATGCATTTGAATGTGGAAAAATTGGCGGTACAACTCCAGCCGTATTAAATGCAGCGAACGAAATTGCAAATGCACTATTTCTTAAAAATGAAATTGCATTTTTCGATATCGAAAAAACAATTTACAATACAGTTGAAGCTCATCATAACGTAAAAGATCCTTCACTCGATGCTATATTAGAAGCTGATCAATGGGCACGCCAATACGCAAATCAATTATTAATAAAAAAGAGCTAAAACAGGTTTCTCTGTTTTAGCTCTTTTTTTTACGTATTCAACTTCACAAATCTATAACCATGTGTAACTAACACTTTTAATATCGCATACCCTGGAATTGCTAAAACTATCCCCATAATACCGAATAAGTTTCCAGCAGTTAAAATGATAAATATAATTGTAATCGGATGGATATCTAGCTTTTTCCCCATTACTTGCGGGGAGATAAACTTACCTTCTGCTAATTGCACAACCATCATAACTATAATTACCTTTAAAACCATTCCTGGCGAGTCAATAAATGCGATAATTAACGCTGGAGTTATTGCGATAACTGGGCCTACGTACGGAACGATATTTACAATCATCGCTAAAATAGCAAGTAATACCGCATATTTAATACCAATAATAAGGTAACCAATTAATAGCATGATACCGATAAACAAGCTAACGATAATTTGTCCTCTTATATACGAACTAATCGCATAATGCATATCATCTAGTATTCTCTTTGCTGCCGGTTGTCTTTGCTCTGAAATAAACTTCAAAAAGTGATTCGGTAATTGCTCACCATCTTTTAAAAGATAGAACAATATAAACGGAACCATGACAAATGTTAAAACAACTTCTGTAAGTGTACTTAAAAATCCAGTTACATTTCCAGTTACTGATGATAATGACTTTGTAAAATCAACTGTGTAGTCTTTTACTATATTCGCTACATCAATATTTAAATTCTCCTGAATTTTACCGAGTAAATTACTTTCCCCAAATCTACGTGCTGCTCGTTCGATTTCATGACCGAAATACGGTAAGTTATCTATTAATGCATCAATTTGATCTTTAATAATAGGGATAACCGTTACAACTAAAAACACAAATAATCCTAGTACTATTAAATATATCGAGGCTATCGATACGATTCTTGAAACACCTTTCTTTTCTAAAAGTGAAACGAATGGGTGCAAGATATAAAATAGTACTCCAGCTAATAATACCGGGAAGAAGATTGTTTTTAAAAAGACGATAAACGGAGTAAAAACAAAAGAAATTTTTGTTAGCAATAATATGTTAATGAACAATAATGCAAATCCAAGTAACACTGCTAAATAATTTTGTTCTCTAAAAAACTTTTTTAACTTGTCTCTTTTTCTTATATTTACTTTCTCCAATGAAATCACCTCTTTGAATGATGAAAAGCCCTTCCTCAGGGCTTTTCATCATTATCTATATCTTTATTTCCTTGCAGCTTTCACTACAAATGATACAATAAGAATTAATACGATTGCTCCTAATAATGCTGGCACGACATGAATCCCACCAAATGATGGCCCAAAAGATCCAAATAATCTACTACCTAACGAAGCACCTAATAAACCTGCGATAATATTTCCGAACATACCACCTGGGAAATTTTTACCCGTTATAGAACTAGCAATTGCACCTATAATAGCACCAACTATTAATGTGATAATCCATCCCATTTCTAGTCCTCCATTTCTATTATAGTTTGTATGATCAAATACAAGAGTAGCAAAACTCTTATATAAGATTTCAAATTCGTTTACACTAACCATATCCTACTATAGAAATAAACGTAAGAATAATATATGTATGGAGATACATATATTATATGCAAAAAAGAAAAATATTGTCAAACTTACCCAAAAATCAATTATGTTAATATACCATATTCAAAGGAGGCTTCCTTATCTATGATTCATAAGTTACTTTCCAGTTCTCATGAGGTAGCAGTATCTATTTTACAAGTTCAAATTCCAGCTTATAAAGTTGAAGCAGACTACTTAAATAGTACTGCCATACCCCGTTTATATGATACTGTAAACGATATTCAAAGTTGCGCTGAAACATTCTATGGATATTTTTCTGAAAATAGACTTGTCGGTTTTATTTCTTTTGTACAAGAAGAACAACTAATGGATATCCACAGGCTAGTTGTATCGCCCGATTTTTTTCAAAAAGGAATTGCAACGAAACTCCTAAGTTATATATTTAACATGTTCCCTTCTTCCATGACATACATTGTACAAACGGGTAAAGCGAATACCCCTGCTATTGCATTATATAAAAAACACGGATTCATTGAAGTAACAAATACAGAACTCCCTGATGGTCTAGTTCTTACAAAACTTAAAAAACAGAAAAAATAAAACAGTTTGACTTATCTGTTTATTTATGTTATTTTTTACTTTATAAAATCTTTTGCTGAGTCCAAATTTTGGAGCGGGGGAACCATTTTTGTAGCAATGCTACTTGGGGCGAATCTTTTTTAAGTAGGGGAACTCTCACTTCCCGAGTCCGACAGCTAACCTCGTAAGCGTAATGGGAGAGGAAGGTGCTTTTTGCCTATGTTACACAGTATGCCTCCTTAACTATAAAATGTGGAATCGATATCATTTTATAGACCTATATTTATAGAAAAGGAGAGATGTATTATGTTACGTTTATCTGATCACGCAATAAAAATGATGGAGCAAAGACTTCGACTCGAACAACATCGCACATATCAAGCAAATAAAGTTGTAGATAACTTACATCACAAATACTTTTTCCAACATATTTTTCAACCAAAAAGATAAAGAAATTGTTCATTTAACATCCAAAACACAAGGTGTGTCTAAAAAGACATCCCTTGTGTTTTTATATTTCCTGTGCTTTTTATAATATCCTCACTACATTTAAACTTGCCGTAATTGTCCCTGCTATAGTGGTCACATGCCCAACAGCTAATGGGCCATTTTGTAATACAAACGTTGAATTTGCACTCGCTACATTCACAAGAAGTGTATTTGAAATGGCTGGCTCTAGTACTACAGTTGATGTCGTTACATTTTGTATAAAACTCCCTGTTACTTGTGTTCCATTTAATAGTAATCTTACAGATGCTACTTCATTCCCACCATTTGCACCTCCTTGAAAATAGTAGCTTACTAAATAGATTCCTGGCGTCGATACTGTAACAGTTGTAGCACTAGTTAAAGATACGCCAGCTCCATATACAGTTGATCCCGAATTAATTGGAATGTTGGCATTTGCCGCAATTGTGCTTGTTGATGTAGAAAAGAAGTACCCACCACCTGTTGATATAGCAGATGATCCAGTTGCTCCAGTTATCCCTTGTATTCCTTGGATTCCAGTCGGTCCAGTTGCACCAGTCACTCCCGTCGGACCGGTTGCTCCTGTTGATCCGCTCACCCCTTGTGGACCTTGGATTCCTTGGATTCCTTGAGGACCGGTTGCTCCTGTTGGACCAGTTATCCCTTGTGGACCTTGGATTCCTTGGGGGCCTTGAAGACCCGTTTCTCCCGCCTGGCCGGTTGCTCCGGTTGGACCGGTTACTCCTTGTGGACCTTGAATTCCTTGTGGACCTTAAGGACCAGTTGCTCCCGTCGGACCGGTTTGACCTGTTGAACCACTATTACCAGTAGGACCCGTTTCTCCTATAAGCGGAAGAGGCAGTGCCACTCCAAATTTTTTGCACTTTCTATGATGACGCACAACAATCCCCCTTCCCCAAAATAATTACACCTTTTATATGAAATGCATTTTCATATGAAAAGTACACATCTGACCTCAATTTTTAAAAAATAAAGAAGCCTATCATTTCATCTGTTTGAAATGATAGGCTTCTTTTTATAAAACACTTTACTTTCTCACCTTAATAATAAAAGTAGTTGGCACTATTCTAGCTTTATATAAAGAATAATATTTCGTAGAAGGTTCAGCTATTTCTTCATCAAATGCACGAGACGGTTCAGGCTCTTCTATTCTCTCAATTGTAAATCCCGCTCTATTTAACTCATTTATGTATGTACTTATTTTTCTCTTATATAATGTCGCTTGCACATTTTCTCCTTTAAATGTTTCAAACGTAATAGGCGTTTCCTCATGATAAGAAGACTTTAAAGCAATTTCTTCTGTACCATACTGTAAGTTTGAATATACGGGATGCTCCCAGCTAAAAATAAAACTTCCTCCTGGCTTTAAGTATGAATAAATCAATTCCAACGTTTTTCCTAAATCTGAAGTCCAACCTAATGCATAAATGGAATATGCAATATCAAAATACCCTTTCGGAATATCTCCTTCTTCTTCCATTGCTCCGCATATTAACTTTGGATTCCAACTCTTTAACGTTTCTTTCGCTGTTTTAATTTGTTCACTTGAAAGATCAAGACCCCATACTTCCTCTGCCCCATGTTCTGCCATATATTGCAACGAATGCCCACTTCCACATCCAATATCAAGAACCTTTTTATTTCTGATTGAATCAAACAAATGAATCTCATCTTCAGACGCTGTATACGGACCATATTCCGGTAAACAATCCACTTGAAAGAAATAAGGTGCAACTGTATCCCAACACTTTTTATTTAAAGCTAACATTTGTGTACCTTTCATATTCTACATCCCCCCATCCAATTTTCTTCCCCTAATATAAATTACACATTATAACTTGATCTCCCTTTTCTTTTCGCTCGGTAGTTTTTCACTTTTGCGATCGTTCCGCACGCTCTTCCTCCTTCTTCTCCAGCATACATACCGCACCATCTTTTACTTCCATTACGCGAATGATCATAAAAGACCCAGTGGCAATCCGGACATGCTTTTAACCTTCCCCACAAATTTTCTTGAATCGCTATTAAAACAACGCTTAATATTTTTGTATACACATTCTCTTCGTGTATTGGTTCATATGTAATACCTTTCATATCTTCCTTTACATGTACTTGAAATGGGTATTTTTCTAACCACTTTTGCAACGATCCTTCCCCTTCAATTGTTAGCCGAATGTCTTCTCGAAAACGTTTCAATTCATCTATCGTATGAAAAAGAAACTCTTTATGAAAATGTTTTTTCATAAATTGCTTTATATCACCTTCTGTTTGCAACAAATCAATTGGCTCTCTCGTATCATTTGGTATTCTCCATGTATTTAAAAATCCCCGAATATATTCTAATTCATTTGGTGCGTTCTGATTCAATTCCATTCACCTTTTTCTTAAAATTTACTTTTTTCTAACTTTATGTATAATTATAATATAAAATCGTTAACCACTAATTAATTTTACTGGTTACAAAATTAGGAGGAGTTCTATGAAAATTTTCTCAATACCGATACGTTTCATGCTTATTGCTTCATTTTTCATGTCTTTTGGTTATTTTGCGGTATATGCCTTTTTAGCTATTTATCTATTAAATTTTCTCCACTTTTCAGCGATGCAAGTAGGAACAGTTTTAACAGTTATGACAATCACATCTCGAATTATCCCTTTATTCTCAGGGCTAATCGCGGATAAAACAGGTTATATCATTATGATGATAGCCGGATTATTTTTAAGAGGAATCGGATTTATAGCCTTAGGAATATGCTCTGATTTCTATACAATTTCTATTTCTTCCGCACTTATCGGTTTTGGGACTGCATTTTATGAACCTGCTGCTCGCGCCATATTCGGCTCACAACCAGCTCATATGAGAAAAAGTTTATTTACATACTTAAACCTTAGTTTTAATTGCGGTGCGATAATCGGACCAATTGCAGGAGGTTTCTTACTCTTACTCAATCCGATATATGCTTTCTCTCTAACAGGATCTCTTATGCTGTTATTCTCTCTTATCTTTTACTTGCTTAAAAATCACTTCCAAGTCTCTACTGAAAACACGTCTATTACATTAGGAATACAGGCAATCTTTCAAAATAAAACCTTTCTTTTATTTTCATTTATTATGATTTTCTTCTACATTATGTTTACTCAGCTTACTGTCGCACTTCCACTTCATATGAAAAACATTAGTCATAGCAACCAGCTCGCTACACTAGTTATTACGATAAATGCAATAACAGGCGTCATATTTATGGTATTATTCCGGAAACTCTTTCATAAATACAACACACTTTCTATTATTAAATACGGTGTTTTATTAATGGGTATTTCCTTTTTACTCATTCCTTTATTCCAACATCCATATTGGCTATTTATTTGTGTAATTTTATTTACAATCGGTGAAACGCTCGTATTACCTAACGCTGATATCGCTATTGCAAATTACAGTAACGAATCGTATACAGCTACTTATTTCGGATTTTATCAACTATCACTCGCATTTGGTTTTATCGTTGGTAATTATACCGGTACATCGTTTACATCGAACTTAAACGGAATGTATGCACCTTGGCTTATTTTCGGTACATTTGGACTTATCGGCTTTATTGCATTACATATTTTAAATACTAAAAAACTTATTTCTAAAGAACATGAATCCCTATGTAAAGATACAAAACACCTTTAAAAAATTACAATTTTCAAGAATTAGGAAATGCGAATTTACAATAATAAACGTATCTTTCAATACGATAAAAAACATAAAATCCTGAAGCTATCCCTTAAAGTAAATATACACCTGTTACATTTTACATATTATGGTATAATATTGTCAGATTAATAGCTATTTATCTCTGTTCCACACTATCGGTCTAGGAATGACAAATCAAAAGGTTTTTAAATTAGGGGGGATCTTGTGAAAAAGATAAAAGGATTTAGCCTTCTTCTATTCATCCTAATCACATTATACGGATGTTCAACTATAGTAGAACAGTCTTTAGAAACTGGAAACGGCAGTATTGAATTATTAACACCCACGATTACAACAAAAGATAATAAATTAGAAATTAAGACCGAGGGCATTGATGAAAATAAAGTGACTTTTATTTATGTAGCCAATAAAAAAGTATTGGAACAAAAAATAAATAATGGTGAATCCTACAGACTTAACATTAAAGATATCGAACACGCTCATAGGACGGACTACAAGCCAAGAGTTCAACTTTTGCAAACGAAAGATGATAACGAAGATGGAGACATGGCAACCTTTAAACAAGTTAGATATACAGTTGAAAAAAATTAATTTTATAATTATTTCATTTAAATGTAACGAACGCAAATATACTTTTAACAGAGGGTAAATATAAGAGGTGCTAATATGAAAAGACGATGGATTTTTTGGTGGATTGGTAACATATTTTGTATTACCATTTTTGGGATATTGGCAGCTATCATTTGGCTAAGAGAGGTTGATGGTACTGGTGTTACTCAAACACCCGAGCTGAAATTAGTAGCATTTATCGTTTTATTAATTGCATTTATATTACCGATAATTATTCAAGCTATATGGCTAATTGTTAATTTGAGAAAGAGCAATAAAAAATAATCATACATAACTTTAAATTTTTTTAGAATTATA
This sequence comes from Bacillus sp. RC252, assembly GCF_044909215.1. Lineage (NCBI taxonomy): Bacteria > Bacillati > Bacillota > Bacilli > Caryophanales > Bacillaceae > Bacillus > Bacillus sp. RC252. The sequence continues at coordinate 41,802 of NZ_JBIYDV010000018.1, read as the reverse complement.
CGAGAAATTATTTTTTAAAAAAAGAGAGGAATCTTTTTTAAAATAGATTCCTCTCTTTTACATTTTCGTATTCATATAGGATTATGGTTATAAACTTATTTTAAGCCATACTACTCCCTTTTTCTTACGATGCATGTTCATCTTTCTTCTTCTTCAACAACGCTCTCTTCTTCATCGCCTTCGTTAAGTATCCACCTTTAAACGAACGAATTTCATAAGAAGACATAAACGCTTTCGGTGCGATTTCATTAATAATTTCCAAAAGTTCTTTCTCTCTAGAGCGCTTTGCAACGATATCTAAGCGATAACGTATAGAATTTATTCCTTCACCTTCAAATACCGTAACACCGAATCCAGAGTGACGTAATTCATCTACTAATTCATTACAACGGTCTAGTAAACTAACTTGATACGTAATATAACCAATTGCTAATTTATTCTCTATATAACCGCCTAATAAAAGTCCCGTACTAAAGCCAATGACATAGGCAACGATGTTCATCCAATTTGATAAATCTTGAAACACAATACCTAAACTGACAATGTAAATAGCTCCTTCTAACAATCCAACACCAGCAGCGGATCTTGTTTGATTCTTTACAAGCAAAATCGTACGGATTGTTAAAATTGGAACATAAATAATTTGAAGCACAAAAATAAGTAACGCTTGTAACATTGGTATCCACCTCTTTCAAAAAGTCTTTTGTCATGATAACATACATAAGCTTTAGAAATCGATGGGTTTTTAAATTTTTTTTAATTTTTTTTCATACTATTGAAATGCCTCAAAAATAAGCGTATTATGTTTGGCGTAAATTCGATAAGTACCAGTAATTCACTCGTATTATATCATTTATTTTTAAACCCAAAAAAGGAACCTGATTAGGTCCCTTTCCTCATAACCCTATGTTTTTCGAAGCTTGTTCTCTTTGCTTCTCTTCTTCTTTTACTAACTGCATATTTGCATAGGCTAAATTCGCAATCATTAAAAAGTGTCCACCTAATATTCCAGTACCAAATGCCCACATTTCCATTTCATGCTCAATTTCATACATAATGATAGCCCCTAATATTGCGGCTGCAAATCGGTTTAAAACTCCTAATCCAGGAGCCTTTTCTTTCATCACGATACTTCTTCCTAATTTCTCCACTCTGCGAGCTAATAGCCAAAGACAATATGCGCTAACTGCTAAACCAATACCGAATCCTGTCACTTGTTTCCCAAACGGAGTAACCGCCCACATTAGTAGTAAACCACTAAAGATCGTATACAATTGTAATCGATATACACGTAAGGCTACTTGAATCAAAATATCCGCTCCTAATTTCACATTTTATTATGTGTCAGAAGAAAAGCAGCAACTTACACAGTTGCTGCTTTCTCTTGTTCTTGTTCCATTTTTTGAATTTCAACACGTTTAATTTGATAAGCATCTTTTTCTAACACTTTAAATTCATAGCCTTCTGCTTCAACGTATTGTCCTTCTTCGATTTCATGATTTTGCATCATAATCCATCCACCGATTGTATCCACATCGTCTTCTTCAATGTGTAATCCAAACAAATCTTTTACTTCTGAGATAAGCACTTTTCCATCAACAATTTTATGATACTCGTTCACATGTTGAATTGGTGGTGCTTCATCTTCATCATATTCATCACGAATTTCGCCGACGATTTCCTCCAATATATCTTCAAGCGTTACAATTCCAGCTGTTCCTCCGTACTCATCATATAAAACAGCCATTGGAATTCGCTTCTTCTGCATTTGCAGTAATAAATCATGAATTGGAGTCGTTTCCATAACTTCAATAATCGGACGCATATACGTGCGAATCGATGATAAATCTTCTTGATCGTTGTTCATATATCGAATAAAGAAATCTTTTACGTTGACCATACCGATAATATCATCTTTATCTTCTCCAAAAATCGGATAACGTGTGTATCGTTCATTTTGGATTACTTTCATGTGTTCTTCTACTGAATCTTCAAGATAGAAACCAACGATTTCTGTACGCGGTACCATTATCTCTTTCGCGATGCGATTATCAAATTCAAAGATATTATTTACATACTTGTATTCAGCTTGATTAATTTCGCCACTTTCATAGCTATCCGAAAGAATAAGACGTAATTCTTCTTCTGTATGAGCTACTTCATGTTCAGAAGCTGGTTTCAAACCGAATAAACCAGTTATAACACGAGCTGAACCGTTCAATACCCAAATAAATGGATACATGATTTTATAGAACATCATTAACGGAGTTGCCAATAACAACGTTACTTTTTCAGCCTTTTGAATTGCCAGCGTTTTCGGAGCTAATTCCCCTACTACAACGTGTAAATATGTCATTAGCATAAAAGCAAGACCAAAAGTTAATACTGATGAAATAGAAGGATTTATGTTCCATTTCTCAAATAACGGGTGTAATAACTTTTCGATTGTCGGTTCACCTAACCAACCTAATCCCATCGCTGTAACTGTAATACCTAATTGACAAGCAGATAAATATTCATCTAAATTTGTTGTTACCTTTTTCGCTGCTAATGCGCCGCGTTTCCCTTCCGCAACAAGCTGATCAATGCGACTTGAACGTACCTTAACAATCGCAAACTCTGCTGCTACGAAAAATCCAGTAAATGCGATTAAAATCGCAACCATGACTAAATTAAATATTTCCAATGAATCCCCTTAGTTAAAAAACTAAGGTGTCCACCTCCTGTATACTATAATGTTTTCTTATTTGTTCGTTAGAAAACATAGCCCGATACAAAAATTAAAGAGGTCGGATTTCACTTATTCTATAATAATAGAGCAAGTGTCTGTATTAAAGCTGTCGTTTGACCAGATAAAGATTTCGATATTTTTTCACGTTGTGAATCAGTCAATTCATCTAAAAGAGGCTTTAACTCTGTTAGTTCTGCTTCTAATCTATGAATATGGTCTGTCACTTCATTCACATGTTTCGAAACGTGTTCATTGATACCGAGCAGCTTCTTCTCCTCGATCTTCTCTTTAATCTCACAAAGCGGCATATGCATTTCTTTGCACTTCTCAATAAATTGTAATGTCTCAAATGCTGTTTCGTCGTAATAGCGATAATTAGATTGAGATCGCTCCGCTTTTAAGATTCCTAGATTCGTATAATAATCAATCGTTCGTTTCGACACGTGAGCCATGAGAGCCAACTGTCCGATTCGATACACCTTCCCAACGATCTTCCCCCCTTGTTTATATTACTACCATCATACAATACATAAACTGTACAGTCAAACGTGACGGTTTATCATTCATAATTTATACAAAATTTATCGTCTCATCTTATACAATCTAATCTATTAATTTAATTATATAATAAAATACTTAAATTCAAAAAACCAAAACGAACGAAATATAACTATGAAATTTCCCGTTCCTTTCTAATTTAAGTACATATCATAATAACATCGATATCAAATTTTTTTTATAATTAGGAGGAAAAAATGAAAGCTGTTATTCTTGCAGGTGGATACGGAACAAGGATTGGGGAAGAAACTCATTTAAAACCAAAACCTATGATTGAAATTGGAACAAAGCCTATTCTATGGCACATTATGAGTTTGTATAGTCATTACGACATTACTGAGTTTATTATTTGCTTAGGCTATAAAGGATATGCAATTAAAGAATTCTTTCTAAATTACAACTTACACATGTCCGATTTCACGATACATTTAAGCGACAATACAATTACTAACCATTCTCATCGTATAGAACCATGGACAATTACACTGATTGATACCGGTCTAAATACCGAAACAGGTGGACGAGTTAAGAAAATACAAAATTTCGTCGGGGACGAACCTTTCTGCCTCACTTATGGCGATGGATTAAGTAATATAAATATAAAAGAACTGATGGCATTTCATAAAAAACACAGCAAAATAGCTACTGTTACTGCCGTACAACCTCCAGGCAGATTTGGTTCTCTCGTATTAGATAAACAGTCTGTAACATCCTTTCAAGAGAAACCATTAGGTGATGGCGGATGGGTTAACGGTGGATTTTTCGTTTTAAATCCTGATATTTTCAATTACATTAGTGGAGATAAGTCTGTTTTTGAAACAGACACTTTAGTTCAGTTAGTAAACAAAAACGAATTGGCCGCATATCAACATACTGGTTTTTGGCATCCAATGGATACATTGCGCGATAAAAATAAATTAGTCGAGCTATGGGAAAGTAATAACGCTCCGTGGAAGGTTTGGTAATATGGCTTCATCATCTTTTTGGAATAAGAAAAAAGTATTTATTACAGGACATACTGGCTTTAAAGGCTCATGGCTTACTCTTTTTTTAACTTCATTAGGTGCAGAAGTAGTTGGCTATTCTTCTCACCCCCCATCCACCCCTAACCTTTTTGAACAATGTAACGTATCAAAAGAGTGCATAACAATTAAAGGCGATATTACAGATTACGATTCTTTATTCCATGCCCTGAAACAACATAACCCTGACATACTATTTCATTTAGCAGCTCAGCCAATCGTCACCACTTCATACAAAAATCCTATCGAAACATTTAAAACGAATGTTTTAGGTACTGTTCACGTATTAGAAGCGGCAAAGCATATAGAAAGTATACGTGGCATCATTAATGTTACAAGTGATAAATGCTATGAAAATGATGGGAGCGGTAACCGGGCATTCGTGGAAACTGACCGACTAGGAGGTTTCGACCCTTATAGTGCTAGTAAAGCTTGTGCTGAACTAGTTGCAACATCATATCAAAAATCATTCTTCCACACTAACACTCTGAAACTTGCCTCAGTAAGAGCAGGTAATGTCATCGGCGGCGGTGATTGGGCAGAAGACCGATTATTCCCAGATATCATTCGTGCATATTTACAAGATAATACATTAAATATTAGAAACAAAAACGCTATTCGTCCGTGGCAACACGTATTAGATCCTTTACATGGCTATATTCTTTTAGCTGAAAACCTTTCGAAAGACGCCGAATATGCAGCAGCTTGGAATTTCGGCCCGATGAATGAACTTAACAGAACCGTTCATGATGTCATTCAATCTATAATAAAATTATGGAATCAACCACTAACAATCCTTTCCCCTCATACAAATACTCTTTATGAATCACCTATTTTAACACTTGATAGTACAAAAGCAGTAAATAAACTCGGTTGGACTCCTAAATTATCAACAGATCATTCTATCGCTTGGACTGTTGATTGGTACAAAAAATATGCATCTGGTCAAAATATGGAATCTTTCACGCGACAACAAATCGATGCATTCAAAAATTTATAAGGGGGCTATAAAATGGAACAGAAAAAATGCCGTTTTTGCCACTCATTACTCACAAATACTTTTTTAGATTTAGGCGTTTCTCCTCTCGCTAACTCATTTGTAGCTCCAGAACACTCATATAAAATGGAGCCATTTTATCCGCTGCACACGTTTGTTTGTAACTCATGTTTACTTGTACAATTAGATGAATTTGAATCTCCGCACAATATTTTTCATGACTATTTATACTTTAGCTCTTATTCCTCCAGTTGGCTACTACACGCTAAGCAATATGTAGAAATGGCGATTAAGCGTTTCAACTTAACAAACCATTCGAAAGTGATTGAAATCGCAAGTAACGACGGGTACTTATTACAATACTTTCAACAAGAAAATATCAAAACGTTAGGAATTGAACCAGCAAAAAATGTAGCAGAAATCGCTATCCAAAAAGGAATTCCTACTGAAGTGAATTTTTTCAGCAATGACTTAGCAAAAAAGTTACCACAAGCTGATTTAATCGTCGCAAATAACGTATTAGCACATGTTCCGAACTTGCATGATTTTGTTGCCGGTTTAAAAACATTATTAAAACACGATGGCACGATAACAATTGAATTCCCGCACTTATTAAACCTCATATCCTTTAAACAGTTTGACACAATCTATCATGAGCATTTCTCCTACTTCTCACTTATAAGTCTTCAAAAAGTTTTAGCTCATCATCATTTACAAATTGTCGATGTAGAAGAACTTGCAACGCACGGTGGTTCATTGCGTATTTTTGTAAACCATCACAGTGACTCATCCACTATCCATTCCAGTGTTACAAATATAATCCAAAAAGAAGTAGATCACGGGCTAGATACATTAGATTGCTATCTCCTTTTTTCTGAACGCATAGAACAATTGAAAATAAGTATTTTAAAGTTTTTTATCGAAGCAAAAGCTTTAAACAAACAAATTATCGGTTACGGCGCTCCTGCTAAAGGAAACACCCTTTTAAATTATTGCGGGATAGGAAAAGAGTTTCTAAATTATACAGTAGATAAAAACCCTCACAAACAAAATCTCCTTCTACCAGGAACCCGCATTCCAATACAATCTCCTGAAGAAATAAAACGTACAAAACCTGATTACATTCTCATACTTCCTTGGAATTTGAAAGACGAAATTATGAAAGAATGCTCTTTCATTCGTGAATGGGGCGGCAAATTTTTAGTAACGATTCCAGAAGTTGAGGTGATTGAGCCATGAAAAAAATCCTTGTAACAGGCGGTAGTGGATGGATTGGTAAATATGTTGTAAATTCCCTTATACAAAAGGGCTATGAAGTGCACGCCACCTACAATACAAATAAGCCTTCTCACCTTTCTTGCCATTGGCATGAAGTAAACTTACTTTGCGATGAAGAAGTAAAAAAACTCATTTACGACATGAAGCCTAGTCATCTCATTCATTTAGCTTGGGAAGCAGTGCCACCAGCGTGTTATGTATCTATTAATAATTACTATTGGCTTACATCCAGTATCTCATTAATTCAACACTTCACAACGTGCGGCGGAAAGCGAGTCATCGTTGCCGGTACTGGCGCAGAATATGAATGGTTTAACGGCGTATTATTTGAAGATTCACCGCTTCTTTCCTATAAAACCCCGTATTCATTATGTAAAAACGCACTACATTCCTGGCTACAATCATACGCTGGGCAAACCGGCCTCAGCATGTGTTGGAGCCGCATTTTTCATATGTATGGCCCTCACGAACAAGGGAATCGACTCGTTTCTAACATTATCACGTCCTTATTAAAAAATGAGGAAGCACTATGTACACATGGAAAACAATTAAGAGATTTCCTCCATGTGAGTGACGTCGCTGATGCTCTCGTAACAGTATTAGAACGCAATGTTACAGGCACAATCAATATCGCTTCTGGTCAATCTGTACAAATTAAAGAATTAGCTTCTATCATTGCTAAAAAAATAGGAAAAGAAAATTTAATTAAACTAGGTGCGATTCCTTTCTCTAAAGATGAACCTTTATTCGTCGGTGTTAATGTAGAACGTTTAAAAACTGAAGTAAACTGGAAACCGACGTACAATCTAAATACTGGAATCGAAGAAACAATTTTATGGTGGGAATCATTTATAAAAAAGCATAACGATACGCAGCACTAAAACGTAAATCCTTCGTCTCTCTCGCTAATTCCTTATACCATTCTTCTAATCTTTCAGGTGTAATAATGTGATGTGTCCCCATTCCTGCATGCTTACTACCTTCAGAAAGAGTCGGACCAATTTGTAATTTCCTCTTCCTCATCGCATCGTTCCACGGACTAAATCCAAACCATGCAATACAAGCAAGAGGTGGGTAATTCATAAATTCATGTGCAGTTAAATGCCTTCCAACAGTGTAGCTTCCATGTTCATTATTATGAATGAATCTACCTCTTCTCCATAATCTCCAATCTTCCGGTAAGTAACCGTGAAATCGCTGTTTCATTAAAGGTATTCCAAAGTTAAGTTCCGGATAATTATAGTTAAGATCATCGACCATAATAAGCCCTTCCAGCCAATACATCCTCTCTCCCAATTCATTTAGTGATTTCCAAAACTGATTTTTATCTTGCACACAAAGAAACTCAGTCGTATTTAAAATCATTTTCCAACCTTCTACTTCTTGTTCCACCCTCATCACTTCATGGTCTGTCGCTAATGCATCAAACTCTGGATTTGTAGAATCTCGCACTTCCCAATGCGGTGCGAATTTTTTGCAAATTTCGACTGAACGATCTGTAGAACCTTTATTAATTAAAATACCATGATCAAACAGTTTCGTATGATGCATAAGCCACCACGGTAATAAATACTCTTCATTGTAAAAATGAGAAATAACGGTTGTAGTTATAATAATCTCCTCCTCTTTCTCTATTAATCTACTTTTTCATCCTACTCTTAATATACTTATCAGTTATGTAATTGGTTTCTTTTATTTTTAAAATATGTTTTTCTACCATATACTATGCTTTCTTCGACAACCACCATTTTCTAAAGAATCAACTCCGTACAATTAACATCCCAATAAACTGAAAATTAAGTTATAATATCATTATAAAATTATGAAGGAGGAATGCGCTCATGTACTACAACACTTCATTCGAAAACGATCAACCTGTAGTCCGTCTATAATCTAAGACGGGCATTCATATAACAAGTGCACTATGCCTCGTCTTAGGGAATAAATCATAACCCTAAAAATAGACGGAGGTAATTCAAATGAAACAAACAATTTTAGGAGCTATATGTTTATCTCTAGCAGCAAGTATATGGGGCGGTATGTACGTCGTTAGTAAATACGTACTCGACTTTATCCCGCCACTTACACTCGTTTGGCTACGTTTTATTATCGCTTTTGTTGTTTTATATGTGATTTTGAAAATAACTGAAAAAAAGCAAAAGAAAAAAGTACCCATCCACAAAAAAGATTGGCTATTATTTGCTTGGATTGGATTCATCGGGTATTTCATTTCAATCACATGTCAATTTATCGGAACGAAATTATCCGATGCTCATACAGGCTCCTTAGTGACATCAGCTACACCTGCATTTATGGTTATATTTGCAGCGTTCATTTTAAAAGAGAAACTAACTACTCGTAGACTTTTATCAACTATAATAGCGACAATCGGTGTCATTATCGTTATCGGATGGGATATTGAAATCGGCTCCTATTTTATCGGTACAATCATTTTAGTTGGAGCCGCTATTACGTGGGCTTTACTGTCCATTTATGTAAAAATCGCTTCCGCTCGATTTTCATCTTTAATTATTACAACGTACGCAATATTCTTTTCACTCTTTTTCATTACACCTTTTATGGTATGGGAACTCCAATCAAGTCCTATTGAACATATAAACATGTACGTATTATTAGGCGTACTCTATTTAGGAATTGTCTCAACCGCAGGTGCATTTTTTCTTTGGAATAAAGGGTTAGAATTAATGGATGCTAGCATTGGCTCATTATTTTTCTTCTTTCAACCTATCGTCGGTTCAATACTTGGCTGGCTCCTATTAAATGAGACGTTAAGTAGTAACTTTTTCATTGGTGGTATCCTTATTATATGTAGCGTTATAATTACTACTTTTGAAAAGAGAACGTAGTATAAAAAACAGGCAGAGACTTAGTCTCTGCCTGTTCGCATAATTGGGTCTTGGTCGTGAAAACCAATGCAAATTGGTATATTACTTTGCAAACCACTACGTGCATTGATAAAACTACACACTGTTCTTGCGATTAAATATAGAGTAATACCTACAGCCTTTTTATCTGAATCAAAGCCATTTTCACCATAAATATCAGCTAGCTCTCCTAAAGATGGTCCTTCTATTTCATCCGTCCAATCACTGGCCCAATCATCATCCTCTACTTCAAGAAACATGTAATCGTCACAAACATAGAACTGACTATCCCACTCATTATCAAGATCATATTCAAAATAAATTGCCTTCGCTTCTTCATTTTCAGCGACTTTTAATGCTTCTTTCAAACCTATCCTCATACTTTCCTTGTATGAATCTAACGGAATCAATTTAACGCGCTCCGCATCCTCACTTGACGCTAGTGTGCTACAAATATCATAATACTTCGATTCTATTTGAGATACTGATAACGAAAATACGTCTTCCTGCATTCCCTCTAAATACTGAAAAATATCCAAACTATTTCACTCCCTACACTTTACGTAGTCCAATGTGCTGGACGAGACAACACTTTCGGTAATTTCGTATGTTTGTCCCCTTTCGCCGCATTAATTTGGACTTGCGTAAGAAAAATACTATTCGTAAAATCTGCCCCTCTAATATCTGCATCACGCAAATCTGCTCCAATGAGATCCGCTCCGCGTAAGTCTGTACCATTAAGGTTAGCCGCAATTAAATACGCCCCTCTTAAATTGGCTCCTTGTAAATCTCTCTTTTTTAGATTCGCTCCCATTAGGTCTGCCCCTCGGTGACTGATCCTTTTCTTACTTTTAAAATTCATTTCCTTCCAGACTAGTTCACTCGTTTCCAGAAGGAGAACATTCACTTCCGCTCGGTGTAATGGCACATTTACTTCCATTAACTCATCTGGACTTAAATTAGAAAGACGCTCTGTCTCTTCAATTGCTTCCTTCAGCTCTTTATGAATTGTCTGCGTCGACTTTAATAGAATAGCCTCATTCAAATACCACAGCATTTCATGAAGCTGATGTATAACTGGAAAAGCATCATACATTTTTCTCGCATGCTCGGCATCTTTCCGCCAATCAATTCCTTTAAACGTAACTTGAGAAATCTTTTGTCCAGCGCCGAAACATTCAAATACTGTACAACCTTTATACCCTTTTCCTCTAAGACTTTTATGTATACTACATTTATAATCTGATTGTAAATTTGTACAAGGTTTACCACCATCTTTATTCACCGCAAAATCTACTGATGCCGCAAACGGTAATGCCACACAACATAATCCAAAACATTTTTCACAATCCGCTTTTAAACTATTGTGATTTACATCCTCTTCTACATGGAAATAATCGTTATGATTAGTCAAAATATATACCCCCTGTTGTCTTTTGACTATTTCATAATATTCCAACTGCACTAAATAATCAATTTTAAAACAAATGGACCTATTTCATTTCAAACAACAGCATAATCCATCTATTTCTTTTCATTTAAAAAGGACACCCACTACAATATTAATTATAATTAAATTACGAACTTTCAAATAATAAGGAGGATTACGATGGCATTAGAAATGAAAACAAACTGTCAAATTTGCGACCATTCCCTTCAGCCTGATTCTGAAGCATACATATGCGTGTATGAATGTACATTTTGTGCACCATGTACAGAGGAAAGACAAAATGTTTGCCCGAATTGTGGCGGAGAGTTAGTACGTAGGCCGAAGAAGAAATAGAAAAAAGCAAAGCGATATCGCTTTGCTTTTTTCTGTTTTTGGGGTATATAGAAATTCTACCAATCACAAATTAAACGTTTAAACACTTAACACAAACAGGCTCTGGTACAACAACATCAGATTGTAACAGTGTTAACTTCCCTGTCGTTTCATTTCTTGAAAATAGCACAAGATTATGTGACTTTTCATTTATAGCAATAAGAAATTTTCCAGTAGGATCTAACACAAAGTCCCTCGGCCAATTTCCTTCTGTAGATGTATGTTCCACAAATGTAAGCTGACCTGAATTTTGATCCACACTGAAAACAGCAATACTATTATGACCACGATTCGCTACATATACAAAACGGCCATCAGAAGAAATATGAATAGCACTTCCTTGACTATTTCCATCAAACTCTTCTGGAACAGTAGAAATATACTGCAACTCTGTAAAAGACCCTTCTTCCGGATAATATGTTAACACAATGACTTCCGAACTAAGTTCAGTCATCACATAAGCGTACTTTCCGTCCGGGTGAAAAGTAATATGCCTTGGACCGCTTCCTGGGTTCACAGACAAGCTATTCACTTCTTTTAATGTACTATCTTTTATTCCATACGTAATTATTTTATCAATCCCTAAATCAACACCTACCACATATTTTTCATCAGGAGTATACCCCGCGTAATGTGCATGTGGTTTTTCTTGTCTTTCTTTATTTGGACCTGAACCTTCATGTGCCATAATAGATGAAGCAGGATTTACAGTTCCATTTTCTTCATCTACTTCAAAAGACTCAATCGTTCCTTTATGGTAATTCGCTGTAACTACCGTTTGATTTTCACTATCCACACTAATATGACAAGGCGAAGCCCCTTCTACTACTTGTCTATTTTGTTCCTCTAGCTCTCCAGTATGACTATTAATCGAATAAACAGCTACACCACCAGCTTCTCCTTCCTTTACAACAGAATAGAGATATTGATTACTTTTGCTAATCGTTACATATGTAGGGTTATCTAGCTTAGCCACCAATGTTACATTACTAACTTTTTGCGCTTCCGTATTTAAAGTAAAAGTATATATTCCTTCACTATTTTCTTTCGTGTAAGTTCCAACATATCCAATAAACTCTTTGTTATCCGTCATTTTCGTACCCCTCTCCCTATAGTTTTTGTTCATCACACTTCTTACTAAGCAACCTAAACTATTATTCATTGAAAGAATATCCTAAAAAATCGGAGTACCTCTTTATACGTTACCATATTTTTCTGCCAAATAGCCTCTAAACCCACTTTTTCTGAAAAGCTGCTATACTTTCATATTCTTCTTCCAAGTGACGGGCCAAACGAATATAGATCGGTGTTAAATCTTTATATTTCTCCACACTTTCCATGTTTGGCTCATGATAAAAATTGGCACCTACCATGTTAGAAACTACATGTAATGTATCTACTTCACCTAAGCTATATAAACCGAGGATTGCCGCTCCTAGGCAAGAACTTTCGAAACTTTCAGGAACGTATACGTCTTGATGAAAAATATCCGCCATCATCTGTCTCCAAAGTTCTGACCTTGCAAAATTACCTGTCGCTTGAATTTTTTTCGGTTCGCCAATTAGTTCTTTTAACGCAAGAAGAACTGTATACAAGTTATAAATGATCCCCTCTAAAACAGCACGTATAAGATGCTCTTTCTTATGATGTAGTCCAAGCCCAAAGAAAGATCCCCGCGCATTCGCATTCCATAAAGGAGCTCTTTCGCCTGCTAAATATGGATGAAATAATAAACCGTCAGATCCAGGATTCACTTTTGCCGCTATTTCCGTAAGCACTTCATATGGATCTTTTCCTAAACGCTTCCCATGCTCAACTTCTAACGTACATAATTGGTCGCGAACCCACCTAAAAATCATACCACCATTATTAACCGGTCCACCAATTACCCAAAGATCCTCAGTTAACGCATAACAAAAAGTCCTACCTTTCGGATCCGTTACAGGATGATTTGTGACAACTCGCACTGCACCGCTCGTACCAATTGTAATAGCAACTACTCCAGGTTCTATTGCATTTACACCTAAATTCGATAGTACCCCATCACTCGCACCGATTATAAAAGGAGTAGTAACAAGTACATTCAGCTCTCTTGCAAGTTCTTCATTTATCCCTATTAAACTGTGCGTCGTTGGAACAACTGTAGATAGCTTTTCATCGGTAATTCCTGCAACACGAAGAGCTTCCTCATCCCATTTTAAAGATTTCAAATTGAACATTCCTGTTGCTGATGCAATAGAATAATCAATTACATATTCCTTAAATAACTTATAGAAAACATACTCTTTAATAGAGATGAATTTATGACTTTTTGCAAACAACTCATCATGTTCATTCTTAAGCCAAACTAATTTCGAAAGTGGTGACATAGGATGGATTGGTGTTCCAGTACGAAGGTAAATTTCATGACCATTCATATCATTCTTTATTTTTTCTGCCCAGCTTGCGCTTCTATTATCTGCCCAAGTGATACATCTCGTTAACGGCTTCCCTGCTTCGTCTACAGCAATGACACTATGCATTACCGAACTAAAAGAAACACAAAGAATATCAACTGGCTGCACATTACTTGATTGTATAGTTTCTTTAATCGTATGTATGACCGCTTGAAAAATCTCTTCTGGATCTTGTTCTGCTGTTTCTGGTGCGGGAGAATATAAAGGATATTCAATCCCATGACTTGCAATAACTGATCCATCAATCGAAAACAAAACTGATTTTGTACTAGTTGTCCCAATATCTACACCAATCATATATTTCGAGCTCACTATGTAACCCCTTTCGAATTATTCCTATAACAAAAGAGCACCATGATGTATACAAAAAAGACGCTCCCTTATGAGAGCTACGTTTTAATAAACTTCTCTCTCATAAGGAGGTCCTTTTCATAACTATAGTGCTATTTTGAAAAGTGAAATCTTCATTTCATTATAACTTAGGCGCCTTCGCCCAATCCGCAGCAAACTTTTCAATACCTTGATCTGTTAATGGGTGCATAGCAAGTTGTTCAATGACTTTGTAAGGAATTGTTGCAATGTGAGCACCTGCCATCGCTACACGAGTGACATGGTCTGGGTGTCTGACAGAAGCCGCAATAATTTGTGTATCTAATTGATGAACATCGAATAATTCAGCAATTTTAGCAACTAATAATACGCCATCTTCAGAAATATCATCTAAGCGTCCTAAAAATGGAGAGACGTACGTTGCACCTGCTCGAGCAGCTAAAAGAGCTTGGTTCACAGTGAAAATAAGTGTAACGTTCGTTTTCACACCTTTTTCAGTAAGGTAGCGGCAAGCTTCTAATCCTGCTAGTGTCATCGGAAGTTTTATCGTGATGTTTTTATCACCACCGTTAATTTTAATTAGTTCTTCTGCTTGAGAGATCATTTCTTCAGCTGCAACAACATCTGGAGTTACTTCTGCCGAAACAGATTCAACGTTAGGTACTGCCTGACAAATTTCTGCAATACGGTCTTCAAACTTAATGCCATCTTTCGCTACTAAAGAAGGATTCGTTGTAACGCCAGCTAAAACCCCTAGTTTATATGCCTTTTTTATGTCCTCAAGATTTGCAGTATCAATAAAAAACTTCATGATTCATTCCCTCCATTTTTTAAACGCTAACGAGTTATAATTTTAAAATTTTTATTTCTTTTCTACTGCATGTCCGCCAAATTCATTGCGCAGTGCTGCTACAACTTTTCCTGTAAATGTATCATTGTCTAATGAGCGGTAGCGCATTAATAGAGACATTGCGATAACAGGAGTTGCTGTTTGAAGGTCTAATGCTGTTTCTACTGTCCATTTTCCTTCACCAGAAGAATGCATAACGCCCTTAATTTCATCCAGTTTTGCATCTTTAGAAAATGCATTTTCAGTTAATTCCATTAACCATGAACGAATGACTGAACCGTTGTTCCATACTCTTGATACTTTTTCATAATCGTAGTCAAATTCACTCTTCTCTAAAACCTCAAATCCTTCACCAATAGCAGCCATCATTCCGTATTCAATTCCGTTGTGAATCATTTTTAAAAAGTGACCACTACCAGCTTTTCCTGCATATAAGAATCCATTTTCTACAGCTGTATCCCGGAAAAGAGGTTCAACGATGTCCCAAGCTTCTTGATCTCCTCCGATCATGTAACAAGCACCATTACGAGCACCTTCCATTCCGCCAGAAGTTCCTGCATCCATAAAGTGAATGCCATCTGTCTTTAGTTGCTCATATCGGCGAATAGACTCTTTATAATGTGAATTCCCAGCTTCAATTAAAATATCTCCTTTTGATAACAGCGGTGTAACCTCATTAATAACAGAATCAACAACAGCGTGCGGAACCATAACCCATAGAATTCTTGGTGATTCTAATGATTGAACAAGTTCGTTTAAACTAGACGTACCTGTAGCCCCATACGCTTTCATTTCTTCCACTGCACTCGTATTTAAATCGAATGCAGCTACTTCATGTTTATGATCAATTAAATTCTTCCCTAAATTTAATCCCATTTTACCTAAACCAATTAATCCTACTCTCATAATACAATTCCTCCTTGAATTACCTTTCATCATAAATACATGTTAATAAAATGATAAATATCTTTTGTCATATTGCTTTACTTATAAGAATGTACTTATTTTTTCAATCCCTCATCTAACCACCATTTAAATTCACTTTCTTGTAATAGAGCATGAGCAGCATCCGGACCATACGAGCCAGACTCATATTCATGAAGAGGTAACAAGTTTTCTTCGAACGCTTCAAGGATTGGCTGCACCCATTCCCATGACAATTCAACTTCTCTCCAGTGTGCAAAGAATGTAGAATCTCCACATACAGCATCATAGATAAGCCTTTCGTAGGCTTCAGGTATTCCCACTCCTGTTTGCTCACAAGTAAAATGAATACGGATCGGTTCTAGCTCTCCATTGTTCAATGGATTTTTACTATTTAATTGGAGTGAAACATTTTCATTTGGGCTAATTTCAATGATTAACAAATTAGGCTCTGCATTTGGATTACTATCTTGATATTGCTGTTTTAATGTATTTTTAAACTCAATTACAATACGAGTAGACTTTTCTTTCATTCTTTTTCCTGTTCGTATGTAAAAAGGAACATCAGTCCAAAATGGGTTATCAATCCATAAGCGAGCCGCAACATATGTATCTGTTTGAGAAGAAGGATTTACTCCTGGTTCCTCTCTATACGCTACAACTTGTTGTCCTTTTATCTCCCCTGAAGCATACTGTCCGCGAATGATATGGTTCTGAACGTCTTCTTTTTTCACTTTACGAAGAGTTTCCATTACCTTTCGTTTTTCCTCACGAATTTCACATGCATTTATCTTTTCCGGCAGATTCATAGCAGTCATCATTAATATTTGCAACATATGATTTTGAACCATATCGCGAATGGCTCCTGCATAATCATAATATGCTGCCCTTTCTTCTACCCCAACCGTTTCACTAGCTGTTATTTGTACATTCGCAATATGTTCTTTATTCCAAATCGATTGAAGAACAGGGTTTGCAAATTCAAGTGCTTCAATGTTTTGAATCATCGGTTTACCTAAATAATGATCAATACGGTATATTTCGTCTTCTTCAAACGTTCGACTAAGCCTATCATTCAGCTCTCGGGCAGATGTAAGATCATGACCAAACGGTTTCTCAATCATCAGGCGCTTCCATCCATCAGTTTTATCCAGTCCACTTTCTTTAATATTTAAAGCAATTGTATCAAAGAAGTCAGGAGTAACTGAAAGGTAGAACATTCTATTCCCTTGTATATTTTGTTCTTCCTCCCTTTCACGAACTACTTGTAATAACCTTTTATAATCTTCTGGCTTATTCACATCTAACGGACAATAACGAAAATACTCTAAAAAATCTTCTATTTTCGGAGTACCTTCATCTTTGCGACGAGAAAAAGTTTCTATTGATTCTTTTACTCTTTTTTGAAAATCTACATGAGATACTTCACGTCTTCCAAGCCCAATAACGGATATTTGCTTTGGAAGCTTTTGATCTCTATATAAGTTATATAGCGCAGGGTAAATTTTCCTTTTAGCTAAATCCCCTGTTGCTCCAAATAAAACAAAGGTCATTGATTCCAATTTCAGTCCCCCTCGTGATGTATAGTCATTGTCACCTTAGTAAAAATGCATTGTCCAGAAGCTACTATTATTGTTGATCCAATCTTACTTCTTAACTTCTAATTTTTTATATTTGTCGCTTTCTAATTGTCCCCAATATTAATAGTGGCAATTCAAAGCATTTTCCCCAAATCCTACTTACTCATTATAACTTACATAAAATAACTTAATTATTAAAAGTAATTAAGTTGTTTTATGTCTATCATATTAACTACATAGATTATTATCGTCAAGAAAAGTGTCTCGAATTGAAGATTTTAATTCCGTAACATCTTATTAGAAATATGTTCATGAACTGAATAATAAAAAGGCAAGACCGAACATATTCTTGTTCGATTTTGCCTTTTTACTATTGTTTCAAATGATTTTTAACTGCCCTTATAACTAATTCATGATCCTCTTCTGGTGGTAATCCTGAAACTGTTATCATTCCAATAACTCCTACATCTTTTATTTGGACAGGAACACAGCCACCAAACGCAGCATAATCCGACCTATCTAAAAGATACTTTTCATTATATGGAACGCCCGTTATTTCACTTTGTATCTGCATATAATACGAGCTATGATTATGCAAAGAAACAACTCGTTTTTTACGCTCAATCCATTGCGTATTTTCCGCAGTTGTCCCTGTCATCTTGAAATGAAATAGTTGCACACCATTTTTCGCTATATCAACAGCAATCAATTTCCCTTCTTGCCTCGCCGTTTCAACGATAAATAAACCTATTTGCAGTGCATCTTCATTTGTAAAAGAGGAAAATTGAAGTGTTTCCTCCTCTATTAAAATTTGCTTACTTATTTCATTCAAATTTGAAGCGCTCATATGTTTATCCCCCTTACTCACTTTATGCCACATTGATATTTTTGAATTTCTGTGACTCTATCGTACGGCCTTTCCATATAACTAATACCGTAAAGCGTATTCTTTTCTTCTTGGTGCTATTATGAATTATATTTAACGCCTTAAAAAAGTATGTCCTTTCGTACTAAACATCTCGTATAGAAGTTTTCTTCCGGATATTTCTTACAAGCATAAAAAAACCAGTTACTTAGGCAACTGGTTCGCTAACAATTTCATATGGGATATCCATTCAACCAAACTAATGCTTGTTCATAATCATCAAAAAATTTCACAGATTCTTTTGTATTGGACTGTTGTAAATAATTCAGTATCTCCCCTTCTTCAAGGAGAAAAGCAATTGCCTTACTGTGATTCAAAATCGTTTCATTGAAAAACTTATCTTTCCATGCTTTTTGAACAGAAAAATGATCTGGCATGTACCCTTTTCTATCTACCAGCAATTTGTATTTCCGACCCTCGGAAATGAATTGCTGACAAACCTGCTCGAAGCCATTAAACCATTCATAAACATCATCTGTTTTAATCTTGCCAATAAGATGGGTAACAATTATATCTCCTGAAACTGTTGTGCTTATATTCAGCTTACTCAACTTGGAATCATCTCCCTTAGTTACAATTATGCGGAAATATCTCATAAAATCAATAAGATAAAATTGTTACGCATTAAAAAAGGACAAACTCTCCAAACGGAGAAGTCTGTCCCAAAATCGTTCTATTTTATTTTGCATTAGAACTAACAATCGTGAATTAGAATAATGATTTAATACTTGCTAAAACAGTAAGTACACCTACAATAATAACAAATACGTTACTCATTTTCCCTTTGTATTTAGCTAGTACTGGTACTTTATTGATTGCATACATCGGTAATAGACATAAGATAGCAGCAACTAATGGACCGCTTAGAGAATCAATAAGTCCAAGAATACTTGGATTTGTATAAGCAACAAACCAGCATGACAATACAACAAAAGTAAGGACGATTGTCTTAATTGTTTTTTCTTCAATAACTTTCCCACGTGATTTACCGAACTTAATAATCATGTCACGCATTACTTCAAATGCTCCGATATAATGGCCAAGGAAAGATTTTGTAATAGCCACAAAAGCAATGATTGGAGCTGCAATCGTGATTACAGGTGAATTAAGCTCATTAGCAAGATATGAAAGGATTGATAAGTTTTGCTCTTTTGCCATTTTTAAATCCTCTGGAGTCAAGCTTAATGTACTACTCCAAACGAAGAACATAACTACAGCGAATGTCATGATATAACAAACTTTTTGTATTTGCGCACATTTAGCATCAGTAGCTTCTATTCCATACGTAGCTCTCTGTTTTACAACAAATGATGAAATCATAGGTGAATGATTAAATGAGAATACGATGATCGGTAGAATCAACAGTATCGTTCCAAAATATCCTGTTCCTGTTGAAGCAGTAGAAACAGCTGAAAAGCTAAGCATTGACGTATTCCACTGTGGAATTAAAGATATTGCGATAAAAAGTAGAGAAGCTATGAAAGGATACACTAGCATACTCATGATCTTTACAGTAATATCTTGACCAAAATTCAGTATAGCGATAAGACCAAGAACTAATACAAGTGATAAAATAGCCCTTGGAGGCTCTGGCATGTGCAATTGATGCACGATAAAACTACTTGCAGTATTTGTAAGCGCAACCGAATACATTAGCACGATTGTATAAATTGAACCGAAATATACGATGTTAAAAATGATACTTGCTTTATTTCCGAAATACTCTCTAATTGTACCTGTGATCCCCTCATCAGCAGAATTAGAAGCGTATATCATTTTAGCCAGTGCCCTATGTGAGTAATACATAACTGGATATGCAAGCAATGTAATTAGTAGTAATGATAATAAACCACCTGAACCTGCATTAATCGGTAAAAAGAGCACCCCTGCTCCAATTGCAGTTCCAAATAGGCTCAATGCCCATGTAGTATCCTGCTTATGCCACTTTTTCGGATCTGCATATTGCTCATTTTCTAGTGCGATATTTTCAGCTTGAATTTCTATTTTCTTTGCAGTATTCCCGTTCATATAATAACTCCCCCTTGTATCCTATTCTTGCGTATCTCTTTATAGCTAACGAACATTCCCTTTTTTCGGAAAATAAATTCCTTACAAGTTGCCCCACATTGTATGTCCTTCATCATAATGAATCCAAATTGAAACATTCGCTAGTTAGCGTCCTAACATAAATGTTAGCGTTCACAAAAAAGTTTACTCGTACTATCCGCTCTTTATATAAAGACCGCTTAAGAAAACAATATTGAATAGACTTCATAAATACGTTGCAACATTTCTAATAACAGTGTGTTACTTTAATGGTTTCTCTTACTTACTTGTAACAGTAATTTTAGATAAACCGGCCTCTCTTCATTTATGAGGCATTTCTTTCTCAATTCTATACATCACTTTCATAACTTCGGCAGCATTTATGGTATTGATTACACAAGCCACTGAAGCACTTTACATACATTTCGCCTCTAATCAAACGCCTTTCTTTCTATTAATCGCATTTTTTATATTTTCTCCAGAGATCATAAAATTTCTCTCGACGCCCTCATTATAACGTGTATATTTATAAAATTAATATTTTTATATTTCCAGAAATATTTAATGGATATAATTTTACATGGATAATAATTTACAGTTAGCATGCAACCCTTGTTCCTATCGCTTATAACGGAATTAATCAGCAAAAAACACAGTAAAATATTGTTTATTCAAGCTACTCATTTTAAAAATATTTATATTCTTCTTTATCTAAAAATTTTATTTTGACTTAAAAAAGATATTCTAATAAATAATTAACGTAGTTAAAAAGAAATTTCTTTTTAAATACATAAACCAATTTTTAGGTTATATATTATCAACATTGCATTCATATACATTTTTAGGAAAATACATATTTTAACTTGATGACAATAAGAGAACCGCTAACATTTTGCAAAAATCTTCGCTAAACGAAAAAATAAAATAAGCTGCCCATATGGACAGCTTATTTACATCATTATCATTGTTAGGAGTGGGCAAACGAATCACTTCAATGTCATCTTAATTTTAGTTTTTTCAACTCTTCTTCAGGGATATTTCTATGTTTGTATTGAATGGGTTTTATTTCATTTCCTTTTAGATGATATTATTGCTTATTGCACGATCCAACCTATTAAAAACGAATAATGTAATCTTTAAAACCCCTCATTAACTAGCTCTTTTATCAAGTTTAATTTTGCAGAGAGCTCAATAAACCATTCTTCATCCCCTGTTAATAATGCAAGGTCTATAAGATAAAGGATTTGCTCCTTATTTATTACCTTTGATTCAGGGAGTTTGTTAACATGTTTACTAAAGAGTAAAATCGCTTCGTTCATTGTGTACTTGTCGTCACGTTTCACAATGCTAACTGTAACTACACCTTCCACTTCATCAAGTGATACAATGTAACCAACTATGAATTCACCCTCATTTGATATTCCACGAACCCAATCTCCCACTTTTAAAACATGATTATTATTTGACATCATACTTTTTCACCTGCTTATAAATATTTTTTGTAACGATAAAAAAGATATAAAAACCAATTTAAACTGTAATGTTTTTTATTACATTTATTTTTTTAGAACTCACGGCTACATAATAATTAAGCCGCTTAACGTTC
The DNA here is from genome assembly GCF_044909215.1 of Bacillus sp. RC252. Classification (NCBI taxonomy): domain Bacteria; kingdom Bacillati; phylum Bacillota; class Bacilli; order Caryophanales; family Bacillaceae; genus Bacillus; species Bacillus sp. RC252. The sequence continues at coordinate 19,792 of NZ_JBIYDV010000018.1, read as the reverse complement.
TTGATTAATAAGATCAACAACTTCTTTCATTGTATAATTCTTTAAATATTCACCTAGATGTTCTTCCGCACCTAAGAAAATAGCAAAAAGAATTTTCCGCATGTTCGAACCTACAATACACTGATCATTTGATTCTGGACACTTCGGCTGCAATGCCCCTTCAGAGGTTATTTGATACATATTCCAAAGATTAATTTCACTTAAATCACGGGCAAAAATAAAACCTCCACCCGTTCCCTCTTTTGATTGTATAAACTTATGTTTTTTTAACAAACTTAGCACTTTGCGAATGCGTACTGGATGAACACCTGCACTTTCGGAAATAGCATTACTTGTTGACATCCGATCTGGCTGTAAAGCTAAATAAGTTAAACTGTGAATGGCCAAGGTAAAGTCGCTGTTCATTGTTGTCCTCCTACGATAAAAAATATGATTTCTCGTTTAGTAACATACTGTAGCCATAAATATTACAGATAGGTTAGTCAAACGTTAAAATATATAAGAAGCATGCTTAGCATGAAAAAATAAATTCCTTTATATTCTATCAGAACTCCCCTATATCTCCTAACTTCATTTAGCTTTTTAAGTTGCAAATAAATTTAAACAGTCCACTGTTTCTTAACTTGTTCTTCTGCCAATTGTTTAATTTTTGTCCAAATCGTATCTTTACTCACAATAACATTTGTGTGATAGTTTCTATCTTTATAATTAACTGTAACACATACTTCAATCACTTCTGTTTCCTCCTTTCAAAATATTACTTATTAATTAGCCATTTTTTGCAATTCTATATTCAAAAATGTTCGAACGCTACGCGGTAAAAATTTGCGAATTTCTTCCTCATTAAAACCAACCTGTAATCTTTTTTCATCCAGCATAATTGGACGACGTAACATTTGAGGATACTCAATTATTAATTTATAAAACTCATTAAGCGAAAGCGCCTCAATATTTATATTTAATTCCTGAAAAGTTTTAGATCTAGTTGAAATAATTTCAGTAGCACCATCTTCAGTTAAACGAAGAATGGATTTAAGTTCATCGACTGTAAGAGAATTTGATACGATATTTTTTTCGGTATAATCAATTTGATGTTCTTCAAGCCATGCTTTTGCTTTTCGGCATGAACTACAGCTTGCTGTCGTATATAAAATCACCATATTTTAAACACTCCTTTACTTTTTAAATTATTATATAGATTATTGAAATGTATTAAAAAAAATTACAGTTCAGAATGAAATACACGTTATATTATTCATTCGAGAATATTTAATTTATCTGTTTTTCACAAAAAATAGCAACTCACTTCTAAAAACTATACTGTAATTTTAAACTTTACAGTTCAATTAATCAACTGTTAAGTCTTGGATACATTCCATTAGCGGAACAAATCATTTTCTTTTGTACGAATGTCTCATAGTGTTACGGCTAACCACCTCTTTAAAGTACATTTTATCCCGCTATTTGAGTGCACCGCCTCAAAATTTGGCAAGAGCAAAAAAGTTAGGTCGAAGTCGGGCTCCCCTTAATAACCCAATTGGTAAGGTCTAATTATATTTCACTTTATTCATTTCATTCTTACATGTGCTACTATGAAATATAATTAGCATAATAAAAGCTACTGCATTGTAGGAGGAAATACGCGAACAAAAAAGCAAAGCGCCCACGCTTTGCTTCCTACAAAATCCCTTTTAACTTTTCACAAATTAACTTCGCTAAATATTCATAACCTTGTGGTCCGAAGTGTAAACCGTCCTTTTCATCATCTTCTACAAATCTCTTATAATCCTTTTCTTGAATCATTTCAGCGTACAAATTTAGAAAATGACTTCCTGTTTCTTTCGCCACTTCCTCAACCACATTTGCATATTGACCGAGTACTTCATTCGTTCTATTATGTTGCCTTGCTTCATCAACTGGTGCAGGACTAATAAGTAATACTTTTTCTGATGAAATCGCACTTACAATTTTCTCTAAATTTTCTTTGTAAGATTGTAATGGCACTGGATCAAATAACACCGAATCATTCGTACCAAGAAAAACTGTTACAAAGTCTGGTTTATATGATACTACATCGTCTTCAATCCTATGTAACGCATCGAACGTATTATCACCTGGAACACCCGCATTAACCACTTTCCAATTTGGAAACATCTCTTGCAAACGTGGTGTTAACCTCGGCGTTCCACCAAAAAATGTTTCATCAGCTGTAATACTATCACCAAAACATACTAACGTTTTCATTAATTTAGCACTCCTTTTACGTATGAAACAACTTTCCTTCTACCGCTTTCACATATCTTTCCGCAGAACGTTCAACTGCCTCATTTGCATTTTCTTTTACTACTCGGTGAAAGGCGTTATATAGACGATTAAATTGTAACGGTTTCACTCGATTTGCCATCTCTTCCACTTTCCTTGCTGGTAGTGGAATTAAGTTCGGATAGCTGTACATGAAGCTCACCCACCGCTCATCCGCTACAACTTGAATAATATCACCTGTTAATAAAATACCTTTCCCATCATTACCTTCTTCCCAATGTAATACAGAACCGCCACTAAAATGCCCCCCGAGACGATGTACAGTAATCCCATCCGCTAATTGTAAAGACTCACCAGACCAATAAATAATACGACTACTCGGACGCATCACCCACTCTTTATCGTCTTCATGTATATAAATTGGTACATCGAATGTCTCTGCCCATTCTACTTGGGTTGAATAATAATGCGGATGAGATAGTGCAATCGCATCTAATCCGCCCCACTCTTTTATCTTCTCAATTGTCGTGTCATCTAAATAAGTAATACAATCCCATAACAAACGATATGACTCTGTTTTTACTACAAATGCCGTTTGACCGATCGCAAATCCTGGTTTTGTCGTAATACTATACAGTCCATTTTCTTCTTCTATAATTTCATTTTTATACGTATCACTCGTTCTCAAGTTTTCTAAAGTTGTCCATGACTGCCCTTTCGGATTAACATATTGTCTCTCCTCATCACAAATAACACAACTTACCGGTTCTTCCACACTCGCTGCATACTGCACGCCACACGTTGTACAAACGAAATTATTCATAGTTATTCCCCTATCCCTTTAATTTTTTATTAAGCTGATATTTGTTGATCATTTTCTGCTTTTTTATTTTCAAGTGATATGCTTATAAGAGTAATAAAGTAGACAACTGTAACTGCCATCGGAATTACAATAAATCCTTTTTCCGCAAAAAGAATCCCACATACTGACGTTACTAATACAGTTCCTACTGATAAAAAACCATAACTTTTACTTTCATAAATCCATACATATGGTAAAAAATGAACACCTATTAACATCGCTACTACAAAAGGTAACCACTCCGGAAATTGAAAATATGCAAGTAATACAAACGGAATATTCAATACATTTATCCCACCAATTACTCCAGCTAAAGTCCCTAGCGGATTTCCTTTCGCAAACATATCAATTTTTAATAAAGCAGCTATCATTAAGCCGAAAGGAAACACACAGCCCATACCAATTAAATATACCCACACAACTTGCTTTTCTGAAAGAAGAACACCAGTTACGCTCGCTACAATCCACAATAAAAGACCAGCTATTATAACAGGAAATCCCTTCTTCGTTTTTTGTGCTAAATCTCTTTTTGCTTCTGAAATGTTCATTTCACTATCTCCCCAAAAATATTTGTGCTATAAAGCTAGCTCAATTTCACCTATCCAATAACGCCAAGCTACTAAGTAATCTTCTAAATCTTTCGGGTGGTGTCTTATACATGTATCTATACGTAAATATAAACCTATAACTATTTCCTCATATAAATCTCGTTCGTTTTTATGAAATACACATTGTTTCATCACATAATCAATCGTTTCTTTTGTTACATCTTCTGGAGTTGAACAGAACGCGTAAATTAAATCATATATAGGATCTCCTAGCACTGGTAATGGATCAATTACTCCATACAGCTCATTCTCTTGGAATATAAAATTATGAAACCCGAAATCACCATGTAATAAAAATGGCTGATTTATTCCAGTCCCTCTATTTGGACTATTCGCTAGTTTAAGAACAATTCTATACTCTTCCTCACTTATGTAACGTCTTACATTTTCATAAGCTTCCATCACATTTGCCGTTAAAAATTCATTCCAAGATTGAACCAGACTTTCTTTCCATCCCCAGCCATCTGCACCTGGAACAAATTTATACTTATTGATAACTTCTTTTACAAGTGTAATAAGCGTACTTCGTTTATGTCCTTGTTCGCACGAAGTACTACCTTCAAGGAAAGAATACACGAAATATGTATGTAAAGGTTCTTTATACAAAAGCTTTGAAAATAACGCATTCCCCTCATAAAAAGAAAGAAAATTAGCTTCTTCACGTATTACTTCCGATCCATTTGACTTCACAACATATTTTCCATCCAACAAATATACAGTACTTGTCGTTCCTCCGCTCAACACTTTTATGCTATTTGGATAATGTGAAATAACCTTCTCATTAACTAGTTGTTCAGCGATTACTGAAATGTTCATTCACTCACCCTCACATCTGAAGATTCCCTCAATTCAAAAGACAGCTTCACTATTATTTGACAATCGCAAGAGAATCCCTTCTAACATCTTAATATTGCAGAAATTAATTTTTATTTTATTAAAACGGCTTCCTTCAAGATTTCATCATATAATTCATTCCATTTATAATGATGCGCTGCACTCTCTTCTACTCTAACAAACATCCTTTTATCGGATTCATACTCACCGTCAAACTTATGCACTTCATTAATCTCCATCTGGTAGAACGGCTGATACCCTACTTTTGGATACGGACTATTTTCATTCCAATTTGGATTATCACTATGGTCAACGATAATATATCCAAATAAAGTACATTCTCCTTTTACATAACCTTCTTCCCACGCTTCTCTTTTAAAACATTCTTCTGGTAGTTCCCCTTCTTCTATATGCCCACCAGGAAAGTCCCAACCACGCTGCTCATGGGCTATTAGTAAAACCTTATTATTATGAAAACAAAAACCGTGAACACTCGTGATTCTTTCGTATTCTGGCAATATACAATCTTTTTTCCACGTTAACTTCACTTTTGATTCCCCATAATTTGCGTATATCGTTACCACTTCCCTCACTCCAAATGATCTTCATTTAATCTAGTAATTTCTATTGAATTATCTCTTTCTTTTAACTTACGAGCCAAACTTTCTACACCAAACACTTCTGTAAATGTGTGACTACCTACAATTAAATTTATCCTTTTAAATTTTGCATGTTGCACCGTATATAATGTTTTTTCTCCTGTTATGTATGTATCACAACCTTTTTCTAGCGCACGCTCAATCAAATTTGTATTGTTCCCTGCACCCGTTAAAATCGCAATCCGTTTCACTGGCCTGTCATGATTTTTCCAGCTCTTCACTTTCTCTTCCATTCTCTCTTCAAGTTTTTCAACTAAATTTGAAAAGGGAATCGCTTCTTTATATTCTCCTATTCCCGGTAGCTCTTCTTTCTCATACGTGGAATACTCCAGTATTGTATCTATCTCAATTTCATTAAACAACGACGTACACGTGCCAAACTTTACGAAATCTAATGGCAAATGAATCCAAAAATGATTCATTTCATATTCTTTTAATTTCTCAATACAAGCCTCTTCCATACCGAATAAAAAACTCCACGGCGCATGATGTGTAACTATCATATCGACACCATTTCTATATGCTTCTTCAATTGTCTCTAGCGTCAAATTTGTCGTGTAACCTATTTTGTGAAATTCCTCTTTACTAATGTGAGTGAAGCCATACTCGTCATCACCGTATTTATTAAGGTGCTCTTCAAAAAGTGATGTAATATGTTCTTTAAACTGCGTTATATTCATTTTCATTTCTCCTTTCATTTACTTTTATATTTCAAAAATAAGGAAATACTATTTAACGACGTTACATACATATAGGAGGACAATATGAAACCTGAATTTTTAAAAGCTATACATGAAGCGATTGGAAATGTTGCGCATATTCATATAGAAGAAAGTGGTGCAGATAGTTTACTCATTCATCATGATGATGCACAGCAATTAAAACAAGTTGCTGAAACGTTAGAAAACAATAATTTCCGCTCTACTATTAGAACAGCTGGGGATGCTTCGTATATTGAAGTGTTGAACAGGTAAGAAGAAGTCCCGGTTATATACTGGGCTTCATTCTTTTATATTGAAATTTCAAACTCTTTTACATACACCGCTGTTCCAGCAATATCAATTTGTAAGTTATCATTTTCTACATCTTTCGTTACATAAACCATTACACGACCATCTTTATTTATTTCCTGTCCTTGCTCAACGATTAACTCCAGTTCATGGTCAAAATCTTTCTCCAAATACGTCGCATAGTAGGCTCCCATTACACCTGAAGCTGTTCCTGTCACTGGATCTTCAATCGTTCCAGAATAAGGTGATGAAATACGTTTATGTTCTTCATTTACCTATCTCCTAACCCTTTTTAAATAATTTATAATAACTCTCTATCTCCGTTTTCACCGAACAATTATTTCTCCAAAATATCCTCTGCATCTTTTCATTTGAAGTATGTGTGCTTCCGATGTAATAAGTAGCCCCCATTTCCTTTAACATATGTAAAGATTGAAGATGCAGTTGGGAAGCAATTCCTTTCCCGCGATAATAAGGCATTACCCCAAAGTAAAATAAACGTCCTTCACTTTCTGTTCCAGGCTCTATATGCGGTATGGACAAACCAATCGGCTCATTTTTATCATAAAAAACAATGCATGACTTTTCCCAACCTTTACCTAACTCTGTTTGCACTGAATGCAGATGTTCATCGACATTCAGAATTGACGGTCGATTTCCTGATTCCAACATACATTGCTCCCAAATGCATGTGAATTCTCTTTCCGATAATGTCCCTTCTTCTATCGAGCGATATGTATATTGTTTTTCAAGCGCCTCTATATTGTTCAACTCTCTACACACTTCTATCTTTGCCGCGTACAAATCAAAGCCCTCATCAAGTAACACTTTTACACTTGCGTTATAACTACTAAACCTTTTGTTTAATACAATACTCGCTCTTTTTAACTCCCAGTTAAAACAAACTTCTTCAAATCTACTTACCTTTTCTTTGTAAGTTTGTGCGCTATAAAAAACATCTTCTTCTATTTCTTCAATCGTTACTGCATTTGGTAAACCATTTAATACTTTTCTCGAAGGACCAAATAAATTTTGGACAACTGTAAGATCGTACTTCACCACTTTATTTCACCTACACCCGGCTCAATAAACTTCCCTGAAACCTTCTCATTTGAATCTATTACCCAATCATATATATTTTGTGCTCCTTCAGCCGGAGTCATATTCGCATCAAAGGCACCAATGTCAGTCTTTAATTTTCCAGGGTGAATTGCGGTTACACGAATTCCTTTATTCTCAAACTCTTGTTGTAAGCAGAGCGTTAACATATTTTGTGCGGCTTTAGCAATTCGATATGAATATGAGAACTTACCTTGTGGAAAATCTTTGTTCGCCATTTTATGCAATGAGCCTAATCGAGAGGACACATTTATTATTCTTGGTTGATTCGACTTAGTTAAAGCCACATATGTACCTTTTACAGCTCGAATAACCCCTAAGCAATGAACATTAAATAGTTCCATTAACTCTTCAGAATTTGTACGTAAAATCTCGGTTTCCTTACCAGTAATTCCAGCGTTATTTATAACTAGATCAATATACTTTGTATATTCCTCCAGCTGGTTTTTAATTTGCTCCGTACTCTCATCAATCGATAAGTCTGCTAATATAGGAAAACATCTAGAACTAAACATTTTCTTCAATTGAGTTACCGCAACCTCACTTCTAGCTAACGGATAAACAATATGCCCATTTTCATGAAACACTTTCACTAACTGTAACCCTAATCCACGATTTCCACCTGTAATAAGTACCCTCATATATCCGTCTCCTTATTTTTATAATAAATAAGAAAATCTGCCCACTTACCATTCCCCATAGAAAATGCCTCCCTCATACATTCAAATGAAAAACCAGCTCTTTCTGCAAGACGAACGGATGGCTCATTATCGATGTGTATATGTAATTCGATTCTATGAAATTGAAGGCCATTAAAAAATAACGGCAGCGCAGCTATTACACTTTCTACTCCGTATCCATTTTTCCAATGTTGATTATGAATAGAGTAACCCATCATTGCCCATTGATAGTCCATACGTAAAATTTTTATAAGTTCTAGCTTTCCAATATTAGCGCCATCTTCTTTCTGAAAAATACCTAGCACATACATTTCATCCCGTCGTGCCGCCTCATCAAATCCTCTTATCCATTCCGTGAACCATTCTTGCGTTGAAGACGACATGTCATGATAGCCATCATCGTATTTATATTGAGATGGTAACCTCTTATTGAATCCATCTAACCAACTTTCATAATCCTCTTTTTGAAATGGACGAATAATCAGTCTCTCTGTCTCTACTTGTAATAGTGGCAGCTTCATTTATATCTCTTCCTTTAATTGTTAATTGAATATTCTTTATTATCTTACACAAAATACAAAATCTAGTAAATCATTATGTTTTTTATAAACAAAAATCCAGTTATGCTTTTTACATAACTGGATTCTTCATTATTTAATAACCTTTTATTTTACAAGAAAAACATCCCTTAATTCCCTCTTCAACACTTTCCCTAAAGCGTTTTTCGGTAATTCGTCCATAAATACAACTTCTGGTATTTTATAGCTTGCTAGTTTTTCTTTACAATGCTGAATAATCTCTTCTTCTGTTAAAGACGTTTGAATGTCCTTTACAATGTAAGCTGTTGGAACCTCCCCCCAAAAGTCATTTGGAATCCCAACTACTGCAACTTCTAAAACGCCATTTATTTCATGAATTACATCTTCTACTTGATCTGGATATACGTTGTCACCACCGCGTACGATAACGTCTTTATATCTTCCCATAATATGTAGAAATCCATCATCATCTATCATACCGGCATCACCCATGTTAAACCAATTATCTTTTACTACCTTCTTTGTTGCCTCTTCATTATTCCAATATCCTTTAAACATGTACGGGCTTTTCACGTGAATTTCTCCAACTTCATTTGTTGTTAGCTCATCACCTGTTTCTGGATGAACAATTTTCAACTCTACATGTTTCAGAGTCTTCCCTACAGAAGACATTTTTTCTTTTCCCATATTTGGATGCCAAGAAGTTACTACCCAACCTTCTGTACTCCCATAACCTTGCACCATATAAATGCCTTTTTCCATATATTTTTGAATGAGTGTTTCTGGCACTTTTGTACCACCACTTTGCGCTACTTTAAAGGCCGAAATGTTGCGCTCTTTTTTATCTAATTCATCAAGCATGTAACTATAAACAGCTGGGAACGCAAGCATCGTAGTAATTTTCTCTTCTTCAATCTTATCCCAAATAAGAGTAGGATTCGAATCAGCTAAAAAGACCATCGTAACGCCATGATAAATACAATTTAAAATAGAAAGCACACCACTCATATGAAACAATGGGTGCACTGATAAAAAGCGTTCACCTGCTGGAATTTCTCTTTGCCCCGCAATTTCAGTAAAATAATGGTGTAAGTTTTTATGACCAATTACACATGCTTTTGCCTGTCCAGTCGTTCCTGAAGTAAATAAGTAAATAGCATCATCATCTTCATGAACTTCCACATTCGGCTCTGTTATTGGCTGTTCCTTTAATTTTAATTCAAATAAGCCAAACCCTTCTTTTGTCGTCTCAATTACATAAGGAATTTCTTTAACTCCATTAATCTTTAATACAACTTCACTAAATTCATCATCAATAACTAATACTTTTAATCTCGCTTCTTTTACAATCGATTCTAATTCATAAGCAGTAAGCTGATGATTAAGCGGAATAAATACCGCTCCAATTTTTAAGCTTGCCATCATAACGCTTGGAAACGGATGATTATTTTTGCATAGAATTCCTATACGATCCCCTCTTTTCACACCGGTATGTAACAAATAATGTGCAAGCTGATTTACTCGTTCATTATACTGCTGAAACGAATACCTTTTCTCTCCACCGATAAGCGCTTCCAAATTTGGTGACTGCATTGCTCTTTTTTGTAATAATTGTCGCATCGTTCTCAAGTAAAACTCCCCTTTATATATGTTAGGATTTTATTTTACCAGATTAACTATTAATTTACTAAAGATTAAACTTAGTGAATTTAAATGAAGTGAATCTTTAGTCGATGTGAGGTGTTCATCCCGACTGATTATTAGTCCACACCTTACGGGCGGTTAATGCGGGATAAACAAAAATAGCCATCTACTTAACAAGTAAATGGCTATTTCTCCTTATATATTAGAATACTCCTTATTCATCACATATTTCACATACTCAGGTGCACTTTTGTCAATCTCTTCATCACTGATTTCATATTCCGCACCATATAAATAAAATGATGGTATAAATTCCATTCCTGTATATAAGCTCGTAGCGTGGAATGGTTTCGTTAATTCATCCATTGTAATTCCGCTATTTTTATAATCTTTTTCTAACCCACCTATAGAAATAGCTACACCAAATTCTTTCCCCTTCACTTTATCCCCTTTTGATCCGTAGGCAAATCCATATGTTAATACATCATCGAACCATTTTTTTAATAATGGTGGTGAGCTATACCAGTAGAGTGGAAATTGGAATATATATCGGTCGTGCTCTACTAACAGCTTTTGTTCTTCTTCAATATTAAATTCCCAATTTGGTGCCACTTTATATAATTCATGCACCGTTATTTCATCTGGATATTTCTCAAGTTCTTCTACCCATCTTTTATTAATTCGAGACTTTTCAATATCAGGATGTGCTACAATTACAAGTGTTTTCATATATTTTCTTCCCCCTTATAAATAATTCAAACGCTTTAGTATTAGTATGAATGAGTCACATATAATTGAAAAGTACGTACTTTAAAGTGCTATAGGAACCTTAAAGTACCTTTGGAGGTGTTATATGAATCAAAATGATAATTGCCCAATCGCAACGACACTCGACGTGATCGGTGGAAAATGGAAAATTCATATTTTATGTGTTTTGGCGGATGGAAAAATGCGAACAAATGAAATAAAACGAGAAATTCCAAACATTACACAAAAAGTTCTCACACAGCAACTTCGGCAACTTGAGGCTGATGGGATTATCCATCGTACTGTATATCAAGAAGTACCACCAAAGGTTGAGTACACAATAAGCGAACATGGAAAATCTTTAATGCAAATTATGGATGAACTATTTGAATGGGGAAAAGACCATCAGATCAAAAGATTACATGACTAAAAAACTACCAAATTCTTTACATACTAGTGGGAATGGCACATCACTATCAAGCTAACAAAAAGACCCTAATAAGAAAACTTTCATTTTTATAATCCATTTAAACTTTAGCTTGATAGTGATACGGCAAGACCCTAATAAAGAAATGTATTAAACAAATTAAAAACAACAACACATACGACTAATGTTAATAAGAAAATTATAGTCGCTGAATTGCTTACTTAATTTTGAAATCTAAACAGTTACCCTTTAAGCCAAGCTTAATAATATCGCTTTTGTACGATTATCTGTTACTTCATAATAAATTTCTAATCCTTTCCGAGTACCTGTAACGACTTTAGTAGCTTTTAGTTTAGATAAATGTTGACTAATTGTACTTTGAGGCATTTGTAATGTTTCATACATTGTCGTTACGTTAATAGGACCTTTTGCAAGCATTATTTTTACTAATGATAAACGGACAGGATGCGCCAACACCTTTAATACTTCAGTGATTTCTTCATACATTTCTTTCATATTTTTTCTCTCCTTTTATATAACTATTAATGATATCCATATATATAATTCGAAAGGATATACGATTTTATGTCCGTCATTTTAAAAAATATTAAGAAATTCCTTCAGATGGAAGGAATCCCTCTGTTCAATATTCTATAGATTTTTCTTTCACTCGATATTATGTGGTAGGAGCTTTCCTTACTGAGAGCCTCTACCATTGTTCCCTTGCTGATTCCCATTATTTCCTTGTGATCCTCTACCGTTGTTCTCTTGCTGATTTCCATTATTCCCTTGAGACCCTCTGCCGTTGTTCCCTTGCTGATTCCCATTATTCCCTTGCGATTCTCTTCCGTTGTTCCCTTGACCATTCCCATTATTCCCTTGCGATTCTCTTCCGTTGTTCCCTTGACCATTCCCATTATTCCCTTGCGATTCTCTTCCGTTGTTCCCTTGCCCATTTCCATTATTCCCTTGCGATTCTCTTCCGTTGTTCTCTTGGGACCCTCTTCCGTTGTTTCCTTGCCCATTTCTATTATTTCCTTGTGACTCTCTTCCGTTGTTTCCTTGCCCATTTCCATTATTTCCTTGTGACCCTCTTCCGTTGTTTCCTTGCCCATTTCCATTATTTCCTTGTGATTCTCTTCCGTTGTTTCCTTGCCCATTTCCATTATTTCCTTGGGACCCTCTGCCGTTGTTTCCTTGCCCATTTCCATTATTCCCTTGTGATCCTCTTCCATTGTTCTCTTGCTGATTCCCATTATTTTCTTTTATTTGCTTCGGTTGTTGTTCCTTAGATTGCTTTTGTTCTATATGCTCTTTCTTCTCGTTGCTTTCTTCTTTTACAGGAGATGCGTCCGATGATGCATCAGAAGATTGCTTTTGTTGTTCTTGATTAGAAGGAGGTGCAGGTGGAGTAAGCGATTTTTGCTTCTCATTCTCTTGTTTTATATAAACGCCCGTTCCAACCCCTGCTTTCTTGGCATCCTCCCGCATTTGCATCGTACTGCTTTGATATTCGACTGTAACATGTTTTATCTCATACTCTTTCTTTAATTCCTGCATAGCCTTTTCCAACTGTGGTTCTAGCGACTTGTCCTTTGTAACAGCTGTTAGCATAACTTGCTTATCATTCGTTAAGTACTTATCATTTTGACTCTGCTTTATAATAGTGCGTATCACATCTTGCAGATGCTTATTTTCCCACCCTTTCATTTCTTTTAAAATACGCCTTCCGTCATCATTACAAGCCCGCAAATCTATAACACGAAGATCTTCCGTTACGCTCGCCTCTAAACTTGGATTTATATCAACTGAGACATAAGCAAACACTTTTTCTTCTGGTTGATTGTAGAAAAACAGCAATACGCATAGAAAACCAGCAACAATTACTGTTGTAGGCTTTAAGAAAGGTGGCATTGAAAAACGCGGTGCTCTTTGCTCTTGTTCGTTAAACGAGATTTCCTCTCCAATCATGTAAGAGTGTACTTTTCTTTTAAACGTAATAAACTCTCCATTTGGAGTTAAAACAACTACGTTATGTTTCTTTATATCCATCACAATTCCTTTATTCATCATGCTTCTCCCCTCTTATGTAATCCAGAATATATGTATAGTTGTTTGCAAAGATAATACACATCGCAATAATGTATTTTCGATGTCGCTCCAACGTTTTACGACTTACCCTAACACGTGGTTCAATATGTTTAAGGGGTAACTTTTTCTTTCGGAACAGCTCTTCCATCATTTTCTCGTCTTTTATAATAATCTTTACAATTTCTATTAAGTGCTCACGCGTATCACGATGCTTAGGAGATTCCTTAGCAAGCTCTGAAAATGTGATTTTAAACTCAGCTAGTACACTTTGAAAATGAAGAATTTCCTCCTTACGGTTACTATTTTCCATCTCTTTCATATACTCCGTAAGCGACACTTGCATTTCTAACATTTCCTCTTGCTTATCTTCTTTTAAAAAGACAAGATTATGCTTAGACTCCTTGCGTATATAGTCAATTACATCTCTTTTTATAAGAAGATCAGCAAACGCTAGAAAAGATTTTCCTTTTTTATATGAATACTGTTCAATTGCTTCGTTAAATGCAAATAATCCAATGCTATATTCATCATCCTGCTCTGTAATGTACCTGCGGCAGACAGACGATATTGATTTTCTAATAAACGGCTGATACTGTACGATAAAAGCTTCCTTATCTCCACCGTTGTTTTGTATGTTAAATACGATATCTTCTATTTTCGTTTTTTTTAAGATTTTCATTACTAAACTCAACACTAGTAATCTCCCTGCCTCCTTCTGCTTCAAATAGCAAAATGGTCACTAAACAAGTGACCATTTAACCACATTTTCTTAGTACTTTTCTTTGGGGTTGTCTACTTGCTATTGCTCATATTTTTCGAGGCCGATTTTTTTATATGACTATTTTTTCCACTTGTACTAAAGTGAAGTCTGTATTTTGTATTACTTTCTTGTTTTCTTTTGCAATACCACTTGCTCTTTTCTATTTTAGCTGCAATCTTTGAATAACTCTTCGCTATATTTTTGGTAATTTTAGCTTTTTCTTTCATTTATTTTCTTCTACTTATATATATTCGAAGGAATAAATAATTTTATGGGGGTCAAAAAAATATTTTTTATAAAATAGTTATTTTTTCAAAAATAAAAACCATCAATTGGAAGAAACTCGTTATAACTCCTCCTTATGGTAATTCCTTTGTAAACCTTTTTATTTAAATGTATAATTGTATTAAAAGTCTAAAATTTCAGAATCAGAGGGCAGCGTCATGAAAAGTTTTGGTACGTTAGTAATCTCTACCGTCATTTCAGCAGGCTTAGTGTATTATAATATCGATTCCTTTTATAATAAATTTACATCCGGGAATACATATTACTGGGTAAAAGGTATCCTAGCTGCTGGATTCCTTATATCCTTAATTATCAACATAAAAGATATCATCAAGAAAAACTACACAACTTCTGAATCAAATTAAGGAGCCTATTATGGTTCCTTTTTCTATGCAAAATAAAAAAGCAGCTGTTAAGCTACTTTGAATTCTTCTTATCCCCAAATGAAATGATATATATATTCTCCCGTTACGCGTTCATTAATTCCAGCGATCCTACCGAATCTCATTAAGTCCACCCCTTGAAGAAAATACACCGAGATCGTAACTGGTACTTGTGACCACATGAATTGATAAAGCTCATTCACTCTCTGATTCGTCGAAACGATTAAATCATTTACAGGTCCATGATTCCATGCAGAGGTTTGAACTGAAGCGAACGGAAGGTCTTTCCCATTAACCACTATTCTTACCACACTTTGAGTTATGTCCATAACAATCCCCTCCACCATTACAGAATTTAGACCTGTTTCTATACTCATATTCTTGATTAATAATAAATGTTTAAGGCAAACCCCTATTTTCATTTCTACTCAAGAACAATTTATTTGATAAAATAAAAAAGCAGCGCATTCGCTACTTTAAAATCTACATACTTCCCTTTTCTTTTGCTCTCTCATAAAGAACCGTGCGGCTTACACCTGTAACTTCACATATCTTCTTTA
The DNA here is from genome assembly GCF_044909215.1 of Bacillus sp. RC252. Classification (NCBI taxonomy): domain Bacteria; kingdom Bacillati; phylum Bacillota; class Bacilli; order Caryophanales; family Bacillaceae; genus Bacillus; species Bacillus sp. RC252. Next base: position 4,322 of record NZ_JBIYDV010000018.1, on the reverse strand, counting down.
CTGTAAACTTGTTTTCCTTTCGGTTTGCAAGCAGATCTAAAGCATGTTCCATATTAGGATTATCATCATCGTACTTCTTAGGGCGCCCTTTATAAACACCACGCTCTTTAGCTAGTTCAATACCTTCTCGTTGCCGCATTCGAATTAGGTCACGTTCTAACCGATTAACACCAGCCATTACAGTGAGTAGGAAAGTGCTGTATGGATTATCGCTTGTAGTATCAAGCCAATTGTCTTTTAACGACTTAATAGAAGCGCCTTTTTCTTTAATTGTTTCTATAAGTTTAAATAAGTCTTGTGTACTTCTGGTAATACGTGCTAATTCAGTTACTACAATCACATCACCTTCACGCAGATTGTCTAACATGCGTAATAACTCAGGTCTGTCTGTTGTAGCCCCGCTAACTTTTTCTTCAAACACATAATCACATCCATAATCACTCAATTGTTTGAGTTGCCTTGCTAAGTTCTGATCTTGTGTCGATACACGAGCATATCCAAGAATCATTCTATTTCTCCCCTTTGTCCGTAAATTAACTATAGCTTAATAACAGCATTTAATTTCCGAACATGAAGAGAGTTGTAAAATAAGATAAGTATTTTAAATATGTCTAAATTATGAACGTATGCAATTCTAAATAAGTACACCCATAGCGGACGTTTCATTCTTTATTTTCATTCGATGTGTTCATTTGTTTTGTTATCTTTCCTTAACAAGAAATCAGACCAGAAAATCCATGTACCAAAAAAGAGCGCTTTTCTTCAAAGCACTCTCCAATAGGAATTTACCATTCTCGACGCTTATCACAATCACAGTCACGATCATGATTACGTTTACGACGACATTCATCACAATCACAGTCGCGGTCACGTCTACAACGACGGTCATCACAATCTCTGCGTCTGCAGAACATTAAATCATCCCAAAATCTATCACAATCTCGGGAACGTCTGAAATTACAATTACATCCCATAAATATAATTACCTCCTCTTAACTCTAGGATTCATCATATTCTATGCTAAAAAACAAAAACAGCTTGTTTACTAGTCTACTTTCTGCATTTTAAAGTAATAATGTTATTATCTAATCTTTAAGTTTCAAATCTATTTTCCCCCTTATCTTTCCTTAACAGCAAACAAGACGCCACCCAGATCACGGCAGTGCCTACGAAAATTGCTATACACTTAATCAAACTCATTTATCCTCACATTATTTATTTCTTTGCTTCCATACCCCATTCTCTTTACGATAAGTATTCTTTCCATTCATGAAGTCAGCTGCATTACCAGGAATACTATATTTCTTATTTTTAGCCTTCTTCTCCAGCCTTTTTTCTTCTTGAATAGCTTGCAAATCCGCCTTCCATTGTTTCAACAAATCCTTTTCACGTCGCATCGAATTTGTACCCCTTGGATTAAAATGTGAACCAAATAATTAGATTCTTCCTATTTATATACTTATTTAAACCAAATGTCCATTTTGTTCAAATTCACGTTTAATGTGTACTAATTTATGTTTTTTCTTCTAAATAGACCAACGATATATTATAATCCTCTATATACCCAAGGAGGTTTACCATGCTTAATTTTCATAAAACATTCCCGATCTTAGGATTCTTTTGGTTTTTATACGGTTTCATTGGCCTCATCTTTTTATTACTATTCCTTAGCGTGTCGTAACAGCGCTTATAAATATATGTTTAATGTATAATTTCTATATAGCAAAGAAAAAAGCATCCATATTGGATGCTTAATGTATACTAATATTAATATTGAATAGCTTCATTGATAGACTTTCTAGAACAATAAATATACTAGCTGAAACTGATCTATATCCGATTTTCTTTCCTGTAACATTAATAGTAATCTCCGCCAAATGGGTTGGTACATCATCTTTTTTCAAAAATTTTATCTTCAACCTTTTCAACTATTGCTACATTATCCACTTCTTTAAAAGTTTTCAGCAATTTTGTTTCTAATAAAGTAAAATCAAAATTTTCATCTTTAATCACATCAAATATAATCTTCATTTTTCTTTCCCCATTCTTAACTAGTTAATATACTAACATCAATCCAAGTTTCCGTAAGGTAACGAAAAAAGGCGCTTTCCCGAACGAAAACGCCTTACTCAAGGTTCTGTATTTACGTGTAAAAGAACTCCAAAACAAATGGAATGGCGGTCATATCCGTAATTGGTCAATGGTGTTGAATCAACTTATGGTTAACGATAAATTCGCCAAACGTATTGAAAAATATAGTATTTACCTACCGTAATTTAAATGCTTCGTTTGTTCGATAAGATAATTTGATATATCTATGTTGGTGCCATTTCGCAAGAGGAATTCCACTAAATCTTGCTTTTGAAGAACAGGATTAATAACGGCTCCATCTAGCTGACTTAGAATCTCAACGATGCCATGATGTGAAAAACTCTTGATTGCTTTAAAAAGTTCTGCATCACGTTTCTTTCGTTCGGCGGATTCTTCAGGATACCCAGTATTGAACGGTTCTTCAAATAGTTTCTCAAGCGTGAAGCGAAGATTTAATTCGCCCGCCCAACCGAAGTTCAATCCAAGTGGCAGTGATGCACAGTTTCCGTTATTTACCCTACCAAATAGGAACGCATCTGTTGGAGTTGGCAGATAACCGCTAATGACATTCGGAAGTGTATTACAGGCAATCGACATACCAACACCGCTACTACATCCAGTGACGACAAAATCAACTGCACCTGAATTTAGAAGTAGACCAACAGCTAAGGACACTTGGATATAGCTTAACTCGGATTCTTCAACTGTAACACCAAAATTGAGTACTTCATATCCATGCCTCGCCACAGCCCTTTTTGTCTCTTCAAAAATCAGTTTATTTTTGCTAATCTGGGTACTTGCTTGTATCACGGCTATCTTCATTCTTCCACGACCTTTCGATTTAATTATCACACAAACCGAAAGTCAAAAGAAGATAAAAAAGACAGAAGCGATCTTGCCTTAATATTTGCTATTCTATGTATTCGTTTCAAAAACTTACACAGATTTCTTGACAATCCCTCCTTGTTTTTTTAAATAATCCGTAAGGCTGTTGCAATTGCCATAATTGCATTATTTTTCCGGCAATAATACCAATCATTAGCTAATATCATTTAAGCCTTTATCGCCTTATCACTCATTACACCACTCTTTAGATATTTCCGCTCGATCATCTCCCTTTGCTCTATATCCAATGAATGTTCTATTTCTCTTCTAATCTGTAAGTATTTGTAATCATTAATCTTCTTCGTATCACGTAATTCTGGGAATAACTGAATACTTTCACATTCGCTTTGGTTCATCATACGGACTGATGGAGCCTTTTAATCTCGCAATACCTTCACTACTGCTTTTTGTATTAACTTATATTCCTCGTTATTTATTTTTGGAAAGAATGATAATTGCTCCATCTGTAATCCCCCTATTTCGAATTTTGGTTTTTATATTCACATCAGGCGTGTGAAATTTTACTATCTCTTTGTTGAATAAAGGAAACGTGCATAGAGAGTAGCCCCCACCATCCACTCTGCATGGTTTCGCTATCCATTAAGCCTTTAATGATTTACGTTTCTTGCTGGCCATCTTCTCTTTTACTGCTTCAATGTTATTTGCTACCTTTTGATGGTCCTAATCAAATTGAATCATGCCATCAAACATAACTGGAGCTACTGCTTCATCGACATATTGTAAGCAATTCACTGGCGCTCGTTCCGTCTGTTCTACTAAGTACCCGTAAATATTAAAAGCTGCTCTTGGTATCGACTTCTTGCCTTTTGACTGCTGTGACATCCTTACGTAAGATTGGATGACTGATAGTGGTACAACAAATACTGACTTGTCCTTATTGAACTCAATAAGAAAGAAACAAATCGCTCCCATATTCTCCGCTTTCTCCAGGTAATCCAATTGGTGCTGCGCAATGTTCTTTAAATCAAATCGTGTAGGATTTTCTGTAGACTTCGCTTCAAATGCTATAGTCCGTCCCTTATACACGCCGTCATAGTCTACTGTACTCTTAGCTTCATAGAATCCATTTAGCACACGGCCACCTTTACTCTTTAACACCTTCACAGGAGTCGGACGTTTGTTTATAAGCACCACTCCCCCTCTTTGATACATTTCATTCGCTAGATTGATAAGCATTTCAAATGCCATCCCACGGTTTCCGAGTCCCATTGTTATTCCTCTCTTTCTATTAGTTGCGATAGGTAAGACTTTGAAGTTATCTCCATCTTTTCCCCCGCTTAGCACTGTACGTGCGACTTTCATCGCATACAGCGCCCCATCTTATC
>NZ_JBIYDV010000017.1:0-113288 GCF_044909215.1 Bacillus sp. RC252 | reverse complement strand
GCAGAGAGGTCACACCCGTTCCCATACCGAACACGGAAGTTAAGCTCTCTAGCGCCGATGGTAGTTGGGACCTTGTCCCTGTGAGAGTAGGACGTTGCCAGGCAATTCGGAGGATTAGCTCAGCTGGGAGAGCACCTGCCTTACAAGCAGGGGGTCGGCGGTTCGATCCCGTCATCCTCCACCATTTAGCCGACTTAGCTCAATTGGTAGAGCAACTGACTTGTAATCAGTAGGTTGGGGGTTCAAGTCCTCTAGTCGGCACCAGAAAATCATGGCGGTTGTGGCGAAGTGGTTAACGCACCGGATTGTGGCTCCGGCACTCGTGGGTTCAATTCCCATCAGTCGCCCCATTTTTTCTTTTTAAATTATAACATGCGGGTGTGGCGGAATTGGCAGACGCACTAGACTTAGGATCTAGCGCCTTTGGCGTGGGGGTTCGACTCCCTTCACCCGCACTTTTAATAAAATAACTCAAACATGTCTTGCGGAAGTAGTTCAGTGGTAGAATACAACCTTGCCAAGGTTGGGGTCGCGGGTTCGAATCCCGTCTTCCGCTCCAATTTTCAGTATGACATGCCGGGGTGGCGGAACAGGCAGACGCACAGGACTTAAAATCCTGCGGTGGGTGACCACCGTGCGGGTTCGACCCCCGCCCTCGGCACCATATGCGCCCGTAGCTCAATTGGATAGAGCGTTTGACTACGGATCAAGAGGTTAGGGGTTCGACTCCTCTCGGGCGCGTTTTTATTAACGGGAAGTGGCTCAGCTTGGTAGAGCACCTGGTTTGGGACCAGGGGGTCGCAGGTTCAAATCCTGTCTTCCCGATATTTTCAAAATATGGGGCCTTAGCTCAGCTGGGAGAGCGCCTGCCTTGCACGCAGGAGGTCAGCGGTTCGATCCCGCTAGGCTCCACTTATTTGAATATAACTTATGGCGGTGTAGCTCAGCTGGCTAGAGCGTACGGTTCATACCCGTGAGGTCGGGGGTTCGATCCCCTCCGCCGCTACCATAAAGGACCTTTAGCTCAGCTGGTTAGAGCAGACGGCTCATAACCGTCCGGTCGTAGGTTCGAGTCCTACAAGGTCCACCACTCAAAGTTCATATCTCGGAGGTATACCCAAGTTCGGCTGAAGGGATCGGTCTTGAAAACCGACAGGCGGCGAGAGTCGCGCGGGGGTTCGAATCCCTCTACCTCCTCCATTTTTTCTAAATTAAATATTATATCATCGCGGGGTGGAGCAGTACGGTAGCTCGTCGGGCTCATAACCCGAAGGTCGCAGGTTCAAATCCTGTCCCCGCAACCAAATGGTCCCGTGGTGTAGTGGTTAACATGCCTGCCTGTCACGCAGGAGATCGCCGGTTCGACCCCGGTCGGGACCGCCATTTTTTTACATAAAGGCTCGGTAGCTCAGTCGGTAGAGCAGAGGACTGAAAATCCTCGTGTCGGCGGTTCGATTCCGTCCCGAGCCACCATTTTGAAATCGCAAGCCGGCTTAGCTCAATTGGTAGAGCAACTGACTTGTAATCAGTAGGTTGGGGGTTCAAGTCCTCTAGCCGGCACCACTTTCAAAATGAGCCATTAGCTCAGTTGGTAGAGCATCTGACTTTTAATCAGAGGGTCGAAGGTTCGAATCCTTCATGGCTCACCATTTTTAATTTAATGCGGGTGTAGTTTAGTGGTAAAACAAGAGCCTTCCAAGCTCTGGTCGAGAGTTCGATTCTCTTCACCCGCTTTTTATGGGCCTATAGCTCAGCTGGTTAGAGCGCACGCCTGATAAGCGTGAGGTCGATGGTTCGAGTCCATTTAGGCCCACCATAATTATTCCGCAGTAGCTCAGTGGTAGAGCTATCGGCTGTTAACCGATCGGTCGTAGGTTCGAGTCCTACCTGCGGAGCCATATTATAGAGAAGTACCCAAGTGGCTCAAGGGGCTCCCCTGCTAAGGGAGTAGATCGCGAACGCGGTGCGAGGGTTCGAATCCCTTCTTCTCTGCCAGATTTTGGCCCGTTGGTCAAGTGGTTAAGACACCGCCCTTTCACGGCGGTAACACGGGTTCGAATCCCGTACGGGTCATACTAAAAGAGATAGCATAATCTGCTATCTCTTTTTTGTTGTATATATGTTATCTAAAGCGAACTTTTAGTAGTCTGCTTTTTTTATAAAAGATGGAGTATGAAAAGGTCATTATAGGGGGGGGTTGTTCTACTGGAAAAGATACCTAAAATGTTAAAGCATCTTTCGCTAGATAACCACCTTTACACTGATTTCGCCATCGCTCTACTGAATATCAAGTTCACTGCAATCACGATGACTGCACCGATAAGGGTTGCAAATACACGGTCGAACAGAATGATAAACTGGAACGGCTTGCCGGCTTCCATGATCAAAATAATGAGCGGGATCATGGTTGCAGAGTATACAAGATAATTTCGAACCTTTAGAAGAGGTCGAGCACCTGCGAATAGCCCGATACTTATAACTAACCCCCAAATTGGTAGACTAGTTGCGAGAAGCAAGCTCGCAACAATCACGCCGATTACTGTACCAAGCACTCGTTGTGTTGTTTTGATTGGAAAGAGTTATATTTTCCGCTGAGTAAGGATTGCTACGGTAATTGCAATCCAATAGAAGTGGTGCTCGGGCCAAAGTATTCGCAATCCCTCAGCTATACCTAGACATAATGCGAGCCTGATTGGGAATTGCCAACTGGATAGGTGTGCAAGAGAGTTCCACCATAGAATGATTTTTTTCGATGTTGGCCCTTTCACAGCTCCATCCAGCGATGATTTAAAACAACGGTGTACCCAGATGCCTAGCACCAAGCTGATACTGACGGTCCAAATCGCCCCTGCTAAGACTGAAAAAATTAGTTCCATCCGGTACTCCGTCTGGTCGACCATATTGAGGATGATAATCAGGAATACGACAAAGCGTGTTGTTGCCACCGCCAAGGCACGACTATATCCGCCAATTAACGCAGCAAGGCTTACCAGCAGGATCAAGACTCCAAATGTCAGATAGCCATGTCCGAAAGAGAGAACAGCAGCAATCGCAGCGAGCACTACTGATATCAGCGCTGATGCCAACCTTTTCCCGTGATTTATAAAACTCGAACCGACTTTCACGCTACTGACTGCCAAACTGCCGACCGATGCAGCAAAACCAAGAGCGGGATAGCCTAGAACTGTGGCGAACAGAACGGGTCCGACCATACCTATGCCGGCGGAAATGAGTTCTACTATTTCTACCTTGGCCTCCTTAGACCAAGAAAACACTTGAGCCCTATATGTCTTTACATTCATCTATAGCACCTCTTCCGACCCAAAGAGTAGGGTACAGTTTAATAATAGGCTCTTTCTTTAATCCATGGACATGTGGTGATACCTATGTCCATCAGGCTAATATTTTGAAGTATCCCCAAAATGAAAATTTTATCTTTCCAGAGTTATTTATAATAATTCAGCTCATTTTTTTCGATATGGGGAAATACCAATTTCTTAAGTTGATGGCAATGTATGGTGACCCCTTATAAAAACCTCTAAAAGTATTGCTGCGGATTTACAAAAGTTAAATGATGAGAATTATGTGAAGGCTAACTTCTTCGCTCCAGCCAAATTTTGAGGTGGGAGTCTTACTACCCACAAATAGCGGGATAAATAATATAGATAGAAGAAGCTATTCTTGTCGAAACGTCGATATAACCAAAGTTGTGTTCGATATAATTTCACTTACCAAGAAAACTTTAAGAAAAAACCTTTCACAATCTAAAGAAAACGCCTCCATTGAGATGGATTTCACCCGCATTCTAACAACTTTACACTCTATGTGAAAAAGTTCACAAATAGGTCATAATTTGTGAAGGAATTCACAATAATCCGTGCTACAATATGTATGTAAAGAAGTTAAACAACATTAAATTAGTATTTTAATTAATTACTTAAACAATAATAAAAAATAGATGTAAACAATTGAAAGGGGAAATTAACATGAAAAAAGGTATCAATCGCGTAGTATTAGTAGGAACAGGAGCTGTAGGTTGTAGTTACGCTTACTCAATGATCAACCAAGGTGTAGCTGAAGAATTCGTACTAGTAGATGTTAATGAAGCAAAAGCAGAAGGAGAAGCAATGGACTTAAGCCATGCGGTACCATTCTCTCCAGCACCAACAAAAGTTTGGAGCGGTAGCTATGCAGATTGTAAAGATGCAGATTTAGTAGTTATCACTGCTGGATTACCACAAAAGCCAGGCGAAACTCGTTTAGACTTAGTTGAGAAAAATACAAAGATCTTTAAACAAATCGTTCGCGGTATTATGGATAGCGGATTCGATGGAATCTTCTTAATCGCAACTAACCCAGTTGATATTTTAACTTACGTAACTTGGAAAGAATCTGGTTTACCGAAAGAGCGCGTAATCGGTTCTGGTACTACTTTAGACTCTGCTCGTTTCCGTTACATGTTAGGTGACTACTTAGATGTAGATCCACGTAACGTTCATGCTTACATCGTTGGTGAGCACGGTGACACTGAACTTCCAGTATGGAGCCACGCTACTGTAGGTGTACAAAAACTAGAAACAATCTTAGCGAACAACGAACAGTATAACCAAGAAGATTTAGATAAAATCTTTGAAAATGTACGCGATGCAGCTTACCACATTATTGAGCGTAAAGGCGCAACTTACTACGGAATCGGTATGTCACTACTTCGTGTAACTAAAGCAATCTTAAGCAACGAGAACAGCGTATTAACTGTATCGGCATACCTTGAAGGTCAATATGGTGAGAAAGATGCTTTCGTAGGTGTTCCAGCTGTTATTAACCGCGAAGGTGTACGTGAAATCGTAGAACTTGAGCTAAATGAAGAAGAAAAAGCGAAATTCGCTCATTCTGTAAAAGTATTAAAAGAAACAATGGCACCAGTACTATAATAATCGCTAAATAATTCAGAGGCGGGAAACTGCTTCCTACCTCTGAGTTTTTATATAATTTAATATAAATTCCTTTTCCGGTTTCCCTTGTATATCCCCAATATACCCCTTTTGCTGGATAAGGGTCGTTTATAGAAAAGAGCACTCTACTTTATATAGAGTGCTCTTTATTATCCCGCATTAACGGGCAGTAAGACCCCCACCTCAAAATGCAGCGAAAGCAAAGAAGTTAGGTGGGGGATCAACTGCCCGTAAAAGCCCGATTTGTTCAACTAATAATCAGTGGTGGATGAACAAAACCCCCACTGATTAAAGTTTCACTTTATCATTTTTTAGGTGTTAATCCTAATTTCTTTAAAATATCTGCCAGTGTACCTCTTTTTGATTTTTCTACAGGTGTTTGTGATTTTGCTGCATCTGGTCCTTTTTTCAAGAATTTCTTTTCTACGAAGCGAATGTCTTTTTCGTCGACGATGCCGTCATTATTAAGATCGCCATCTTTTACAGATACTCCTTTTTTACCATAGTTATTAGCGATAATTTCAGCATCTTTAATATCAATTATTTTATCGCCATTTACGTCGCCTGTAAGGTTTTCATCTGGACGAGCATATTAATATTGACCGAGTAGCTTACCATCTTTTTCAGTACCTAATTTCGTTGTTAGACGGTTTGAAATGAATTACCCGATGTTTCAGAATCACTGAAATAGGCGAATACACCGCCGAATGTAAGGGATAAGCCAAGTGAAGCTGTGACAACTCCCATTCCAACCTTTTGTTTTAATGACATAAGAAAGCCCCCTAATTTAATTTTTATCAGACTTTCGCCTGGAGCATCGATAGAGTAAACATAGTGTTTCAGTATGAATTATATTTGCGAAAGTTCAATGTTCTTTATTGAGAATGAGTATATGCTTATGAATTTTCCATTTCAATAAAATTGTGACAAAAAATATTGAGAAACATTTTTTTATGACAGATTATTTTGTTACGATTTTAAGTGATAAATAGCGAGTAAAATAGGATAAATCTTATGAAATAAAGGTTGAGAAATAAATAATAGGATGAAAGGCTAGTAGGAAATGAAGCGTTTGCAATGAATATTCGTCAAAATTCGATAATTTACACGGAAAATGTGAAAATTTTAAGTGAAATTTAAGAAAAAAACGAATATTTTTTAAAAAATAACAAGGATATTTCAGTTTTTCGCAGAAATGATAAAGAGTAAAAAAATTCTGTCATCTTAGTGAGGTGAACATATTGGATGTAATAAATTGTGAAGAAGTGAAACGAGATGAGTTTCATACAGAAAAGTACTATGACAGTTATAACATCTTTGGGGCACATATTGTGACGGAAGATGGGATGCGAGGTGTACGATTCACAGTATGGGCTCCTCATGCAAAAGCAATGAGTGTTGTTGGGAATTTTAATGAATGGGATTATGAGCAACATAAGATGCTACAAGTGACAGAAGAGGGGATTTGGTCCTTGTTTGTACCGCATATTGAAGAGAATGAGATATACAAGTATGCGATTGAAACGATGGACGATGCCGTTATTTTAAAAGCAGATCCTTACGCTGTATATGCAGAAGTAAGACCAAATACGGCATCTGTAGTTTTTGATATAGAGGGATATGAATGGAATGATAAAAACTGGATTCGTAAGAGAAAGAAAAAATCGATTTATAAAGAAGCGATGACAGTTTATGAATTACATTTCGGTTCTTGGAAAAAGAAAGAAGATGGCGCTCTGTATTCTTACAGAGAAATGGCCGAGGAGCTCATTCCGTATGTGGTGGAACATCAATTTACACATATTGAAATTATGCCGCTTGTTGAGCATCCATATGATCGTTCTTGGGGATATCAAGGAACAGGATATTATGCAGCGACAAGTAGATTCGGCACGCCACATGATTTGATGTATTTTGTCGATGAATGTCATAAATATGGAATCGGTGTCATTTTAGATTGGGTGCCGGGGCATTTTTGTAAAGATGCTCACGGTTTATATTTGTTTGATGGGACACCGACTTATGAATATAAAGATATAGATGTACAAGAAAACCAGGTATGGGGAACTGTTAATTTTGATTTAGGAAAGAGGGAAGTACGTAATTTCTTAATTTCAAATGCGTTATTTTGGATGAGGTATTTCCATATTGATGGGTTCAGAGTAGATGCAGTTGCGAATATGCTGTACTGGAATAAAGAAGGAAAAGAGCAAAGCAATGAACACGCCGTTTCTTTCTTACGAGAGTTAAATGAAGCCGTGTTTGCAGAAGATGAAGAGTTTCTTATGACAGCGGAAGATTCAACAGCTTGGCCACTTGTAACAGCTCCAACATACGAGGGTGGACTTGGATTCAATTATAAATGGAATATGGGTTGGATGAATGACGTGCTGAAATATATGGAATGTGCGCCAGAGTACCGGAAATACATTCATGAGAAAATGACATTTTCTTTAATATATGCTCACTCTGAAAACTTCATATTGCCGCTTTCTCATGATGAAGTCGTTCATGGGAAAAAGTCGTTATTAAATAAAATGCCGGGAGATTACTGGGATAAGTTTGCTCAGCTTCGTTTATTATATGGATATTTCTTTACTCATCCAGGTAAGAAATTACTCTTTATGGGTGGAGAATTCGGGCAATTTGATGAGTGGAAAGACCTTGAAGATTTAGATTGGAATTTACATGATTTTGAAATGCATCGTAATATGCATGATTACTTTAAAGAGCTCATAGCATTGTATAAGCGCTCAAAACCACTTTGGCAGTTAGATCACTCGTCTGAAGGATTTCAGTGGATTGATGCTAATAATAATGAGCAAAGTATTTTCTCGTTTATCCGCCAAGGGGATAAGCAGGAAGATGCGTTAGTTGTCGTATGTAATTTTACGAAAGCTACATATGAAAACTATAAAGTAGGTGTACCGGATTTCGAGTACTATAACGAAATTTTAAACAGTGACTCGGCGCAATATGGCGGATCGGGGCAAGTTAATAAGAAACGTCTCAAGACGATTCTAGAACCATACCATAATCAAGAGGCACATGTAGAAATTACAATTCCACCATTTGGCGTATCCATATTACGACCAGTGAAGACGAGAAAGGGGAGCAAAAAACAAGATGGCTCAAAAACAAAAGTGCGTAGCAATGTTACTAGCAGGGGGAAAAGGTAGTCGTTTAAGTGCATTAACAAAAAATTTAGCCAAGCCAGCTGTTCCATTTGGTGGTAAATATCGCATTATTGATTTTACGTTAAGTAACTGTGCAAATTCCGGTATTGAAACGGTGGGGATTTTAACACAATATCAACCGTTAGAACTTCATAATTATATTGGAATCGGAAATGCTTGGGATCTTGATCGTGTAAACGGTGGAGTCACTGTGTTACCTCCTTATGCGGAGTCTTCAGGTGTGAAGTGGTATACAGGTACGGCAAGTGCTATTTATCAAAACTTAAACTATTTAAGTCAGTATGAACCAGAATATGTTCTTATTTTATCTGGTGACCATATTTATAAAATGGATTACAGTAAAATGCTAGATTATCATGTTGAGAAAGAAGCGGACGTTTCAATTTCTGTTATTGAAGTGCCTTGGGATGAAGCAAGTCGCTTTGGCATCATGAATACAAATGAAGAGATGGAAGTTGTTGAATTTGAGGAGAAACCGCAATTTCCAAGAAGTAATCTTGCATCAATGGGAATTTATATTTTTAACTGGGCTATTTTAAAAGAATATTTAGAGATGGATGCGAGAAATCCTGAATCTAGTAATGACTTCGGAAAAGATGTACTTCCGCTTTTATTAGATGAAGGGAAGAAGTTGATGGCGTATCCATTTGAAGGATATTGGAAAGATGTTGGAACGGTGAAAAGCTTATGGGAAGCGAATATGGATTTACTTCGTGATGAAACATCGTTGAACTTGAACGATCGTAATTGGCGCATTTATTCTGTGAATCCAAATGAGCCACCTCAATATATTGCACAGCAGGCAAAAGTAGAAGAGTCACTTATTAATGAAGGATGCGTCATTGAAGGGGACGTGAAGCATTCTGTTTTATTCCAAGGAGTAACGGTAGAAGAAGGTAGTATGGTAATCGATTCCGTCGTTATGCCTGGGGCAAAGATTGGTAAAAACGTTGTGATTGAAAGAGCGATTGTTGGATCAGAAATGGTTATTGAAGATGGGACAATAATTCGCCCAGAAAAAAATGTTGACGATGTAGTACTAATTGCTGAAGGAAAATAGAAAAGGGGGATGAAATGAATGGGAGAAAAAATGTTGGGGATTATTAATGCAACGGGAAGTTTTCCTTCCTTAAAGAAAGTAACAGGGCATCGTTCATTAGCGGCGTTACCGTTTGGAGGCCGTTACCGACTCATTGATTTCATGCTTTCAAATATGGTGAATTCTAATATTCATAGCGTGGCGGTTTTTACAAGTCATAAAAATCGTTCTTTAATGGATCATGTCGGTTCAGGAAAACAGTGGGATTTAGATAGAAAGCGTGATGGCCTGTTTTTATTCCCACCGAACTGCCAATGTGATCATGACGAATTTGGATCTTTTGCACATTTTAGAAGACATATTGATTATTTTCTAAGAAGCAGAGAAGAATATGTTGTTATTACGAATAGCCATCTTGTAACAGCGTTAAACTTTCAAGCGGTGTTAGAGCGACATATACATACGTCTGCAGATATTACTGAAGTTTGTCATGAAGGGGTTTCGCTTCAAACATATGTGTTAAAGAAACAATTATTGCTAGACTTATTTGAGACATATAAAGATGTGGAGCAATACAGTTTATTTGATGTAGTGAGAGAAAAGCGAGGGGAATCACTGCATATTGCTAAGTATGAGCATACAGGGTATGTAGCTATTATTGATTCGATTGAAAGTTACTATAAACATAGTCTAGAAATTTTGCAGCCTTCTATTTGGAAGCAATTATTTAAGAAAGAAGCACCGATCTTTACGAAAGTAAAAGATGAGCCACCAACTCGTTATATGAAGGGTGCAGTAGTGAAAAATACAATGGTTGCAAACGGCAGTATTATTGAAGGGGAAGTGGAAAATAGTGTTGTCGCCCGTTCTGTTAAAATTGGAAAAGGTTCAATTGTACGTAATAGTATTATTATGCAAAAGAGCCAAATTGGAGATAATTGTATAATAGACGGTGTTATTATTGATAAAGATGTGAAACTTGGCGACGGCGTAGTGTTAAAAGGAAGTGCTGATAAGCCATATGTTGTAGAAAAAGGTAGTGTACAAAATAGTACAATCAACAGTTATTCGTAAATAGCAGGTGCATAATTAGTGGGGGATTTAGAAAACCCCCACTAATTAAGGTTTTACCCTATATGAAAACTTGAAGGGAGGAAGCTGTAAGAAGAGCGATTTATGATGTATACGCTTTTCGTGCAGTGGAACAACAGGTGAATATTTTATTTGCAGTATCAGAATGTGTACCGTTTATTAAATCCGGAGGTCTAGCTGATGTAGCAGGAGCGCTTCCAAAAGAATTAAAAAAATTAGGAGTGAATGTTCGCATTATACTTCCAAACTACAGTCTTATCCCGAAAGAGTTAAGAGAAGGATGTACGCTTCATAAAGTAATTAACGTTCCTCTTGGATGGAGAAATCAATATTGCGGGATTTTAAAAGGTGAGCAGGACGGGATTACGTATTACTTAATAGATAATGAATATTATTTTAAGAGAGATTCTCTATATGGCCATTATGATGATGGGGAGCGTTTTTCTTATTTTTCAAAAGCAGTTTTAGAGTGTATTCCGCATCTTGATTTCGAAGTAGATGTTCTTCATAGCCATGATTGGCACACAGCTATGGTTAATTTCTTACTTCGTGAAAAGTATCAAGATAACCCGTTATATGAGCATATTAAAACGGTATATACGATTCATAACTTGCAGTTCCAAGGTGTGTTTCCTCCTGAAGTGATGTACGACTTACTGGAGCTTGGTCATGAATATCTTCATAGTGAGCAGCTTGAGTTTTATGGAAACGTGAACTTTATGAAAGGCGGTATTATCGCATCTGACCAAATTACAGCGGTTAGCCCGACATATAAAGAAGAGATTCAATATGAGTTTTTCGGTGAGAAGTTAGATGGATTGCTACGAAAGCATAACGATAAGCTTAGTGGCATTGTAAATGGAATTGATACGAGCGTATATAATCCAGAAACAGATCCATATATTACGGCTCAGTATAGTGCAGAGTCATTAGAGGAAAAGAGTGAAAATAAACGCGCATTGCAGCGTTATTTTGGTTTACCAGAAAAAGAAGATACACCAGTTATTTCGATGGTAACACGATTAACGAAGCAAAAGGGGCTTGATCTAGTACGTACTGTATTCCGTGAAATAATGGAAGAAGATGTACAATGTATTATTTTGGGATCAGGCGATTCTGAATATGAGCAGTTCTTTGAATGGATGGCATACGAGTATCCAGAAAAGGTAAAAGTATATATTGGGTTTAATGAAGCGTTAGCGCACCAAGTGTACGCGGGAAGCGATTTGTTTTTAATGCCATCGCTGTTTGAACCGTGTGGACTTGGACAACTTATTGCGCTAGCATATGGCACGATTCCAATTGTAAGAGAAACAGGCGGATTAAATGATACTGTACATTCTTACGATGAGGACACTGGAATTGGGAATGGCTTTAGCTTTACGAATTTTAATGCGCATGACATGTTACATACGATTCTTCGTGCAATTGAGTTTTATCAAGATAAACCGGTATGGGATAAGCTTGTAAAGCAAGCGATGACTGAAGATTATAGCTGGGGGAAATCTGCTCTTGCATACAAGAAATTGTATAAAAGTCTCATGGAATAACATTGAGGTGGTGAAAAAATGTTTACTCATGTTGAAAGCTTCAAATCCGCTTTTCTAGAAAAATTAGAAACGATGTATGGGAAAAGTTTCAAAGATTCTACAACTCGTGATCAGTATAATACGCTCGGTCATATGGTACGTGAGTATATGAATAGTCAATGGATTGCAACGAATGAAAGTTATCGTTCTGGGGATCAAAAACAAATGTATTATTTATCCATTGAATTTTTACTTGGGCGTTTACTAGGCAGTAACATATTAAATTTAGGCATTCGAGATGTATGTGAAAAAGGACTTTTTGAACTTGGAATTTCTTTGCACGAGTTAGAAGAGATTGAAGCAGATGCTGGCCTTGGTAACGGCGGACTTGGACGTTTAGCAGCCTGTTTCCTCGATTCACTCGCTTCTTTAAACTTACCAGGACATGGCTGTGGTATTCGTTATAAGCATGGTCTGTTTGATCAAAAAATTGTTGATGGCTATCAAGTAGAATTTCCAGAACAGTGGCTTCTTCATGAAAACGTTTGGGAAGTAAGAAGGTATGACCAAGCCGTAGAAGTAAGTTATTTTGGAAACGTTGAGCCACTAGAAATTGATGGACGTTTAGAGTTCAGGCATACAAATGCAGAAGTTATTATGGCAGTACCATATGACGTTCCAGTTGTAGGGTATGAAACGAGTACTGTAAATACGCTTCGGCTTTGGAATGCGGAGCCAGTTCCTTTCCCGCAAAATTGTAAAGATATTTTGAAATATAAGCGTGAAACAGAGGCCGTATCGGAGTTTTTATATCCAGATGATACGCATGATGAGGGGAAAATACTTCGTTTAAAACAACAGTATTTCCTCGTATCAGCAAGTTTGCAAAATATCGTTCGTATGCATAGGGAGAGACACGGTAGTCTTCGTCAGTTACATGAAAAAATCGCGATTCATATAAACGATACACATCCGGTTCTAGCAATTCCAGAACTTATGCGTATTTTATTAGACGAAGAAAAATTGACATGGGAAGAAGCTTGGCACATAACAACGCAGACGATTTCCTATACGAATCATACGACGTTATCAGAAGCGCTTGAGAAATGGCCAATTCGCATTTTTAAACCGTTATTACCGAGAATTTATATGATTATTGAAGAAATTAATGAACGTTTCTGTCATGAGCTTTGGGACCGTTATTCGTACGATTGGAAGCGTATTGAGGACATGGCCATTATTGCGCATGACCTTGTGAAAATGGCTCATTTAGCGATTGTTGGTAGCCATAGCGTTAACGGTGTGGCGAAAATTCATACAGAAATTTTAAAGCAGCGTGAAATGCGATTGTTCTATGAATTTTATCCAGATAAGTTTAATAATAAAACGAATGGAATTGCTCATAGGCGCTGGCTAATGAAGGCGAATCCACAGCTGACGAATCTTATTTCGGAAGCGATTGGAGAAGAATGGAAGAAAGAGCCAATTAAGCTGCAAGCACTGCAAAACTTCATACATGATACTAGTTTTCAAGAAAAGCTTGCAGGGGTAAAACAAGAGCGTAAGATTATTTTAGCGGAGAGCATTCATAATAAAATGGGGATCACTATTGATCCAAATTCTATTTTTGATGTGCAAGTGAAAAGGTTACATGCCTATAAACGACAGTTATTAAATGTTCTTCATATTTTGTACTTGTATAACCGTTTAAAAGAGGATACTAGTTTTTCATTTTACCCGCGTACTTTTATTTTTGGAGCGAAAGCATCACCTGGCTATTATTATGCGAAGAAAATTATTAAATTAATAAATGAGCTTGCAAGAAAAGTAAATACCGATCCGTACGTAAGTCAATTTATGAAAGTTATCTTTCTAGAAAACTACCGAGTTTCTTTAGCAGAAGATATATTCCCGGCGGCAGATGTAAGTGAACAAATTTCAACTGCGAGCAAAGAAGCATCGGGAACAGGTAACATGAAATTCATGATGAATGGTGCAATTACACTCGGAACGTTAGATGGAGCTAATATTGAAATAAAAGACCGGGTCGGTGATGATGCCTGCTTCATTTTCGGCTTAACGGCGGATGAGGTCCTTCATTACTACCAAAACGGTGGATATCGTGCAAGTGACTATTATCACCACAATATGCACATTAAAAAAGTAGTAGATCAGTTAACGAATGGTTTCTTTGCACAGTCGGGAGCTGAATTTGAGGCGATTTATGATTCTCTCGTTATTCAAAATGATGAATACTTCGTTCTTCGAGATTTTAGCCCATATGCAGAAAGACAAGAAGCTGTCGGAAGGGCCTATGAAAATAGGGAGAAATGGCTGGAAATGTCGATTTTGAACATTGCACAATCTGGGCATTTTGCGAGTGATCGAACAATTTTGCAGTACAGTAATGAAATTTGGGGTATTGGTAATACTGTTAAACTATTTTAGATGAAAGCCCCTGTTGAAGGGGCTTTTATTTATTTTTAAAACAAGGATACGCTTGCTTAGAAAAATAAAACGAGCTTAATGGGATTAAGCTCGTTTTATTTATGTTGCTTAAGAAAGAAATGGGATAGCGGTATATATTATAGCTGTTCCGTCATATTCCCCTGTCGCAAAGTATGAAAATGTAAAGAAACCTGTAAACGAAAAAATTATTATAAGAAAAAGTGCAAAGAAAAATTTTAGCATGTAAGGTCCCCTCATCCGAAAGTAATTTCATAGATTATTATAGTATACAAATATTAAATTTCCAATTGTTTACTGGTTAAAAATGAGAGGTCAGACATGTTTTGTATGTTGTAATGGAATGGTTATTCGTAATGGATTTTGTATTTTTCGTAAATGTCATGTTGTGATGGACGTGTGCATATTCCCAGTCTTTATCATTAAAATGGACATTTCTTGGAGGGAGAAGAGGAACGACATCGAATAAATTGACAAAACGAAAGCTACTAGCTACTTGCAGTTTATAATAATTTCGAAAGGCGATATCTCCAACTTTTGGAGAGGCAAAGGTATAAAGACCGTACTGTGCGAAGGCAGTATTTATACGTGCATCTAGTATGTGTAGTGTAGCGAGTGCACCGCCTAAGCTATGGCCTGTTGCAAGAAGTTTCTTATGGGCTGGTAATGACACGAGCATATCCATAATGGAATCCCGGCAAGATTCATAAATTGAAAGAAAGCCATTATGGACATTTCCACTATTTAAAGCATATGGGTATGGCTTTTGGTTAACGAGTGAATCGATAATCCAATCTGTATCTGTTTGTGTGCCCCTAAAAGCTACAATAATTGTATCCTCAGATTCTAATATGAATCCGAACCATTCTGTCTTTTGAATGGCCTTTCCTTGAAACCCTTGTACATATTGGAACCCATCGGGTATTTCGAAAATGCCATTTTGTTTATATTGTTCATACGTTAGATCGCAGCAAGATGCTAACAATATGGCAGTGTCTTTATCAAAGGATAAAGGAGTACGCATCAAGAAAGCCCTCCTTAAGAAAAGGTATAGTTCAATATATGCAGTGAGGGACTTGATTCATTCTTTTTGAAAAAAGGCTTGAACCTACAGTTACGTGAGGGAGTATGATTTTTGTAAACATATTGTTAGGAGGAGTGTAGGATGAGCAAAAAGGAAGGCTATTCAATTGGTGAGTTTTCAAAGAGAACAGGTATATCAATACGAACACTACAGTATTACGATGAACTTGGCCTGCTTAAACCTGAAAAAAATATAAGTTCAGGACACCGTGTATATAAAGATAGAGATATATTAGCGCTCCAAAAAATAGTGAGTCTTAAAGTATTAGGATATAGTTTAGAAGAAATTCGTGTCATGCTCAATGTGAAAAGTTTGAATATAAGCTTAAAAGAAACATTACAAAATCAAAGAGTAGCCTTTGAAGAAAAGAAAAAACAACTTGAAGTTTCGATAAAGGCGATTGAACGAACAATGGTATACCTTGAGGAAGATGAAGAGGTAGATAGTAATATATTAATGAGCTTAATTAATAGTATCCAAAAAGAAAACGAACAGCGTTTATGGCTTGAAGAATATGTACCAAAAGAAGTGGCTGATGGATTATATAATAAGCCGGAAGAAGAGGACATAGCACTTGATAAAGAGTTTATGCGTTTAGCAAAAGAAGTGAAAAGGTTATTTGGAAGACAAATTGAGGATTCAGAAGTGCAAAAATTGGTTGATGAACATATGAAAGCGACTCTTAAGTATGTCGGTGAAGAGACAATGTATTCTCTAGGTAAATTAGAGAATGTAGAAGAACAATATAATAATATGATGCCTTCTCCTTATACGGAAGAAGAAGAGGCGTGGCTTAATGAAGCGATGAAATACTTTATGATCCAAAATGGTTTGTATAGTCCACCTAAATAAAAAGTGCCCTATAAGGGCACTTCTTACTCTTTTCCATCTAATAAACGACCAAGTCCGCCTAAAACGCTACCTTCACCGCTGTTTTGAGCTGCTGGGCTTGTAAGACGTGCTGCTAAGCGGCTAAGTGTTAAGGACTGAATCCAAACTGTTCCAGGACCTTCTAGCGTTGCGAAGAATAAACCTTCGCCGCCAAATAGAGCTGTTTTTACTTTTCCAACGAATTGAACATCGTAGTTAACATCTTTCGTCATTGCAACGAGACAACCTGTATCAATGCGAAGTTTCTCGCCAGGTTTCAATTCACGCTTATATACAGTTCCGCCTGCATGCATGAAAGCTAGACCATCACCTTCAAGTTTCTGCATGATGAAACCTTCACCACCGAAGAAACCAGTTCCTATTTTTTTAGTAAACTCAATTCCGATAGAAACACCTTTTGCGGCACAAAGAAATGCATCTTTTTGGCAGACTACTTTTCCTTGGTATTCTGTTAAATCAACAGGAATAATTTTTCCAGGATAAGGAGCGGCGAATGATACGTGTCGTTTGCCATGACCTGTATTTGTAAATACAGTCATAAACATACTTTCACCTGTAACGAGACGTTTACCTGCGCCCATTAATTTACCGAATAGACCATTAGATGGTCCAGAACCATCACCGAAAATCGTTTCCATCTCGATATGATCTTCCATCATCATCATTGCGCCAGCCTCTGCGACAACGCTTTCTTCTGGATCCAATTCAATTTCAACAAACTGCATATCATCGCCATATAATTTATACTCGATTTCATGTGCTTGCATTTTTTCACCTCATCATATGTAGTAATTATATTGTACAGAAATCAAAGGAATTAGAATACTGTAGTTTTGGTAATTTTTGAATAAAAATAGAATGAAAATTTAAGGTTATACTAGAATTATAAAAAACGATGGGACGAAAGTGTTCTCATTTGACGTTTTTGATATAGCATGATATAGTGAAAACACTATTGAGCTACATAATGTGGTACGGAAATAAAGCGCGTTGTATTAAAGGCTGTAAGCTTGTTATACATTCATGTCCTTTATATCCACCTTTTCATGTGGATTCATAGTTTCATTTTTATTTAGGAGGTACATGACATGCAAACAGGTAAAGTTAAATGGTTTAACGGCGAAAAAGGTTTTGGCTTCATCGAAGTTGAAGGCGGAGAAGACGTATTCGTACATTTCTCAGCTATTCAAGGCGACGGCTTCAAAACTTTAGAAGAAGGTCAAGAAGTTTCTTTCGAAATCGTTGATGGAAACCGCGGACCACAAGCAGCTAACGTTACAAAAAACTAATTAGCTAGCGAAAAAAGCATTCCGAATTTCGGAATGCTTTTTTTATGCTTTAGAACCAGAATCATCTGAAGATAATTCACCTTTAAAGGTGCGTTCTTCAAAGTCATCAAGCAATTGTTCATATTCTTCATGTTCTTCTGTTGCGAAAACTTGTGGGTTTTTTCCATACATATCTGTTCCAATAAAGTTTTCGAAATCCTCTACATACCCAACATTTTCTTCACTATTTACGTACATGCCATTATAGTTTTTTGAATCCTGTCTTTCTAAATCGGATGGTGTTTCTGATGTTCCGTAATTTGCGACGTCTTGCCAAGCATCTTCAGCATCGTACTCTACAGAATGATCTTCGTCGTGCTTATGAAACGAAGGATCTAGCACCTCTTCTTCAACTGGGCGCGTCTGCATATCTAATTTATTTGTAGTGTGCTGAATACACGTTGTAGCAGTTGGCATTGCTTCTAATCTTTCAAATGGAATTTCCTCACCAGACACTTCGCAAATTCCGTACGTACCAGCTTCAATTTTTTGCAGAGCATGTTTCGTATCTTCTAACTGTTTATGCCAAAATTCGATGAGTCCGAAATCTTTCTCACGTTCGTACAATTCTGTAGCCATATCACCTGGATGGTTGTCATAGCTAGACAATTCTCCTACTGAATCACGTTCAGATGTACGGTTTTCATCTTCATGAGTTTGTATCGTTTGTTCAACTTCTTGCTGTTGTTTTTCTAGAATAGATTTAAATTGATTTATTTGTTGTGGAGTTAACATAGTCGTCCACCTTCCTACAATTCAGTTTCTTTACATAGTATGAGCGTTGAGAGTAGGAATTATGAGGTGAATTTCAGCCGGGAAGTCGGTATATGAAAAAAGGAGCCGCATAAGCAGCTCCTTTCTATAGGAAGTATCCAAGCAATAATCCGATTCCCATTAGGAGACCGAAAATTGTATTTGTTTTTGCTGTTGAAATCATCGCAGGTACCATTTCCATTGGAATGCTTTTGCCGATAAAGCCTTTCGTCGCTTTAAATGCTTTCGGTACACTTAAGAATACGATAAGCATCCATGGTGATACGATGTTAACGATGATTAAAGCGATTGTCCAAATGTAGGCAACGATAAACATAGAAGCAAGTACACCAACGGCTCTTTCGCGTCCAACGAGAATTGCTAACGTTTTACGACCATTTTCTTTATCACCATCTAAATCACGAATATTGTTAGATAGTAAAATTGCACCAATTAAAATGGAGCTTGGAATAGATAATAAAATCACTTCTGATGTTACTGCGCCTGTTTGGATAAAGAATGAAATACCAATAATAATGACACCCATAAATAATCCTGCTGTTAGCTCTCCAAATGGTGTGTACGCAATTGGAATAGGGCCACCAGTGTAAAGGTAAGCAACGGCCATACAAACAAGACCGATTGCAGCAAGCCACCAGCTAGAGTTCATACAAATATAAACACCTAATAGCGTTGCGATGCCTAAAAATCCGAATGCTAAGTTAAGAACGGTTTTTGGTTTAATGCCATCGCGGACGATAGCACCGCCTATTCCAACTGAACCTTCATGATCGAGTCCTCTTTTATAATCAAAGTATTCATTAAACATGTTCGTTGCTGCTTGAATGAGAAGGCAAGCAAGAAGCATCATAAAGAAAAGAGGAAGATGTATTTGATTTATACCTCCGACCTGCATTGCAAAAGCTGTTCCGATGAAAACAGGAACGAAAGCTGCTGTTAATGTATGGGGACGTAATAAACTCCACCAAATTCGCCAGCCTGTTTGTTTACTTGGCTTTGGCGCCGTAGGAGAGGAATTCGTTTCGACGTTCATTTCCATGTTGAATCCTCCTTGGTCACATATTGTACACAATTAAGTGTAGAAAAAGCATCATTTAGTGTCAACGTTTATTTTCTAGGAAGAGAAGGTGAATTTCTCAGAAATGCTAAACGTTGACAGGCCTTTCCTTTGAGGTGTATCTTAAAATCAAGCGTAATTATGACTATTTTTCGCCCATAGGGGGGAGACAATTGTGATTCAAACGAAACGAAAAGGCTTACAAGAAGTTCTTGTTACAGCTATTAAGCGTACGACTGATGAAAAAACATTAGTTAGTTTTGTAAAACAAATAGATTGGGTGGATCCACTTCTGTTTTATGCAGCAGGAAAAAGGATCGCATTCGAAAATAGATGTTATTTTGCAGACCCAGCTCAGCATGTAATATTTGCTGGAATTGGCTCTGTTTTCACTATAGCAAATTCTTCTCACAAACGCTTTCAAACTGCTCGTGACGAGTGGGATCAAGTAAAAGAGAAAGCATTCGTACAAAGAGAAGGATACGAATTTGGAACAGGTCCTATTTTATTTGGTGGATTTTCATTTGACCAAGAAAAAGAAAAAACGAATCTTTGGAAAGAATTTGATGATACCACATTTTCACTACCAGCATTTTTATTAACTGTAAAAAATGAAAAGGCGTGGTTAACGATTAATCAGTTCGTTTCAGCTGAAGATTGTGCAGAAACTCTTTATAACGAAATTATTTCTGTAGAAGAGAGAATTTTACAAGAGAGTAAATGTGCACTAGTAGGATCAAAATTAACAGTTACTTCTAAAGTAGAAGTTGATCCGAGTGGCTGGATGAACGCGATTGGAAAAGTGCAAGATGAAATGAAGCAAGGGAACGTGCAGAAGGTTGTATTAGCAAGGGAGCTAAAATTAACGATGGATCAGCATATTGATTCCGTTCTTGTTTTAGAAGCGCTTCGCATTGGGCAACCGGATTGTTACGTATTTTCTTTTGATTATAAAGGAGCATGCTTCTTAGGGGCGACACCTGAGCGATTGATTCGAAAAGAAGGCGAGAAGTTCACATCGATGTGCCTTGCTGGTTCAATTGGTCATGGCAATTCTATAGAAGAAAGTAAACAAAATGGTGAGACGCTTCTTCATGATGAAAAGAATTTGGCTGAACACGGTTATGTAGTTAACATGATTCGAGGTGTGCTAAGTGAGCATTGCGAATCTGTTAATATTCCGGAGAGCCCAGGCTTATTAACGACGAAAAATTTAATCCATTTATATACGCCAGTAGAAGCAAAAGGTGATGCAAGTCTTTTAACGATGGTAGAAGAATTACATCCAACACCAGCTCTTGGTGGTACACCTCGTCATGAGGCGTTGAAATTAATCCGTGATGTAGAGCTTTTAGATAGAGGATTATATGGTGCACCAATTGGCTTTATAGATGATGAAGGAAATGGTGAATTTGCGGTTGCACTTCGCTGCGGATTATTAAATGGCGAGAAGGCATCCTTATTTGCCGGCTGTGGTATCGTAATTGATTCAGTAGCGCAGCTTGAATATGAAGAAACAAGTTTGAAGTTTAGACCGATGCTTGGTGCTTTGGAGGAATTAATGAAATGAACAATCATATAGAAGCATTATCATATTATTTAGGCGCGTTCGTGGACGAACTGACGCGTCTAAATGTATGTGATGTTGTCATTAGTCCAGGCTCACGGTCAACGCCGATTGCCTTACTAATGGAACAACATGAAGGAATGAAAACATATTTACATGTAGACGAAAGATCAGCAGGATTCTTTGCGCTCGGTATTGCGAAAGCAAAAAAACGT
Organism: Bacillus sp. RC252; assembly: GCF_044909215.1. Lineage (NCBI taxonomy): Bacteria > Bacillati > Bacillota > Bacilli > Caryophanales > Bacillaceae > Bacillus > Bacillus sp. RC252. Next base: position 92,097 of record NZ_JBIYDV010000017.1, on the reverse strand, counting down.
CCTGTTGCGCTATTATGTACGTCAGGAACGGCAGCAGCGAACTATTATCCAGCTGTATGTGAAGCGTTTCATTCACGAGTGCCGCTTATCGTATTGACAGCGGATAGACCGCATGAATTACGAGATGTGGGTGCACCACAGGCGATGAATCAATTTAATTTATACGGTACTTTTGTGAAGCAATTTACAGAGATGGCACTTCCTGAAGCAAGTGAAGCAATGTATCATTACGCTCGAATGACAACGCAGCGTACGATAGCAAGCGCACTTCTAGCGCCGCAAGGACCTGTTCATCTTAATTTTCCAGTTCGCGAGCCGCTTATACCGGATTTCTCATTAGAAAGTTTATGGGATAAAGGGCGTGGTGAATATACAGGAGTAGTTCAGCAAGGGAACGTGACGATGCCGAGTGAATATGTAGATTCTCTTGTAGGGCGCCTTTCACATATGGAAAAGGGGCTTATTATTTGTGGAGACGGCAGTCATCCAGAAATAACAGAAGTTGTTATGAAAGTAGCTGAGAAAACAGGGTATCCAATTTTAGCAGATCCACTTTCTAACCTCCGTAGTGGTAATCATGATAAAACGATGGTTATAGATTGTTACGATACATTTTTACGAAATGAATTGTTAAAAGAAACGTGGAAGCCGAATGTTTTAATTCGTTTCGGAGGAATGCCTGTCTCTAAAGCATTAACGCAGTTCATCAAAAAACAAACGAAAGCTGTTCATATCGTTGTTGATGAATCTGGACAATGGATAGATCCAGCTCTAGTTGCGACAGAAGTTGTACAAGCTAGTGACAGTGAATTTTGCAGAGCATTACTAGAGAAAATGCCAGTTATGAAAAAGAATGATTGGTTCGGAATGTGGAAACAAATAAACGAGAAAACGAGAGAAACGCTTCGTGAGATGGAAACATATGAAACGGCATTTGAAGGAAAAGTAATTACGGATATTGTAAGTGTATTACCAGAAGGGGCAACGTTATTTGCGAGTAATAGTATGCCAATTCGCGATACCGATTCATTTTTCTTCACATCGGATAAAAACATTCAAGTAATGGCGAACCGCGGTGTAAATGGTATTGATGGAATCATTTCAACAGCTTTAGGAGCGAGTATTATTTGTGATCCGCTCGTATTAGTAATCGGTGATTTATCATTTTATCACGATTTAAACGGACTATTAGCCGCAAAACTACATGAGTTAAATATAACGATTGTTGTTGTAAATAATGATGGTGGAGGTATTTTCTCATTCTTACCACAATACGAGAAAAAGGAACATTTCGAATCATTATTTGGAACACCAATTGGGCTTGATTATGAACATGTTGTCAAAATGTATGGTGGTTCATTTAGCCGTGTAAATGGTTGGGAAAACTTCCGAGAAGAAGTACAAACTGGAACGAAAACGAATGGATTACACGTCGTGGAAATTTGTACGAATCGCGAAGAAAACTTGAAATTACATCGTGAACTATGGGCAAAAACAATGGACGTTATTAATACATCTTTGCAAGGTGAATCAAAATGAAAGTAACATTGCAAGGTGTATCGTATGAATATGAAGTAGCCGGAAGCGGGGAACCACTTCTACTTCTTCATGGTTTTACGGGAAGCATGGAAACGTGGGGTTCCTTTATTCCTTCTTGGAGCGAGCAGTTTCAAGTCATTCTAGTAGACATTGTTGGACACGGGAAAACGGAAAGTCCTGAAGATGTGATGCATTATGATATTCAAAATGTGGCACTGCAAATGAAAGAACTACTGGATCATCTTCATATTGAAAATGCGCACATACTTGGCTATTCAATGGGTGGTAGACTTGCGATTACGATGGCATGCTTATATCCAGAATATGTGCGTTCGCTTCTTTTAGAAAACTGTACAGCTGGACTTGAGAGTGCAAAGGAGCGAAAAGAACGCAAGGAAAAAGATGAACGACTTGCCGATAAAATTGAGCAAGAAGGCATCCGAAGTTTTGTATCGATGTGGGAAAATATTCCGCTATTTGAAACGCAAAAACGTTTAGTGCAAAACGTAAAAGAAGCGTTGCGAAAAGAACGACTTGCTAATAATCCAAAAGGACTTGCAAATAGTCTTCGTGGCATGGGAACAGGGGCTCAACCTTCATGGTGGAACGAATTGCAAAACCTAAAAATGCCTGTCCTTTTACTGAATGGAGAAAGCGATGAAAAGTTCTTTCGCCTATTAAAAAACATCGAAAAATGCATCCCTCATGCGAAATTTGTCAAAATTGATGGGGCTGGCCATGCAATTCATGTGGAACAACCGGAAAAGTTTGATACAATAGTAAAGGGATTTCTAAAAACTATGCAGTGATACTTTTTTCAGCAAGAAGGAAGTTGCACTTATAGCGGAGATCAGAAATATAAAAGGAGGTAATAGTAATGACTATTGAATGGGTAAAAGAAGGCAATTACGAAGATATTATTTATTCAACATACAATGGCATCGCAAAGATTTCGATTAACCGCCCTGAAGTACATAATGCATTCCGTCCTAAAACGGTAATGGAGTTAATCAATGCTTTTGCACACGCTCGTGATGATGCAAATGTTGGCGTTATCATTTTAACAGGTGAAGGTGGACGTGCATTCTGTTCTGGCGGCGACCAAAAAGTTCGCGGTCATGGTGGCTATGTAGGTGACGACCAAATCCCACGTTTAAACGTATTAGACTTACAACGTCTAATTCGCGCAATCCCTAAACCGGTTATCGCAATGGTAGCAGGTTATGCAATCGGTGGTGGACACGTACTTCATATCGTATGTGACTTAACAATCGCTGCAGACAACGCTGTATTCGGACAAACAGGTCCTAAAGTCGGAAGCTTTGACGGTGGATACGGAGCTGGTTATTTAGCTCGTATGGTAGGCCATAAGAAAGCTCGTGAAATTTGGTACCTATGCCGTCAATATAGTGCACAAGAAGCACTTGATATGGGCTTAGTAAACACAGTAGTACCATTAGAAGAACTTGAAGCAGAAACAGTACAATGGTCACAAGAAATTTTAGCAAACAGCCCAATGGCACTTCGTTTCCTAAAAGCTGCATTCAACGCAGACACAGACGGTTTAGCTGGTATTCAACAACTAGCTGGAGACGCAACGTTATTGTACTACACAACTGACGAAGCAAAAGAAGGCCGCGACGCGTTCAAAGAAAAACGCACTCCGGACTTCGGTCAATTCCCTCGTTTCCCGTGATCAAACCAAAAGCGGAAGCGGTTCGTTTAGAATGTGAGGGGGATGGAACTTCTGACAGAGAGGCGCTTTTTGCCTCGTAGGAAGAAGTGAAGCCACCGAACATTCTAGCCGCTGTAGCTGGATGAGACCAAAGATCAAAACCGGAAACAAAACAACTAAGAGACTTGATGTCATATCAGGTCTCTTTCTTTCATGAAAGGAGAATGAGTGATGGAGACTATGCCGAATTGGTTAATGCAACGTGCATTTTTAACACCTGATCGCACTGCAATTGAAATAGAGGAAGAGAAGGTTACCTTCGTGCAGTTACATGAAAAAGTAGTATCTGTTTGTGAATACCTCACGCATGTAGGAGTGAAGCGGGCGCAAAAGGTGGCTGTTCTGATGAAAAATGGTATGGAGATGATTACAGTTATTCACGCCCTATCTTACATAGGTGCAGTAGCTGTGCTTTTAAATACGCGTCTTTCAAGAGAAGAGCTACTTTGGCAAATGGATGATGCGGAAGTTGTTTGCTTAGTGACGGATCAAGAGTTTGAGACGGAAAATGTTCCAGTATGTTCATTTGCTGAAGTGATGCAAGGACCGAAGGCGGAAGCATTTATACAAGAAGAATTCTCTTTAGAAGAAGCGATGACAATTATTTATACGTCAGGGACGACAGGGAAACCGAAAGGCGTTGTTTTAACGTACGGTAACCACTGGGCAAGTGCAGTCGGTTCTTCGCTTAATTTAGGGCTTCGTGATGATGATTGTTGGTTAGCTTGTATGCCAATGTTCCACGTTGGCGGGTTATCTCTTTTAATGAAAAATATTATGTACGGTATGCGCATTTTACTCGTTCCAAAATATGATGCTAATTTTATTCATAAAGCACTTCAAACGAGAGGCGTTACGATTATTTCTGTCGTTTCTAAAATGCTAACAGATTTATTAGAACGACTTGGCGAAGGTACATATCCATCTTCTTTACGATGCATGTTACTTGGGGGAGGACCAGCACCGAAGCCGTTATTAGAAACATGTGTGGAAAAAGGAATTCCTGTGTATCAAACGTACGGTATGACAGAAACATCATCGCAAATTTGTACGTTAACAGCAGATTATATGTTAACGAAAGTAGGATCAGCCGGAAAACCACTATTTCAGTGTCAGCTTCGTATTGAAAAAGACGGCGTAGTTGTGCCGCCCCGTGCTGAAGGAGAAATTGTAGTAAAAGGACCGAACGTAACAGGTGGCTACTTTAACCGTGAAGATGCGACGCATGAGGCGATCAGAAATGGATGGCTTCATACTGGTGACCTCGGTTATTTAGATGAGGAAGGATTTTTATACGTATTAGATCGACGCAGTGATTTAATTATTTCTGGCGGAGAAAATATATATCCAGCTCAAATTGAAGAAGTATTGCTCTCTCATCCGGCGGTAGTAGAAGCGGGGGTTGTCGGTATGGCTGACGAAAGTTGGGGACAAGTACCAGCTGCTTTTGTTGTAAAAAGTGGAGACGTAACAGAAGAAGAAATTCTTCGTTTTTGCGAAGAGAAATTAGCGAAATATAAAGTGCCGAAGAAAGCATGTTTCTTAGAGGAATTACCACGAAATGCTTCGAAGAAATTGTTAAGACGAGAGTTAAGACAATTAGTGGAGGAGATGTAGGTGGAAATAAAAAAAGCGACACTTTATATAACGGAAATGCCGCTCATTATCCCGTTTGCGGCAAGTTACGGGACTTATGAAAAGCGTGAAAGTATCGTCATTGAATTAGAAGATACAGATGGATACATTGGTTTTGGTGAAGTCGTTGCATTTTCTGAACCGTGGTATACGGAAGAAACGGTGAAGACAGCGCTGCATGTACTTCAGGATTTTTTATTACCGGATTTATTGAAAGCTGAAATCTCTCATCCGAATGAAGTACCGTCTTTGTTCCAACATATAAAGAGAAACCGAATGGCAAAGGCCGGAATTGAAGGTGCTGTTTGGGATTTATATGCGAATCGTCAAAAGCAGTCGTTAGCGATATTGCTTGGCGGAAATAGGTCTGAAATTGAAGTCGGCGTTGTGATTGGGATCAATACGATTCCGGTTATGCTAAAACAAATCGAGAAGTACGCGGAAGAAGGATACGAGCGCTTTAAAGTGAAAATAAAGCCAGAACATGATTACGAATTACTGAAAGAAATTCGTAAAGAGTTTCCGAATATCCCGTTAATGGCTGATGCAAATTCAGCTTATACATTAGCGGATACGGAGAAGTTGAAACGACTAGATGAATTCCGACTTATGATGATTGAACAACCGTTAGCGGATTATGATTTTCTTGATCATGCACAGTTGCAAAAGAAAATTGAAACACCGATTTGTTTAGATGAAAGCATCCATAGTTTAGAAGACGCACGTGTTGCGATTACGCTTGGCAGTTGCCGCGTCGTTAATATTAAACCAGGGCGAGTGGGCGGATTAACAGAGTCCGTTCAAATCCATAATTATTGTATGGAGCATAACATACCAGTTTGGTGCGGTGGCATGGTAGAAATGGGGATTTCACGAGCTCAAAATGTTGCACTCGCTTCATTGCCAAACTTTATGATTCCTGGAGATATATCTGCTTCTAGTAGACATTGGGAGAGGGATATTATTTCACCGGAAGTGATGCTTGAAGGCGGAAAAGTAAGGGTACCGCAAAGTATTGAACGTGAGTATGAAGTAGATCGAGGCAGGTTGGAAGAAATAACAAAGCAGCGGATTATTTTTGAGCGATGAATGGGAGCTTTTATTAGTACTGACTACCTGCAAATAGCGGGATGATTTTGTCGTTAATTTTCGGTAAGTCGATATATTTAAAAAATCGCCGATATAATTTAAATTACAGTTGATATATTTTGAAAATCGCCGATATAATTTCATTTATCAAGGTTACTCTTACGGGTAGCCTTTTCTTATTGTACAAATTGGATAGACTAGTTTAAAATCGAGCGTATGAAAACAGAATAAAGTAGGGGGACTAAAATGAAGCGCATTTCAATTTTAATAGCTGATGATGAAGCGGAAATTGCTGATTTAATTGAGATACATTTAGAAAAAGAGGGTTACCACGTCGTTAAAGCAGCTGATGGAGAAGAAGCCATGCATATTATTCAAACTCAGCCAATTGACTTAGTGGTTTTAGATATTATGATGCCGAAAATGGATGGATATGAAGTGACGAGGCAGATTCGCCGCAAGCACCACATGCCAATCATTTTCTTAAGTGCGAAAACATCTGATTTTGATAAAGTGACAGGTCTTGTATTAGGTGCAGATGATTATATGACAAAGCCTTTCACACCGATTGAATTAGTCGCACGTGTAAATGCACAATTACGCCGATTTCTTACGTTAAATCAGCCGAAAGTAGCGGAGAATAAATCTGCTTTAGAAATAGGCGGAGTCGCTATTGATCCTGAGCGAAGAACAGTAAATGTGTACGGAGAGCCAATTGAATTAACACCAAAAGAATTTGATATTTTATATGTATTAGCAAGTCATCCGAAGAAAGTGTACAGTGTGGAAAATATTTTTCAGCAAGTATGGGCTGAAGGGTATTACGAAAGTGGAAATACAGTTATGGTACATATCCGTACTTTGCGAAAAAAGCTTGGGGAAGATAAAAGAAAGGATAAGTTAATAAAAACAGTGTGGGGGGTAGGTTATACTTTCAATGGCTAAAACGATGAGAAGCTTTCGCTCGAAGATGATTATGCTATTTGCGTTAAGTATGATATTAGCTGGTGGCGTAACGTATTTGATTTATGAGGGGCTACGTCTCTATTATAAATTAGCAGTTCGTTATGAGGATCCTTTAGCCCAATTTCGTTCAATGGTAAGACAAATTGGGGACATTAATTTCTTTTTAACTGTATTTATTCCTCTGTCCATTATGTTTTTCTTCTTTCTTACTAGACCGTATTTAAAATATTTTGATGAGATTTCGAACGGGATTCATCATCTTGCGAACGGAGATTTTTCAAATCAAGTTCGTGTTTCATCAAATGATGAGTTTGGATATATCGCACGCGAAATTAATGTAGCGAGTGAAAAATTAAAAGAAGCGGTTGAACGAGGAGACTTTGCGGAAAGTAGTAAAGATCAGCTCATTGTCAACTTAGCTCATGATTTAAGAACGCCGCTAACATCTGTTTTAGGGTATTTAGATTTAATTCTTAAAGATGAGAATTTGACGAAGGAACAAATTAAACATTTTTCCACAATTGCTTTTACGAAATCCGAAAGGCTTGAAATCTTAATTGATGAATTATTTGAAATAACGAGAATGAATTATGGCATGCTGCAAATTGAAAAAAGACCAATTGATATAAGTGAATTACTTATACAGTTAGATGAAGAATTATATCCGTTATTAGAAAAAAAAGGTTTAGAAGCGAGATTGAATATGGATTCGCATTTACCTATTAACGGTGACGGGAAATTGTTAGCTCGAGTATTTGAAAATCTTTTAACGAATGCGATTCGCTATGGATACGATGGAAAGTTTGTTGATGTGAACGGATATATTGATCATGAAGAGGTAGTTGTACAAATTATTAATTACGGAGATAGCATTCCAGAAGAGGATTTACCATATTTATTTGATATGTTTTATACAGGTGATAAGGCCAGGTCAGAGCAACAGGGCGGAACAGGCCTTGGGCTATTTATCGCAAAAAATATTATCGAACAGCATGATGGGACAATCTCTGCTGAAAGTAACGTAATTAGAACGATATTTGAAGTGAGATTACCAAAAGAAGAGAGCAAAGCAATTTAATAAAAATTTAAACTTTACCCCACTTTTTATTTTAATAGTTTTTTCTATTCTATACGTAAGTTACGTTAAGGAGGAACTAGAAATGAAAAAGTGGGTATTTATTTCTCTTTTTATAGTATGTACAGCATGTGTAGGCTTTTATATATTACCAGTATTTCAAAAGGAGATCGATGTTAAAATTGCAGAAAAAGATAACAAAGTAAAAGCCGCGAACACTGAAAAGATAGAGGTTACAGAGGAACAAATTTATAAAGGTGATCTATTATTAGTTAATAAAGATTACCCGGTTAAAAAAGATAGTGTTAGGTCCGATATTATAAATGTAAATCACAATAGTGAATTAGTAAGAGGCTATGTAATATTTGATAGAAATCTTCGCTTATCAAAGGGTGTTGTAAAAAAGTTTTTGAACGTTGTCGATGCAGCTGGGAAAGATGGAGTACAGCATTTCTTAATGAGTAGCGGTTACCGAGATTTTCAAGAACAAAGTAAATTATATAAAGAAATGGGATCTGATTATGCACTTCCAGCAGGATATAGTGAACATAATTTAGGTTTATCACTCGACGTTGGGTCTACTCAAAAGAAAATGGAGAAAGCTCCTGAAGGAAAATGGATTGAAGAGAACGTATGGAAGCACGGATTTGTTTTACGTTATCCGAAAAATAAAAGTAACATTACGGGCATTCAATATGAGCCGTGGCACATACGTTATGTCGGCTTACCACATAGCGCAATTATGCAAAAAAAGAAGATTACGTTAGAGGAATATTTGGACTTCTTAAAAGAGGAAAAAGAAGTTTCAACTGAGGTTGAAGGTAAGAAATATACGGTTTCTTATTATAAAGTTTCAGATCGTATGAACGTGAATGTTCCGGTGAATAAGCAGTATGAAATTTCGGGGAACAATATGGACGGGGTTATTGTGACTGTTCAAGAATAGAGAAAAAGGCTGGTCCGTTTTGGGTCAGTCTTTTGGCATATAAGAAATGGATTGCCGTTTTTTGTCGGTAAATCGATATTCCTTGTCGAATCATTGATATAATTTCCTGTACTCTCAACATTTTGTGGATTGTTTTTTTATTTACCATTAAACATTATAACGTTATATTTACTTTTCTTTTTTTTCGTGATACTCTAAATATGTGAAAGAGATATAAAATGAAACTTTAATGTAAGCGTATTCTTATGGCTTCTTATAGAAAAGGGTGGAAATACAATGACAGAACGATTCGTGCTACGTAATGTGAAGCGTGTGAACGGGGAAGAGATTGACATTGTAGTTGAAAATAATAAAATCGCACAGGTGACGAAAGCTGGTGCTGGCGAGGGTGGAAAGGTTCTTGATTACTCAGGTACTTACGTATCGAGTGGATGGATTGATTTGCACGTTCATGCTTTTCCAGAGTTTGATCCGTATGGCGATGAGGTAGATGAAATTGGCGTTAAGCAAGGGGTAACGACAATTGTTGATGCGGGTAGCTGCGGAGCTGATCGTATTGCAGATTTAGTACAAAGTAGAGAGCAGGCAAAAACGAATTTATTTGCCTTTTTAAATATTTCTCGCATCGGTTTGAAACGAATTGATGAATTATCCAATATGGAATGGATAGATAAAGAGAAAGTAATAGATGCAGTAGAAAAGTATAAAGATGTAATCGTTGGATTAAAGGCGAGAATGAGTAAAAGTGTCGTTTGTGATAGCGGAATTGAACCGCTGCACGTAGCGCGTTCTTTATCTCGTGAAACATCATTACCGATTATGGTACATATCGGTTCAGCTCCTCCGCGTATAGAGGAAGTTGTACCTCTTTTAGAAAAAGATGATGTCATTACACATTACTTAAACGGGAAAGAAAATAATTTATTTGATGAAGAAGGAAAACCGATATCTGTTTTATTAGATGCAGTGAAACGCGGTGTTCATTTAGATGTTGGGCATGGTAATGCTAGTTTTTCTTTTAAAGTAGCAGAGGCAGCGAAGCGTTACGGCATTGCCCTTAATACAATTAGTACAGATATTTACCGGAAGAATCGTATACACGGTCCAGTTTACAGTATGGCTAACGTTCTTTCGAAATTCCTTTACCTAGGTTATCCGCTAGAAGAAGTAATTGATGCAGTTACGAAAAATGCGGCAGAGTGGCTGAAAAAACCAGAGCTTGGTCGTATTCAAGAAGGCGATATTGCAAACTTAACTTTATTTACGGTGAAAGATGAACCGATTACGTTAATTGATTCAGAAGGGGATCAGCGCATTGCTGAAATAAGAATTGATACGAAAGGGGTTGTAATCAATGGGTCATTCATTGAATGCTAGGTACGGATTAAAAAGAGTTATTAATGCGAGCGGTAGAATGAGTATTTTAGGTGTATCCGCTCCTACAGATACAGTTATGGATGCGATGAAACATGGTGGACAAAATTATGTAGAAATTGCTGATTTAGTAGATAAAGCGGGAGACCATATTGCGAGAATTCTAGATTCAGAGGCAGCAGTTGTTGTAAATTCAGCATCAAGCGGAATTGCGCTTTCTATCGCTGGTATCGTTACAGAAGGAAATCGCCGTAAAAGTGAAAGACTTCATCAAGAAGTAATCGCGAAAAACGAAGTGATTATGTTAAAAGGTCATAACGTTCAATACGGTGCTCCTGTTGAAACGATGATTTATTTAGGCGGCGGTAAGCTCGTTGAAGTAGGTTACGCAAATGAAGGGAAAGCGGAGCATATTGAAGATGCAATTGGCGAAAATACAGCAGCTATTCTTTATGTGAAATCACATCATGCAGTGCAAAAAAATATGATTTCTGTTGAAGAAGCGTGGGAAGTAGCGCAGCGAAATAATGTACCACTTATCGTTGATGCAGCAGCAGAAGAAGATATTCAAAAATATGTGAAGTATTCAGACCTAGCCATTTATAGCGGTTCAAAGGCAATTGAAGGACCTACTTCTGGTATTGTCGGCGGGAAACGAAAATATATCGAGTGGCTGAAAGTGCAATTACATTGCAGTGGTAGAAGTATGAAAGTTGGGAAAGAAACAACTTTCGGTTTACTTCAAGCGCTTGATGAGTACGGAGTAAAAGAAGATAAGAGTGAACAAGAAAAAGAGTTATTACAAGTACTTATGCCGCTAAAAGAATTAAATGGTGTAAATGTAACGATCGTTCAAGATGAGGCAGGAAGAGCAATCTTTAGAGCACGTATTCATATTAACGAGAACGAGTTAAATAAATCAGCAAAAGACGTTGTAACAGCATTACGCGAAGGGGAAATCGCAATTTACACACGTGATTACGGAGTAAGACAAGGATTCTTTGATATTGATCCACGCCCACTTCAAGGTGATGACATACATGTAATTGAAGAAAAAATGAGAGAAATTGTAGGGGGAAACTAAAATGACAAACATTCAAAAACGTTTTTATAAAGGCCGCGTAGCATTAAATGTATTAGCGAACAATACCCGAAATGCGAAAGATATCTTTGAGGCAGCAGAAGGTTATGTAGTCGTTGGAGTGTTATCAAAAGATTATCCAACAGTAGAAGAAGCAGTAACTGCGATGAAAGCATACGGAAAAGAAATTGATGACGCTGTATCAATCGGACTAGGAGCAGGAGATAATCGCCAAGCAGCAGTTGTAGCTGAAATTGCGAAGCATTATCCAGGTAGCCATATTAACCAAGTGTTCCCTTCAGTTGGAGCAACACGTGCAAATCTTGGCGGAAAAGATAGCTGGATTAATAGTTTAGTATCACCAACAGGAAAAGTAGGGTACGTAAATATTTCTACTGGTCCAATTAGTGCAGCTGGAGAAGAAAAAGCAATCGTTCCAATTAAAACAGCGATCGCACTTGTACGTGATATGGGCGGGAATTCATTGAAATACTTCCCAATGAAAGGTTTAGCGCATGAAGAAGAATATCGCGCTGTTGCGAAAGCATGTGCGGAAGAAGGATTTGCATTAGAGCCAACGGGCGGAATTGATAAAGAAAACTTTGAAACAATTGTACGTATTGCATTAGAAGCAAACGTAGAGCAAGTTATCCCGCATGTGTACTCTTCTATTATTGATAAAGAAACTGGCAATACGAAAACAGAAGATGTTCGTGAATTACTAGCGGTCGTGAAGAAGTTAGTTGATCAATATGCGTAAGAAAATTGCAGCATTCGGTGAAGTTATGATGCGCCTGCAAGTGCCAGGGTATGAATTGCTATCGCAAGCAAACTCATTAAATTACTCATTTTCAGGTACAGGTGTGAACGTTGCAGCAGCACTTTCTCATCTAGGGCATGAAGGGCTTCTTATTTCAACTTTACCGGAAAATTCGGTTGGAGATGCGGCGGTATCGCACATTCAAAAACTAGGCATTCAAGCACCGTTTATTTCAAGAGGCGGTAAATATGTTGGTATGTACTTTTTAGAAAATGGATTTGGAGCACGCGCAAGCCGCGTTACATATTCGAACCGATTAGAAAGTAGTTTCAATACGGCATGTGAAGAGATGTACCAATTTGAAGAAATCGCAAAAGAAATTGATATCGTTCATTTTTGCGGGATTACCCTTGCGATGAATGATACTGTGCGCCATCATATGAAATCTTTGGCGAAGGCAGTTAAAGAAAATGGAGGCACTGTTGTCTTTGATTGCAATTATCGTCCATCGCTTTGGGGAGAAGATGGATATAAACAGGCGAAACCGCATTATGAAGAAATGTTAGGGCTAGCTGATATTGTAATGATGAACGAAAAAGATGCAATGTTCGTTCTCGGAATGAAAACGGAAGAGACGGAGCGAGAAGCACAGCTTGTTGATCTTATTCCAAAAGTCGCTGAAATATATAATATCGCTACAATTTCTGGGACACATCGTTCTATTAATAGCGATAATACACACTCACTTCGCGGATTCATATGTAAAGATGGGACGTTCACTTTTGCCAAAACACTTACGTTTTCTGTATATGATAGAATAGGTGCTGGAGATGCTTATACGAGCGGAATTATTCATGGCGAGATAGAAGAGTTTGCACCAGAGAAAGCTGTTTCATTTGCGTCAGCAGCTGGAATGCTTGCACATACAATCGTCGGTGATACGCCAATGTCATCAGAGAAAGATATACTTCGGGCAATGACGGCATCAGTAGGTGATGTAGAAAGGTAGTGGGTGTAACGGTGAACGTAACGAGAAAAAGAGGTCCATTATATTTACAAATTAAAAATATTATTCGTGATCGAATATTACATGGTGTTTATGCCATTCATACAAATATTCCTTCTGAACCACAATTAGAAGAAGAGTTCAAAGTGAGTAAAATTACAGTGCGAAACGCAATTAAAGAACTCGTTCAAGAAGGATATTTAGAAAAGAAAAGTGGTAAAGGAACGAAAGTCATTCGAAATACTTCTGCGACAAAGCTTTCAAAGGGAAAGAAATTTACAGAAGTGTTAGTGGAAGAAGGCTATAAAGTACAAAAGAAATTGCTAAAGGCAGAAGTGGTTCATAATGAAGAAGGAACAGTACCATTTCGTTTGTTTGGCAAAGAGAGTTTTCGTATTGAGCGTCTATATGCTTTAAATGATACTCCGTACATTCATTATACGCACTATTTTTCAGCACAAATGGCAAGTACAGACTTAGCGGACTTTGACTTACAATCGCTTTATGATCTAGTCGAGGACCGTGGTATACATTTAGAAAACTTCAGAGATGAATTCGCTGTTGGATTTGCGCCTAATTTCGTTGCAGAAGCGTTAGGAGAAAAAGAGGGAACAGCGTTATTAAAACGTATGCGCTATTCTTACGATGAAGTTGGCGAAGTAATTGAATATAGTGAAGGCTACTACAATACGGAAATGCAGCATTACGTTGTAAATTATGATGTTTAAAAAGTGAAGAGGGACCAATTCCCTCTTTTTTTGTAAAAAAATTTCATATCGAAGGGGAATGGGATATGGATATATACTTATTAATCGTCACGTTAATTGCGATCGCAATTGTTATTTTAGGGGTATCATGGTGGAAATGGCATGCGTTTATTAGTTTAACAGTTGCTAGTCTATTTTTAGCTATTATGTCTGGGTTGAACTTGACCAAAATTGTTACTGCCTATGAAACTGGTGTTGGTAGTGTACTAGGACATTTAGTTGGTATTTTGGCTCTCGGAACAATTTTAGGGAAAATGATGTCTGATTCAGGGGCTGGCATGCAAGTTGCAGATTTCTTCATTCGATTCTTCGGGGTGAAAAAATTACCTTGGGCTATGTTATTCGCCGGATTTGTTATAGGGATTCCAGTGTTTTTTGAAGTGGGAATCGTCATTTTATTACCACTTGTTATTTCAATTCGAAAAACAACGAAACAAAATATATTGTTAATTGCTTTACCTGTTATTGCTGGATTATCGATTGTACATGGGCTAGTGCCGCCGCATCCAGGTGCGATGACAGCAATCGGGATTTATAACGCGAATTTAGGAAAGGTACTATTGTATTCATTAATTATCGCGTTACCAACAGCAATTATCGCAGGACCGGTATTTGCAAAGTGGGTACATAAGAGGGTTATACCTGAAAATGAACCGGAGCTTGTTCGAGTTACGACAGTATCTACTGATTTGCCAAGTCGTAAAGCTTCATTCTTTATCATTTTATTACCAGTAGTTTTAATGATTTTATCAGTAGTCGCACCATATATTTCATTACCGAAAAAAATAACTGAATTTTTAGTATTTGTAGGAAGTCCGGTAATCGCTTTACTTATTTCATGTTTCGCAGCGTTTTATTTGCTTGGTATAAAACAAGGAATTAATAAAAAGATGATTAAAAAATTAACAGATGAAAGTTTACTACCTGTCGGTTCCATTATTTTAATAATTGGTGCAGGCGGTGGATTTAAACAAATATTAATTGAAAGCGGCGTTGGAACAGCCATCGCTCAAATGGCAGAACATATTTCATTATCACCAATCGTCTTAGCGTTCATGGTAGCGGGATTAATCCGAATTGCAACAGGTTCAGCTACTGTAGCATTAACGACAGCAGCTGGAATTGTTTCACCGGTTATTCAGCACATGTCTGGTGTAAATTTAGAATTACTCGTTATTGCAACCGGTGCAGGTTCATTAATGTTTTCTCACGTAAATGATGCAGGATTCTGGCTTGTAAAAGAGTATTTAGGTTTGACAGTAAAAGAAACGTTTAAAACGTGGACGGTGCTGGAGACATTGTTATCATTTATTGCATTCGGCTTTGCGCTTTTACTTAATATGTTTGTTTAGAAGAAGGGGGTGCCTATTTAAAGGTATCCTCTTTTTGTGTTGGGGCTCTTTTCATGAAACAAGCCCGTTTTTAGGAGTGCCAAGCTTCCGATTTGCCCTGAAAACATAATATAAATGGAATCCCCTCATTTAGAGCAAGAAGAACTTGTTATGAATGATACTAAAGGAGGAATAGAATAATGGGCGAAAAGTGTGAACACAGACATGATGATTGCGACCGCAGATGTGATGATTTCGATCGCAGACGTGGCTGCGGAGGCGGTTTTGCGCTTCTAATCGTATTGTTTATTTTATTAATCATTATCGGTGCTAGCTGCTTCGGCGGAGGCGGCGGTTATGGTGGCGGTTATGGTGGTTACGGCGGTTATGGCGGCGGCTATGGTGGATATTGCTGCTAATTATTTAAAAACTATTGAAAATGGCCTTGTGCAATATGCACAAGGCCATTTTATTCATATTTTTATATGCTGTGATAATTTACTAATGTACAGAGAACGGATTAAGAAGAAGAAAATGATCTCGATAATCCCGAACAACGTAAGTATAATGATTAATTCTTTTAATAAAGAGAAAGAAAACATGCTTTGTAAAAACTTAATCGCAAATATTGTATGAATACCAGCAACTATATAAGGAATGAAAAATAAAATTCCTAACTGAATCGTTGCAGAACGAAACATTTCCGATTCTGTTAAGCCGAGTTTTGTAATCGTAATGTACTTTTGTTTTTCAGTCGTTAAGTCGTTATACATACGGAAGTATAAAACGCTAGCTGCTCCGATAAAGAAAATAAAGCCGAGAAATGCCCAAATAAAGAAATTAGCAATTGCATCTTCTTTACCGTGAACTAGTTCATCAGTAGCCGTATATATGTAGAAAGGAACTTGCGCTTTCTTTTCTTTATGTTTTTCGTAGAACTCACGTGCATCATCACCAATAGCACGTAACATATTTTTTGTTGGAACCATTGCATTTTCCCAGTTTTCTACGAAGTAGTTATAGATTACGGTCGTTTCAATATGAGGAATCATATTGTCAAAAACATAATCTTGTACAACAATTAAATGGGGGAATGCAAAGGATGCTTCTATCCCTTTATTAATAAATCCTTTAATATGAAATTCTTTTTTATTAGATCCGATTGCAATTGTATCTTGTTTTGCAAATGGATTTGATACAAGATTTAAGAGCGCTGGTGAATGACGAGAAATAATATAAACTTGTGTAGAATCAAGAGCTATTTCTGGTCTCTGTAATTGCTTAGCAATCGAGTTATAATCACTCATTTTCATAAGCGCAATCTCTTCTTTTAAAGCTGTATCTTTTAAAGCTGTATCTTTTAAAACTGTAAACTTATACTTATGGTATTGAAAATTAGCATTTGTAAGCTCAGTTTCAATTGTAGTAATGTGCTTTTGTTCTAGGGGATTTTCACCTTCTGATGTATACGTAAAGGGGACAGGATATCGCTCTAATACCGATGCCTTTGTATTGTTATTAGCAGCAAACAGCCCAATAATAATTGTAAATGCAAGTGCAGACAACATAGAAACGATAAAAAGTACATTAATATTACTACGAGTACGAGCAACTAAATCTGAAATCCATAACATATTTATTTGTTTCATATAAAACTTTCTTCTTTTTTTAAAAATGAAGATGAAGAGAAGAAATGTTTGTGAAAAGAAAAAATATGTCCCGATTACTACGAGTGGCAAAATAGATAATATGATAAAGAATACAGATCCATTTTGTACATTTTTTTCCGTTACATAGCCTTGCGGATAACCAGCAATATAATAGCATAGTCCTAAACAAGTTAAGGCAAACAACGAGATTATTATTGATGGTCTTTTTTCTTCCGTTTCTTTTTTAGTAACTTTAATTAGTCGAATTGTTTTACGAGTACGAATGAACATCGGTGTAAATGTAGAAACGATGAAAAATAAAATAATAAAAGTTAATGTTGTAACGATAATTGCCTTTGTAGGCCAATATAAGTAGAGGCCTTTCGCACCTGTTAATTTAGAAGTAACTAGTAAGAAAAAGTTAGAAAACACAAGCCCGCCTTGTATACCAACAAAAATAGCCAGTATTCCAATTATCATATTTTCAGTAAATAAAAGTCGCTTTAATTGTTTTTTTGATATACCAAGAACGGTTAATACCCCGAATTGTTGCTTCCTTACATTTAAAAATGTTCCAAGTGAATAAAGCAGGAAGAAGAATGAGAACAAGACAATGACAAACTGTGCTGAACCAGCTAAGTTCATCAGGGTATCTCGTTCTTGATAGCTCTGAACATTTTGTAGGCGCGGATGATACGTATAAACAGCAAATGAAAAGAAAACCATGATAGAAAAAGCGCTACTTACAAAGTAGGCGAAATATGCTTTAGAATTACGAGAGACATTTTTAAATGCGAATTGCCAAAATGTCATCCACGTCTTCCTCCTAGTAATGCTAGGACATCTAATATTTCTTGATAAAATTTCTCGCGATATAATCCGCGGTGTAGTTCATTGTAAAGCCCACCATCTTTAATGAAAATAACACGGTTACAATAACTAGCTGCAAAAGGATCGTGCGTAACCATTAAAATTGTTGCATCTTCTTCTTTATTTAACTTCGTAAATAGTTCCATTACATCGATAGCTGCTTTTGAGTCCAAGTTTCCTGTCGGTTCATCAGCTAGTAAAAGAGAAGGGTTATGAATAACGGCACGTGCTACTGCAGTACGCTGTGCTTGTCCTCCAGAAACTTCAAAAATACGTTTGTCCAAAATATGATCAATTCCAAGCTTTTTTGAAATGTTATCGAGTTTTTCGTCCATTTCTTTTAAAGGAACATTATCTAGCGTTAAAGGTAATACGATATTTTCACCAATTGTTAGTGTATCTAATAAGTTAAAGTTCTGGAAAACAAAACCTAACTCTTGGCGGCGGAAAATAGCTAACTTTTCTCTACGGAATGTATGCGGTTGTTTTCCGTTAATAACGACTTCTCCAGAAGTAGGTGAATCGATAGTCGAAATAACGTTTAAAAATGTGGATTTCCCACTTCCGGATGGTCCCATAATCGCAACGAATTCACCTTTATCTACGTGTAAATTTATATTTTTTAAAGCAGTATGAGGGACTTTTCCTTCATACACTTTTGAGACGTTTTTTATGTGTAATACCTCTTCCATAATAATCACCTTTCTATTTTTAAAACTTAATATGTTGTGATAACTTTTGCATATAAAAGGAACGAATTAAAAGGAAAAAGAGAATTTCAACCGTTCCAAAAATCATAAGCACGACTGTAATTTCAGCGAAGAACGAGAGATTTAATACATCTTGTAGCATCTTTGTCGCAAACATCGTATGGATGGATGCCATAATGTAAGGGACGAAGAATAAAATAGCAAGTTGGATTGTAGCAGATTGCTTCATCTCAGTTTCTGTTAAACCAATTTTTGTAATCGTTATATACTTTTCTTGCTCATTTGTTAAATCTGTATACATTCGGAAGTAAAGAACACTGCCAGCACCAATAAAGAAAATAACGCCAAGGAAAGTTCCGATTAAGAAAAAGGAAGCAACATTTAGTTTCTTGTTGTATAAAGAGTCACTTGCTTCACTTGCGTGGAACGGTGGATGTTCTGCTTGAATCGCCGCATTGTCGTTAGCGATTTTTGTTATAAATGCTGAACCAATATTATATGCTTTTTCCCAATCCATAACTTTGAAGCTATATACACTCATTTTTTTCGAAATAGATGATAATGCTTCTACATTTTCATCAGATAGTACGATTAATTGAGGTACTAAACCAATTGGGAACGGGCTATAACTTGTATAGTCTTTAACCTGCAATGGTAAAGAGTTTTGAGTAAGTGTAAGAGTGTTTTTCTTTTCCTTATTATGAAGCGTTCCAATGACTTGAGCATCTAAATCTTTAATTAATATATAAGACTCGTCTTTATTCACTGTGAGAGTTTCCCAATTTAACGCCTTAGCCAGTATATTATAGTCAATTTGTTTAATTGCATAATAGAGCTGCGGGCTTTCTTCCGCCGAAGATACTTCATATATATCCGTTTTAAATTTCTTATAAGTAAAATGCTCTTCGTTAAATTTTTGTTCTAACCAATTTAAATGTTCATCAGCTAACGTATTTTCAGTATGTGATAAATAAGTAAACGGGAAAGGGTTTTGCCTTATTTCATCAAACTTTGTGAATTTCCCAAACCCATATAAGAATGTAATCATTGTGAAAGCGAGTGTCGATAACATCGTCACAATAAAGAGCATGTTAATATTCGTCCGAATACGGGTTGCTAAATCAGAAATCCAAAGCATATTAATACGTTTCATATAAAATTTTCTTCTCGTCTTTAATATGCGAATGAGTAAGAAGCTAATTTGTGAGAAGAAAAAATATGTCCCAGCTGCAGCAAGTGATGGGATGACAAATATACAGGAGGCAGCGTACAAAAGCCCAGCGATATCTCCTAGTGAAATAAAATATAGCGGGTTTGCTGCTAAAACATATCCAGATATTAAACATATCGCACCAAATAGAGAGATGAGTACGGATGCTTTTCTTTCTTTTTGTTTTGTTCCTTCTTTTAAAAGACGTACAGCTTTTCTCGTACGGATTAGCATCGGTGTAAAAGATGATACGAGAATGAAGAGTCCAAGAAAGATAATTATAGTTAAAATGATAGCACCTGTAGGCCACCAATATAAATATAAACCAGGCACATGCGTAATTTTGGCGGTAACTAATAAAAAGAACTGTGAAAAGACAAGGCCAAATTGAATGCCGAAAAATATGGATAGGCCACCAATTAACATGTTTTCTAGAAATACAAGCCTCTTTAACTGCTTTGGAGATATGCCAAGTACTGTTAAAATCCCGAACTGTTTTTTTCGTACTTTTAAGAAAGTACCGATTGAATATAGTAAAAAGAAAAATGAAAAGAATACAATGACAACTTCTGAGATTGTCATTAATATGTTCAGAGCAGCATTCACGCCTGTCATATGCAATTTAGGATGAAATAAATAAACTGCAAACGAGAAGAAAATTGCAATGGAAAACGCACTGCTTACAAAATAGGCGAAATAAGCTCTGGCGTTCCTTGTTACGTTTTTAAAGGCAAACTGCCAAAATGTCATTCACCTAAACCTCCTAATAGAGTGAAGAAGAAAAGGATATAAGAGATACCCTTTTCCTGTACTAATATATTCATAAAACTTAACCATTCGTATACTCTGATAACTTTTGCATGTAAAAGGAACGAATGAATAAGAAAAAGACGATTTCAACTATGCCAAAAATAATAAGAACGGCTGAAATTTCTTTGAATAGTGATAAATCAATTACATCTTGAAGCATTTTTGTTGCGAACATTGTATGAATGGATGCCATAACATATGGAACGAAAAATAAAATGCTAAGTTGAATGGTTGCAGATCGTTTCATCTCTGCATTTGTTACACCAATTTTTGAAATTGCTACATATTTTTCTTGTTCGTTTGTTAAATCTGTATACATTCTGAAGTAAAGAACGCTACCTGCTCCAATAAAGAAAATGACACCTAAGAATGTCCCGATTAGGAAGTATGCAGCACTTCCTGATGTGATTCTATATAATGAGTCTGCTGATTCATAGGGGCGGATAAGGGGGCCTTCGTATTGGAATTCCTGTCGATCTTTTTGTATTTTTTTCATAAAATCATTAGCAATTTTATACGTCTTTTCCCAATTTTGTACGTTATAATTGTACGCTGATATATGCTTTGTTGTACTTGGTAAGTTGTTTACAACAACATCAGGTAAAATTAAAGTTTGATATGAAAAGTTAGATGGAATGGCCCCTGCTTGTTCATAGCCCTTTACTTGTAATATCGTATTTGTGCTAGAAAGTGTAATGGATTTTCTATTGAAGCTTGGCTCAAATTGGCTAAATAAGGTGAAATAAGCGCTATTGCTTAAGACATATGCTTCGTTATCGCTCATGAATAGTTGTTTCATTCGTAGGGAAGCTGCAAGTTTATTATAGTCACTTTGTTTCATTGCATAGACGTCATTGTAAGCCGTTATACCTTCATCTTCTTTCAGTGGTGTTTCATATAAATCAGCTTCTATCTTTTTATAAGAGAAATTTTCTTTTTGTAACTGCTGTTCAAGCCAAGTTAAATGCTTGTTAGCAAAAGGATTTGCGTCATATGAAAAATAAGAAAATGGAAAAGGTGAACTTCTCGTAACATCTAGCTTTGTAAACTTTCCAAATCCATATAGAAATGTAATCATTGTGAAGGCTATTGTAGATAGCATCGCTACAATAAAAAGCATATTGATATTCGTGCGAATACGACTTGCTAAATCCGAAATCCAAAGCATATTAATACGTTTCATATAAAAAATTCTTCTTTTCTTTAAAATATAAATAAGTAAGAAACTAATTTGAGAAAAGAAAAAATATGTCCCAATTGTAACAAGTGCTGGAATCACAAAAATACTTGAAACCATATATATAACGCCTACTTGCGGGTTTATTGAGAAAAAATATTTAGGGTTTACAGCTAAAATATAACCACCTAATAAACAGATAGCACCAAATAGAGAAATGGATATGGATGGTTTTCTTTCTTTTTGTTTTACATTGTTTGTTTTTAAAAGGTGCACTGCTTTTTTTGTTCGAATAAGCATTGGTGTGAATGCAGATACAGCGATAAAGAGACCAAGAAACACAATCGTTGTTAAAATGAAAGCATTCGTAGGTATATATAAATATATCCCTGGTAGGTGTGTAATTTTCGCTGTCACTAATAAGAAAAATTGTGAAAATACAAATCCAAACTGCATACCGAAAAAGATAGATAAAATACCAATTAGCATATTTTCAGTGAAAACGAGTCGATGTAATTGCTTTTTTGATATACCTAAAACAGTTAAAATCCCAAATTGCTTTTTACGAACCTTTAAAAACGATCCGATTGAATAGAGTAAAAAAAAGAACGAGAACAAAACAATAACAACTTCTGAAAAAATCATTAATCCTGAAATTTCAGAGATCATAGTGGAATTTTGTAATTTTGGATGAAACAAATAAACAGCGAATGAAAAGAAAACAGCAATGGAAAAGGAACTGCTTATAAAGTAAGCAAAATAAGCTCTTGAGTTGCGCGTTACATTTTTGAATGCGAATTGCCAAAATGTCATAATAAGTACCTCCCGATAGAAGGCTGATATGTAGTTTTATTGCAAAAAATGTATGAGAGTGAGATCTCATACATTTTGCTAGCATATGTTACGATCATGCTTCGGTCACCTTCTCCGTATTTTCTGCTTGATTATTTGCAGCGTTGTGGAAGATGATTTTAATCGTCGTTCCTTTACCAACTTCAGAGTCTAGTTTCACAGAGTGACCTAAATAATCACAAATTTTACTTACAATATAAAGTCCCATACCAGTAGATTCTCCAAATGCACGACCGTTTTTTCCAGTGTAAAAAGGTTCAAATACTCTTCGAATATCTTCTTGCGGAATACCAACGCCTTCGTCACGAACTTCCAAAATAATATCTTTACCATTGCGATAAGCTGATAAGAAAACTTTCTTTCCGCGCTCACCAGAGTAGCGAACTGCATTTGTCATTAACTGATAAATAATGAACTTTAGCCATTTCGCATCAGAAGCAACTTTTAAATCTGAATGAACTTCTAAAACGGGGAAGACTCCGTTTCGAATGAATAGTTCTTTTAATCCGTTAATATTTTTTGTTACAGCATCTTTTAATGAAATCGTCTCAACATGGAAGTCCTCATGGAAGTTATTTAATCTTGCCATGTATAAAGCCATATCGAGCCCTTGATTTAATCGCTCTAGCTCTTTTTTGAATTTAGGGATTAAATGTTCATCTTCCATTTCAAGCACCATAAGTTGCATAACAGAAACGGGCGTTTTCATTTGATGTACCCAGTGGTTAATAAATAATTGGTGTTCTTGCTGTTTTACTTCAAATGTTTGTAGGTCTTTTTGGAATAGACGATATTGCGTACGAACGAGCTCGTTTACACCGTGGGGCATAGGAGCAGTCGCTCTTTCAATAAACGCATCTTCCATTTTCTCTGGTGGTTCACTTAATCTGTGGTACATTCTACGATTACGAACGTAACGATAAGCGAGGAAACAGATGAATAAATATAAGCTTAAAACGATGAAGTAAAACTTATTATTTTGAAATCCATCTACTGCATCATAGAGAACGAAAATGATTCCGAAGTTTAATACATATAGTAGGAAAAATGCAAAATGATCACGTAAAAATAGTTTCATGCTTATTCACTCCAAGTTGCGTTAAAACGATACCCAAGTCCACGTACTGTTTCAATAGCATTTTCAATACCAAGCTCATTGAACTTTTTACGAAGACGCGTGATGTTTACGTTTAATGTATTTTCCTCAACGAAGCTTTCGTCGTCCCAAAGAGCGGCTAGTAAATCTTCACGACTCGCTGTACGAGGAAATTTAGATAACAACATTTCTGCTAAAATTGCTTCTTTCTTCGTTAAAAGAACTTGCTCAGCGCCGAAATGAATTTCTGGACGCTCAGGGAATAGTTTTAGTCCTTCAACTTCAACGATACGCTCAGAAATATTTGGTGCATAATCACCGTAAATACGGCGTAATTGCCCTTTAATTTTTGCCATTACAACATCGTAGTGGAACGGTTTTGTAATGTAATCATCCGCACCGCTTTCAATCGCCATAATTTGCTCCATTTCACCTGCGCGTGCCGAAATGAAAATAATTGGACAAGTAGATTCATGGCGAATTTGACGGCACCAGTAGAATCCATCGAATTTCGGTAAGTTTACATCAAGTAAAACAAGATGTGGTTTCACAGCGTTAAACGATTCCATAATATCATCGAAGTTCTCCGCAACAACAGCATCATAGCCATATTTTTGAATGTGAGATTGTAGTAATGATGAAATATTTGGATCGTCTTCAACGATTAAAATTTTATACATATGTATATTCCTCCTAAAAAAACAATTGTAGCTATAGTGTATCATGTGTTTCTCGTCTTTTCATTATGTTGAAATATAAGCTAGTAAACAATATAGGTCAAAAGTGGAAAAAGTAAAAAGGGCTAGGATACAATTGACAATTAACTGAAAATATTTTAAGATTTAGATAAATATCTAAATGTCTAATTATTGAAAGGAAGAAAGACATTGAATCAAGCATTTAAAGCATTAGCAGACCCGACAAGGCGAAAAATTTTAGACTTATTAAAAGAAGGCGATTTAACAGCTGGCGAAATTGCTGAACAGTTCAATATGACAAAGCCAAGTATTTCTCATCACCTAAATGCGCTTAAAAATGCTGAACTTATCCAAGATGAAAAAAGAGGACAATTCGTTATGTACTCTTTAAACACAACTGTATTTCAAGATTTATTGACTTGGGTGTTTACGTTTACGAATAAGGGGGAAGAGGGGAAATGAAGAAGCATCTTTTTGCAATTATATTAATTCTTATAACTTGTATAGCTTGGGCGTTTGCTTGGCCACATTTGCCGGATACAATCGCGACACATTGGAGTGGTGGTAAGGTAGATGGTTATTCTTCTAAATTATATGGAATGATTTCTATGGTTGGAATTATGATTGCGTTATATGTATTTCTAAATGTGATACCAAAGATTGATCCAAGGAAAGCAAATTACGAGAAATTTTCTAAAGCTTTTATGATGATGAATAACGGGATACTATTGCTACTATTTGTAGGAAATATAGATATTATTACAAGTGGACTAGGATATAATTTATTCATTAATCGCATGCCTGAATTATTAGTTGGTATTCTATTCATAGTTATCGGAAACTATTTACCACAATGTAAACCAAATTACTTTGTAGGCATAAAAACACCGTGGACGTTAAGTAACGAAGAAGTATGGAGAAAAACACACCGTTTTAGTGGAAAGGTGTTTGTTGCATTAGGAATCATTATGATTTTAAGTGTTTTCGCGCCGGTAGCATGGAAATCTTTCGTAATGGCTGGAATTATTATTGGTGCAGTAGGACTAACGATGGGATATTCCTATGTTGCTTATAAGAAAGAGATAGGGGCTTAATATAAAATTTATGGGGGAGAGAGGATGAAAAGACACGTATTACCATGGAGTTTAATTATTGCAATTGCAATTGGCTGGTACATTGTATGGCCTTATTTACCGAAACAAATTCCACGTCATTATAATGCTGCAGGAATGGTAGATGGATATTTTTCTAAAGTAGAAGCGAGTTCAGTTTCAATAGGTAGTATGGTGTTGCTGTATTTGATATGGCTAGCTATGGGGTATATTGATGTAACGAAAGATAAGTATAAACAGCATGCTAAAGTCCTTTCTGCAATCCATTATGCAATTCTTTTGATAGGGTTCGGCTGTAATATATTTGCGCTATTAGCAGTGTCTAATTATATTGCATTGGGCTCCATTGCATTTAATTTCGGACTTGGAACATTGTTTTTAGTACTCGGCAATTATATGCAACAAACGAAGCCAAATGGCTTAGTAGGAATCCGGGTGGACTGGACATTAGAAAATCCTGTAGTTTGGAGAAAAACACACAGATTTGCTTCGAAGGTATTTGTAATAGGTGCACTTTGTATATATGCTGGGGCGGTACTTCCAGATCCATTCAATATTTTTATGGGGATTGGAATAATATTAATATGCATCTTCATATCAACGATAAAGTCATATGCTATTTATAAAAAAGAAATGCAATTGTGAGCAATAAGGGATTGAACTGTACTAGTCAAATTTTATATTTATAGTTTCTATGTGTTAAGAAATTTTAATACTCAGTGGGGATAACGAAAAAGCTCGCTGAGTAAATTTTTCGATTTTAGGTCTGAAAATTCAGTTAAAAAGATAGTTTGGGGGAAATCACATGTTAGAAATTATAAATTTTAGCAAGACATACAAAGGTGGTAAGAAAGCAGTAGATCTTTTAAACATTACTGTTCAAGCAGGAGATATCTTTGGATTTATTGGGCATAACGGTGCGGGGAAAAGTACAACAATTAAGTCGTTAGTAGGAGTTATAGATTTTGAAGAGGGTGAAATTTTTGTTGATGGACATTCAGTAAAAAAGGATCCGATTGCATGTAAGAGAGTAATGGCGTATATTCCCGATAATCCAGATTTATATGAGCAATTAACAGGAATTCAATATTTAAACTTTGTTGCGGATGTATTTAAAGTGCCGGTGAAGGATCGGGAAGAACAGATCCAGAAGTATGGGGATGCCTTTGAGATTACACCTTACTTGGGAGACTTAATATCTTCTTATTCGCATGGGATGAAACAAAAAGTAGCGATTATATCAGCGGTTTTGCATAAACCGAAATTATTAGTTTTAGATGAACCTTTCGTTGGTCTTGATCCAAAGGCTGCTGTAGTGTTGAAAGGTATTATGAAGGAGCTTTGTGAAAAGGGAAGTGCGATTTTCTTTTCTACGCATGTTTTAGATGTGGCGGAGAAGTTATGTAATAAAATAGCGATGATTAATAGAGGGAAATTAGCACTTTCAGGGGAAGTGAATTCTTTAATAAAGGAAGGATCATTGGAAGAGCTCTTTATGAAGGAGCTTGCTAATGAATATTAGTAGTCTAGGTCTTTTAAAAATCCGCTTGATAACGCAGCTTGGTTTAAATACTTTTAAATACGAAAAAGATAAAAAGAAGAAGCAGAATAAGGTTTTACTGTCAGCATCTATTGCCTTAGTTGGTGTCATGTTAATGCTATATTGTGGGGCCTCGGCATATGGATTGGTGAGACTAGGAATAAGTGAAATTATCCCAGTTTATGCACTAGTTATTAGCAGTGTATTGACGTTGTTTTTCACTATATTTAAGGCAAATGGAGAGATTTTTGCTTTTAAGGATTACGATCTTTTAATGTCATTACCGATTCGTGTAAGTACGGTTATTACAAGTAGGTTTTTGTATTTATATTTGCTGAATACGATCTTTTCAATCATAATCATGCTACCAATGGGAGTTGTTTATGGCATACATGAGAGGCCATCAGTTTCTTTTTACTTTATGTGGTTCATCAGTATGTTTATAGCATCTTTAATTCCAACAACAATAGCAGCGATTTTTGGAGCTGCTATTACGGCAATCGCTTCTAAATTTAAAAATACGAATAAAATAACTACGACTTTAAGTTTTATAGTAATTATTACATTCGGTTTCTTTATGCTAAAAAGCGGAAATGCTCAATATAGTCTTAATGATATGAACGGAATAGGTGCAATTATTTCAGAGCAACTAACTAAAGTGTATCCATTAGCTAACATGTTTCAAAAAGCAATTGTTAATGCTGATATTGTAGCTTTCATCCTATTCGTTGGGATATCGGTTATTTGGTATTATCTTTTTGTAAAAATCCTTTCGTTAAAATATAAGCAAATAAATACAGAGATTACCACTTATCATATGCTTTCAAATTATGAAATTCATAGCATGAGAAAAGAAAGTGTATTGGCCGCATTGTATAAAAAAGAACTGAAGCGTTTCTTTTCTTCTACAGTGTATGTGGTAAATAGCGGAATGGGAGTTGTGATGGCGCTAGCTTTCGCACTAGCTATAGTTGTAGTAGGACCAAGTCAATTAATAGCGTATCCTGGAATTGAGGCCCTGTTGCAAAAGGTTGCGCCATTTGCTATTGCAGCAGCGATTTCGATGACGTGTACAACATGTGTATCATTGTCATTAGAAGGAAAAAATGTATGGATTATTAAGTCGTTGCCTATAGCGCCAAAGATGATTTATGACAGTAAAATTCTTATGAATCTTTCATTAAGTATACCTGCATCACTTATTAGTGCCGTATTACTAATAATAGGGTTAAAACTAGATGTTTGGAGTTCTCTTTTAATCGTAATAACACCGATAACATATTCATTCTTTTCGGCAGTATGGGGGATTTTTATTAATAATCGATTTGGTTATTATGATTGGGTATCAGAAACTCAAATAGTAAAACAAAGTGTAGGATCGTTTGTCGGTATGTTTGGTGGCTTAATTACGGCTGTTATACCTGCCTTGTTAATCGGTACTGCTACTATCTCGAACTATAGAGTATTTACTTTGGTAGTTATTATAGTGCTTGCGATTATTACTATTTTCTTGTATAAGAACGAGTCGAGAAGAAGTATAAAATAAAAAGCTGCTTTTCCTTTAAAGAGGAAGAGCAGCTTCTTTATTTTGAAAAATTTTAGAACTTTATATTACTTTTTTAAAACAGGTACCCATATCTCGCTTCTGAAATTTGGTGAGGATACGTCTTTACTTTCATTCCATAATATTTCGGGTCCTTCCGCTAGTTCATAATTCGAAGAAGGGAACCATTCGGAATAAATACGTCCCCACACATTTTGTAATGCATCAGGAAATGGACCGACAGCTTCAAATATAGCCCATGTTGAAGCTGCGACTTCAAGTTGTTTGAATTGCTTTGGACAATCTTTCGTTGTGGCTACTCCAATATAGTGATCGAGTTCGCCTTTTTCCTCCATTCTTCCTTCAGAAAAATTCGTAGAAGCACTAATAATTCCGGTAGGTTCAATATTTGAAAGGGACTTTAATGTTTCGATTGATTGGCTGTCTAAACTTTTCCACATAGAAGCAATTTCTTCGTTTACACCGTTAAAAACAATCGGTACTCGTTTTTGTATACCAATGATTTGAAATGGCCCTTTTTCTTCAATTCGATAGTTCATTTCATTTCCCCCTTGAATGGATAGTTGGAAGGTCATTGGTGAATAAGCTTTCAAAGAACGACTAGTACTTCGAGCTTCTGAAGGCGTTATTCCGTGCAAATTTTGAAATGCACGTGTAAATGAATCTGGTGAGTTGTATCCATATTTTATAGCAACATCAATGACTTTTGCATTGCGATCTGTTAGTTCAAAGGCAGCAAGGGTAAGACGTCTACAGCGAATATATTCTGATAGTGATATGCCAGCTAGAAAAGAAAACATTCTTTTGAAATGATATTCGGAGCAGAAAGCTATTTTTGCGACTTCTTTAAAATCAATTTCGTGTGTAAGGTTGTCTTCAATATACTGCATTGCCGCATTCATATTTTTAAGTGAATCCATTATATGACCTCCTTTGTATATAGAATATCAGGAACGAAATAGCTCCATCCGACATTTCATGCACAACTTTGTGGGGGCATTTTTAACCTTACAAAAATGTAATGTTCATGTAAGGAGAATGAATGGATGGCATGATATCCCAATGTTATAGTAACAAAGTACTTTAGTACATTAGGTTAAATTCTGATGTCTTTACTTATGTGCCTTACATAACTGTCATGTTTGTGTAAGAAACATCGATAGTGGCAAGAGTAGAGAGTATATATAGTTGAAAATAGAGAATAGAAGAAATGAGGGATGTCGAGATGAAAACAGTGTTAGAAGCAAAAAATATTGAAAAAGTATATGACACAGGTGGGAATAAATTTGCAGCTTTAAAAGGTATTAACTTACAAGTAAAAGAAGGGGAGTTCGTTGGAATTATGGGGCCTTCTGGTTCGGGTAAGACGACTCTTTTAAATGTTCTTTCTACAATTGATAATGCGACGAACGGTGAGATTTTAATTGATGGAAAAGATATCGTGAAGATGAACGATGATAAGCTAGCGTTATTCCGCCGTGATCATTTAGGTTTCATCTTCCAAGATTATAACTTATTAGATACGTTAACGGTGAAAGAGAATATTGCGTTACCTCTTGCATTATCGAAGGTGAAAGCGAGTGAGATTGATCGCCGCGTTCTTGAAATCTCAAAGAAATTCGGTATTGATCATATTTTAAGCCAGTTCCCATACCAAGTATCTGGTGGACAGAAGCAGCGCTGCGCAGCATCGCGTGCGATCGTTACAAGTCCTAGTATGATATTTGGGGACGAGCCGACTGGAGCACTTGATTCTAAATCAGCGACAGATTTATTAGAAAGTATGAAGTCGTTAAATGAATATGATAATTCTACAATTTTAATGGTAACGCATGATGCGTTTGCGGCTAGTTATTGTAAACGAGTTATTTTCATTAAAGATGGTGAGTTATATAAAGAATTACACCGTGGTGAATTAACACGTAAACAGTTCTTCCAAAAAGTCGTTGACGTAATGTCTTCCATTTCTGGAGGTATGGCTGATGACCTTATCTAGCATTGCCCTCCGCAACATACAGCGGAACTTTAAAGACTACTTTGTATATTTTGCATCTATGATATTTAGTATCGTAATTTACTTTACATTTAAAGCACTGCAATATAATTCACAAATGGAAAAAGCAGCGGAAGCATCAAAAAAGATTAGCGGTGCATTCCAAGTTTCCAGTGTAATGCTAATCATTTTCGTAGCAGTGTTTATTATATATTCGAACGGTTTCTTTACAAGAAAACGTAAAAAAGAAGTTGGGCTATATTCGTTACTTGGTATCCGAAAAAGACAGATCGGTAAAATGCTCTTTTATGAAAATATGTTAATGGGATTAATGTCTTTAATTATCGGGATTGCGATCGGTAGCGTCCTTTCGAAACTATTCCTTGAACTACTAGTAAGTATGATGGGATTAAACTTAAATGTTCATTTTGAAGTACCGATGGCTGCGATTATTGATACAGCAATTATTTTCTTTGTGATTATTTTATATACATCACTTCAAGGGTATCGTTTAATTTATCGCTTTAAGTTAATTGAACTTTTCCGCGCAGAGCGTGAAGGAGAAGCAATGCCAAAAGGATCCGTAATTATGGCGTTAATTTCAGTTTTCTTAATCGGCTCAGGTTATTTCTTAGCGTTAATGTTTATGAAGGCAGTTATGTATGCAAACTTTATGGCAGTCGCACTTTATATATTACTTGCGACAGTATTAGGTACGTATTTACTATTTATGTTCTTTACAGTATTCGTATTGAAACGTGCAAGAAATAATAAATCATCGTTTTATAACGGTATGAATATGATAACGACGTCACAGTTACTATATCGTATTAAAGGAAATGCAAAGTCACTTGCGACAATTTCTATTTTAAGTGCAGTAACATTAACGGCGGTTGGTACGTCAGTTACGATGTATTACAACACATTTACACAATCAAAAGCAGTTGCACCATACAGCTACTCTTATGAGAAGAAAGATGCAGAACTAGATAAGAAAGTAAATGCGATTTTTGCTGAAGAGAAAGAGAATCACCCTGTAAAAGATCAATTTGAAGTTGAGATGGTTCCTGTAAAAGGAAAGTTTGAAGGAGCTAAAGTCGATTTCATCTTTAATATGAACTACAGTATCTCAGAGAAATATCAATTTATATCTCAATCTGAATTCAACAAACTTGCGAAAAAAATCGATGCGGAAACAGTGAATATAGCTACTGGCGAAGCATTTATATATGATAGTTCTTATATTGAAGGGTATGAGTTTAGCCCTGAATATAAAGGAAATAAAGCGGTATTCCAAATTGGAAATGAAACGAAGACATTGACGATCCAAGGTGCAAATAATAATGCAATTACGAACTTAGGTGAATTAGTTGTTGTCGTTTCAGATGAAATGTATGAACAGGCGAAGCAAGCATTTGGAACACGTGTTGTAAAAAATATTGATGTAAAAGATGAAAGAAACAGTAAAGTATTAACAGAAAAATTAACAAAAGTGATGCCAGCTAGTGAATCAGAAATGGCACCACCATTTAGAGACTTCTATACTGGTTTCCATATGGGACTTGAAGCAACTGGACTAATGATGTTCATCGGAATGTTCTTAGGACTTGTATTCTTACTAGCAACAGGTTCTATTATTTACTTCAAACAGCTAACAGAAGCAAGTGCAGATCGTGAGCGTTACGTTGTCCTTCATAAAGTCGGTGTAACGAAACAAGAAATGAAAAAAGCTATTGCAAAACAAGTGAGCTTTATCTTTGCAATTCCACTAGTAATCGGAATTCTACACAGTTTGTTTGCATTAAAAGGTTTAGGGAACATACTACCATTTGAAATTATGATTCCGCTTCTAATTAGTATCGGAGTATACAGCGTTATTTATATCGGATATTACTTCTTAACAGTTCGCTCTTATTATAAGATTGTGAGCGCGAAGTAATGAAAGAGTTGTTTTATCTTAGTAAAAAAGCATCCGACTAACATGTTAGTCGAATGCTTTTTTGTCTATACGTGAGCTTTATTTTCGTCCGAACTATCAAACATGTCCATTACTTTAAAAATACCTTCCAATAGCAAGGTACATAGAATAGCGAAAATTAATACGGCATGAGGTGATAATTCAACTGATGTGAAGTTAAGGTCTGCCAACCAAAAGTAACCTACATAAAAACTTAGAAATGTGCTAACAGCCGAAAGTGTAAATCCTAAAAATCCTAATTCTTTTAATTTTTCCTCAGATAATTTACATAAACGTAAAACAATAGAGAAGAGAATTCCTACTATGAAAAATCCCATACATAATGCGAACAATGATATTATGCTTGGATACTTAACTTCATCGGGCATCCACTTTTTCATTCCCACTATTAAAAATGTAGGGACAAGAATAGGTAATAAAAGTGGTAGCACTATTTGTATAGCTGCAAATAATGCATTTGATTTATTATCGTTTTGATTATTCATAAAGCCTCCAAAAATGATTTCTATACTAATTTCAAATATCTTAGAGGATTCTAACATAAAAATAGTAACTTCGCTATACAAAATCGGAGTAGGAACATGATCATTCATGGTAAATAAACAAGCTGACTTATTTGTATATGTTTGATTCGCTTATCTTTGGAATTCAATTTTTTATGTTTGTTTATAGTAAAGATGAAGATTTCCTTCATCTTCATAAAATCTTAAGAAATCTCCTCAATATTTGTTAAGAAACGATAGTTATACTTAAACACAAGTTAAAAACTATTGAACGAATGGAGAGAGAGTATATGCAGCTCATAACATTCTTAAATGAATTTATTAAAAATCCGAAACATACTGGTGCGATTGCGCCAAGTTCAAAGATATTAGCAAAGAAAATGGTAGATGTAATTGATTTTAATAGAGCGAAATGCATTGTAGAGCTAGGGCCTGGTACAGGAGCCTTTACGAAAGAAATTATAAAGAGAAAGAAGAAGGAGACAATATTTCTTCTTATTGAAATTAATGAAGTATTTTTCAAAGAGTTAAAGAGAAAATTTAAAGATGAGCAGAACGTGATTGTTATACACGGCTCAGCGGAAAATATAAAGAAGTATATGGAACAATTGAATATAGAATGTATTGATTACGTCTTATCGGGATTGCCTTTCACTTCTTTACCAGAAGAGGTTTCAAAGCGCATTTTAAACAGTGTAATGGAAACGATACATGAGAATGGAGAATTTATTACATTCCAATATTCACTTGTGAAAAAAGGATTTATACAGCATTTCTTCCCTGAAATTACACTAGAAAAAGTGTGGTTCAATTTCCCACCAGCTTACGTCTTTAGCTGTAAAAAAGAGCTAAGGGGAGCATATGCATAATGGAGCTACATGAATTAATGTCATACATTGAGCAGTATGGTTATTGGGCACTATTTTTTTGTTTATGGCTTGGTATTATCGGTATGCCGATTCCAGATGAAATGATTGTAATGAGTGGTGGATTTGTATCATCGATGGGTATATTGAATTTGATTCCCGCCTTTTTATTAACGTATTTAGGCGTTGTATCCGGCCTTTCTTTAGGGTATATACTCGGGAAAATCTTTGGCATAAAAGTGCTTAATAAATTGATGAAAAAGAAAAAGATGAAGTATCTTCTAAAATCGCAAGAGATGATAGGGAAATATGGTCATTATGCATTAGTTATAAGTTATTTTATACCTGTTGTGAGGCATATCGTACCGTATTTAGTAGGAATGAATAACATGTCTTTTAAGACATATGCGATTTATTCATATGTAACAGGATTTGTCTGGACGTTAGTTTATTTTGTACTAGGTTCTATATTTGGAAAGCATATAGAAGTGATAGTAACCCTTGCGACCGAGTACGGTATATATTTTGGTGGCATCGTTATTGTAGTTTGTAGTATTTCTTATGTGTATATGCATAAGAAGAATGCAGTAGTGAGTGAAATAAAGCAACATTCTTAGTTTGGTAAATGATGCTGGAGGAGATTTTGTGAGTAAAGGAACGATACTAATCGTGGACGATGAGAAGGAAATTAGAAAACTTATCGCTATCTATTTAAAGAATGAAGGATACGAAGTATTACAAGCTGTAGATGGTGAAGAGGGGTTAGAAATAGTAAAGAAAAGAGACGTGCATCTAATTGTACTTGATATTATGATGCCGAAAATAGATGGCATTCATATGTGTATGAAGGTGAGAGAAATAGCGGAAATGCCTATTATTATGCTGTCGGCAAAAACGCAAGATATGGACAAGATTTTAGGGTTAACAACTGGGGCAGATGATTACGTAGCAAAACCATTTAATCCGCTGGAACTCATTGCTCGGATTAAATCACAACTTCGGAGATATATGAAAATGAGCGGGACAAGCGTAAAAGATGAAAGTGTATTTGAAGTTGGAGATATAAAGATAAATATAGTAACGCGTCAGGTCATTATTGCAAATGAAGAAGTGAAATTGACACCGAGAGAGTTTGAGGTATTAGAATTGCTCGCACGAAATCAAGGAATGGTATTAAATGCAGCGCAAATTTATGAAAGAGTATGGAAAGAACAAGCTTTCCAATCCGATAATACCGTGATGGTACATATTCGGAAAATACGCGAAAAGATAGAGGCGATTCCAAGAAAGCCTCGTTATATTAAAACAGTATGGGGAGTTGGCTACAAGATTGAGAAAGATATTTGAACCGATAATATGGATGAATCAAATTTTTAAAAAAATGATAGGTAAAACAGTGAGTTATTTGGAAAAAAGTATACGGATACAGCTAATTGCTACATTTACTTTCTGTACGTTACTCGGTGTATTAGTAGGATGGTCTTCATCTTCCTTTTTCGAGGATGCGAATAAAATTTCTATCATTGATTATGCATCAGGTATGGAAGCCATTGATGGACAGACACAATGGCTTGTTGGAAGTATAACAGAGGAAGGTAAGGAAATTAATATACAAGAACTGCTTGATCAATCGAATCATCAAAATCAACTGAAAATTTTAATAATAGATGAGAATGGGAAAGTCGTTTATAAAACAAAGGGAGCGCCGGAAGAACAAATCAATCTTCATGAGACGATGCGTAATGTGATGGATTTTAAAATGGATCAAGTACGATATGTAGAGGCGCAAAATTTAATTCAAGATGGAACTGAACAAAAGCGTAAGGAGTTTACAACCTTTTATCCGGTTACTGTTAATACGAAAAATATGTATATCATTGCAAGTGGTATACCACAAGGAAATGTGAAGTATATAGTGAATGAGAGTAGCCCATTTCCATCTTTACTAGGTTTTATCACTTTTATACTGTCTTTCTTTTATATAACGAAAAGGAAGATGAATCAGATTGAAGCGATGGCAGAAGGAGTAAGGGAATTTTCGAAAGGTAATTTACAATATAAAATCAAACAGGCAGGTCAAGATGAAATAGGTTTATTAACTTCTAATATTAATCAAATGGCAGAAAAGCTTTTGGCTAATATAGAAAAGGAAAAACAAATAGAGAAGCAAAAAAGTGAATTGATTACAAATGTATCACATGATTTAAGAACACCACTTACTTCTATTATGGGGTATTTACGTTTACTAGGTGATGCGAAATATGAAAATAAAGAACAGCATGATGAGTATATAAAAATTGCTTTCTCAAAATCAGAGCAGTTGAAGATGTTAATAGAGGATTTGTTTGAGTATACAAAACTAACAGATGAAAATATGGCGTTAGATTCGCAAGAAGTGTGTATGAATGAACTACTTGATCAGTTAATAGAAGAGCTAGTACCACAAGCGGAGGAGCATAATCTTTCTTTTGAGAAAGAATTTCAGGAAGATCGTATATATGCTGTTGTGGACTCAGAAAAAATGGTACGTGTGTTTGAAAATCTTTTAATAAATGCAATTAAATACAGTATAGATAAAGCAGAAATTCGAGTTTTACTTCAAAGAGAAGAACAGCATATCAAAATTTCTATAGCGAATCATAGTGAAGAATTTACAAAAAAAGAATTAGAGAATTTGTTTGAGCGTTTTTATAAAAAAGATCAATCAAGAAGTAGAGCTGTAGAAGGTTCAGGTTTGGGGCTTGCAATTGCAAAAAGCATTGTTGAATTGCACAAAGGAGAAATTCGAGCAGAATATGAAAATGGGGTTATTCAATTTATTATCTTATTGCCAATTTAATTAGAAGAGCATTAGGAAATTTGGTTACATTTTAATAAGTAATAGCGCCGCGATTGATTTAGAGGAAGTCCTTTAAGGGGAAGTATCTGAGAAGAGGAGAATAGAAAGTTTCATGAAAAAAATAAGTGTGTTTATCGTATTGATTATAGTTGGAGTTACATTACTTATCGGGAAAGGTGGACCGATTGTAGATCAACTCAATCCATTTATTAAAGAAGATGTTTATTATGCTGTTGTAGACAATGATGGTAAATTTGAGGCTAAGAAAGATGGTTTTGGTAGATGGCAATATAAATTCAAAGGATATAATGAATCCGGTCAAGAGCAAAAGATCGCGATGACTGCTTCAAAACATTTAAGAATAGGGTCATATTTAAAGATTAGATCTAAAGGAAGTTATGGTATGAAATGGGAGGAAGTACAAGTAGATGAAATACCTAATAAAGTAAAAGAGAAAGTACAAATAAAACATAATTAGTTATAGAAATTATAAGTTGCATTCCATGGATAAAGTAACGATCAAGCTTCGAATATAGTGGCAGTATATGATAATTTCTAAATTTTTTATAAAGAAGATAAAGTTTATCTGAACTTTATCCAAACTGCATTTCTTCTGTGTACAATGACTAGTATTCTATAGTATGTAGATAAAAAATAGTAAGGAGTAGCAGGATAATTATGCAGGTTTCTAAGAAGAAAATATTATTATTTCTTTCAATTATTCTTTTGGCTTTATTGATGGTGTATGTATGTACAAATAATAAGCATGTCCAAAATATTGTTCATAATATAGAAGACATCTATAAAGTATATAAAGAGAATCAGGTATTGAAAGGGAAAATTGAACATCAAGAATCGTTAAAGAGTAAAGTGCAAATGTTAAGTGAGGAGAAAGAAAGCCTTACTAAAATTATCAACAAAACGAAAGAATTAAAGGAACAGGGAAAATATAATTTCATTCAAGCTACAGTAGTAACCCGTGTAGCAGAAGAGTGGTATAGAGAAATTACTCTCGATAGAGGTTCACAACATGGTGTAAAGGCTGATATGGCTGTTATTACAGTGAACGGTTTTATCGGAAAGGTAGAGAGTGTAGATCAATATACATCTGTTGTGAAATTAATTACGAAAGATGAACGAACAAATCGTTTAGCAATCACCTTCCAAAATGATTCATCTATTTTAGGATTTGTTACAGGGTACGATAAGAAAAAACAAGCCCTTCGAATTGATAATATTCCATCAGATAAAGCGAAAGAAATAAAAATAGGTGATAGCGTTATTACCTCTGAATTAAGTCAGAAAATACCACCCGGTCTTGAAGTAGCAGAGGTGATAGAGCAAGAACCAGATCAATATGGTCTTGCTTATATTATTTATGCAAAACCAAAGGCAAATCTATATGATTTAGAAGATGTAATTTTAATAGAACCTAAATAATAGTTTTATATAGTGTCTATGAGAGGTGAATTAGAAACGAAGAGAATTAATGTAAAGTAAAGAGTAAGAGGGATAAGGGAAAATAAAATGGTACTAAATTTAATAATATGTAGTTATATCTTTATATCGTTTTTATTTTATCTTTATCTTATCTTTATCTCGGACAATTATAATGAAGAGGTAAACTGATGATAAGTGCAAAGTTATTAAGTATTACAGTGGGTCTTTTTTTGTCCATTTTTAATATTAATTATTTATATAACCTCTCCAGTAGGCTAGAAAACCTATACAATATCCTTCGAATTTATATTTGTAAATGCATTATTTGAGCGCGAGAATAATGGCTCTTCGAAAACGTTATTGACGCCATCTTCGTGAGAACAAAGTAATGGTATATGAATTGGGTTATAAAACATTTAATTCGTATATTATAATTTAATTAGAAATATACATTACAAAAATGTAAGGATAATGTAAGGGGAATCAATATTGCTGTTTGTAAAGAAAAGATAAAATGAATGAGGCTGTTTACTATTTAAAAGAGGAATTATTAGAGAATCCTCCACTTCTATTCAGAAAGAAAGAGACAACACATATTTCTGAACAACTTCCATCTTCGAGCTATAGGATGTTTAAGGGAGAGGAAGTTGATCCATCTAGTTCTACGTTACCGATGAACTGGGACAAGATTGTGGATAGTGATTTTAGGTCGAATATTACTGTATATGATCGTAAGCCTGTCTATATTGTCGATAAAAACCGTTATGAAACAATTCAAGGGAATGAGCATACGTTTTTTATTGCTAAAGTAGATAATATTTTACAGTATAAAACAGAGTTAAAAGAGATGGATAATCGTCAAATTGAAAAAATAGCTGCTGCCACTAATAGGCCTAAAGCAGATGTATATTTACCAACGAACTATGGTGATTATGAATCTATGCTCGCCTTTTCAAAAGGAACTTCCTTTATGGGATTCTTTTTAGGTCTTGCTTTTTTAGCTATGATGGCAAGTTGTTTAATGTTTAAAATCCTTTCTGGGGCTACGAAAGATATAGGGCGGTATGAGATGCTTCGAAAAATTGGGGTGCGTAAAGAATTACTTATAAAATCTATGTATAAAGAATTAGGTATCGTATTTCTATTTCCAGCAATATTGGGTCTCATTCATGTTTTGGTAGGAATGAACATATTTACATTTGTTAAATTTTTTGTGAATCCATATGTGAACATATGGATGCCGATTTGTATATTCCTAGGAATTTATATAGTCTACTATTTAATCACTGTACAATTATATAAGAGGATTGTTCTTCCGAAGGAAAGATAAATATATAACGAGGAAGACTTGAAAAGCTAGATTAATATTTCATTAATAAGTAAGGGATGTAGAAAGGAATTAATAGAATGGGGAAATTGTTAAAGGTAAAAAACATAGTTGTAATGACAGTAGCTACAGTTGTAGTGGGAGGAGCTTTTTTCGTATTTCAATCGATAACCTCACCTGCAAAAGCGATAGCAAATCAAGAAAATTCAGTTCAGTATGCAAATGAACAAATAAAAGTGGAAATGAATAAGGTAGCACCAACGCAATTTAATGGTCAAACTAGGAAAATTGCCTATCTTACTTTTGATGATGGTCCAGGAAAGTATACGGCACAGTTACTAGATATATTAAAGGAAAATGATGCGAAAGCAACATTTTTTCTAATCGGTCAAAATGTAAAATCATATCCTGATTTAGTAAAACGAGAAGAAGTAGAAGGACACTATGTGGGAATGCATAGTATGACGCATAATAACAAGAAATTATATGCCCAGGGTGGCTATGTAGATGAAATGAAAGAGGATCAAAGTTTAATTGCTAGTATTCTTGGACATGCTCCAAAACTAACACGTCCGCCATATGGTTCGAAGCCTGGGTTACACGAAGAACTTCGTAATAAAGTTGTAGAAAATGGTCTTAAAGTATGGGATTGGACAATTGATTCATTAGATTGGGAATACAGTGGAATGCCAATAAATACAGCAACAGCAAAAATTGTTCAAAATGTACTGGCTGGTGCGACAGATCAAAAAGAAGTGATTTTGATGCATGACATTCATCCGCAATCCGTTGCAGCAGTACCTGCTATTATTAAAGGGTTAAAAGAAAAAGGGTATGAATTGGAAGCGTATCATGAAGATGATCATTTCCCATTGAACTTTATGCATGATAAACGTATGTGACATAGGAGGAACTGATATTGATTTATAAAGCGTTAACGATTACGGGAATTATATCTATAAGCTTATTGACAGGGTGTTTTGGCGCAAAGCCAGAAGCAGAATTGTACGTCGCATTTGAAAACGCGATGAAGCAAGAAAAGATGGTTTCTGAAGATGCGAAAAAACTAGAGGTCTTAGAAAAACAAGGTCAAGAGTTATACAATCAAATTATAAATGATGGTAAAGATAGTAACCAAGCAATTATGCCGAAGCTAGAGCAAGCTACAAAAAGTATTGATGAACGTGAAAAAGTATGGAACAAAGAAAAAGAAGCTTTTGGAAAAGCACAAGAAGAAGTAAAATCAGTTCATAAAACTATAGATAAAATAGAAGATGCAGCTCTTCAGAAACAAGCAAAAAACATACAGGATATTTATAAAAAGCGTTATGCATCTTTTAGTAAGATAAATGATTCGTATCAAAAGTTAATGAAATCTGAAAGAGAATTATATAAAAGCTTAGGTGAAAAAGAAACGAACTTAAAAAAGGTTAGTGAAAAGATTAAAGGTGTAAATCAAATGAATGAGGACATTCGACGAGAAAAAGAGAAATTTAATAGATATACACAAGAATATAACAAAGAGAAATTAGATTTTTATAAACAAGCGAAAATTAAGATGAAAGAGGAGAAATAAATACTTTATTTCTTACTCCAAAATAGAATAGAGAAATCAAAAGTCCCAAGCTACTAGCCTTGGGGCTTTTTCATATTCTTAAAGAAATGTTAAGAATATCCGCTGCTATTTATTAAGAAATGCTATCTATACTTAGAAATGGGTTAAGAAGTGCTCGGAAAATATGTAGGGAAAATAAAAGATAGGAAAAAGAAGTGTAGGAGGATATATATGAAAGCATCAGTTGTAGAGGTAAAGAATGTACAAAAGGTATACGGTAAAAAAGATGAGAGTCAATCACATGCACTAAAGAATGTATCGTTCTCAATTCAAGAGGGTGAATTCGTTGGAATTATGGGACCATCTGGTTCAGGAAAAACAACATTATTGAATGTAATTTCTACATTAGATAAGGCAACAGGTGGAATTGTTGAAATTGCTGGAATAGATATTACGAAAATGAAGCAGGGAGAATTATCTGATTTTCGCTCAGAGACACTAGGGTTTATCTTTCAAGATTTTAACTTACTTGAAAATTTATTAATCTATGAAAACATTGCATTACCGCTTTCTCTGCAAGGCGTTCATTCGAAAAGAATTGAATCAAAGGTGAAAAAGGTAGCAGAAATGTTAGGGATTTCAGAGATTCTTCAAAAATATCCGTCCGAAGTATCTGGTGGACAAAAACAACGTTCGGCAGCGGCCCGTGCACTTGTACATGAGCCAGCCATTATTTTAGGAGATGAGCCAACAGGAGCGCTTGATTCTAAAAATGCGAAAAGTTTATTAGAGTCGATGACCAACTTAAATGAAGAACAGGATGTTTCGATTATGATGGTTACACATGATCCATTTAGTGCGAGTTACTGCCGACGTATTTTATTCATCCAAGACGGAGAACTGTATAAAGAAATTCATCGCAGAGGTACGCGTGATGAGTTTTATAAAGAAATTTTAGATGTGCTTGCGGATTTAGGCACACAAAAAGCATAAGAAAGAAGGTTCAACATGTTATTCAAACTTTCCATGTCGGGAATAAAAAGTAAACGAAAAGACTATATGGTCTTATTAGTTGGGCTTATTATGTCTATTTCAATTTTTTATATGTTTCAAACGTTAGCGTTAAATAAAACGTTTATTGAAGGGAATTCTATGGATGGGATTTTTTCCGTCTTTCAAACGGGCTCATTTTTATTAGGATTTATTACATTATTTTATATTTTATACGCC
This sequence comes from Bacillus sp. RC252, assembly GCF_044909215.1. NCBI lineage: Bacteria > Bacillati > Bacillota > Bacilli > Caryophanales > Bacillaceae > Bacillus > Bacillus sp. RC252. The sequence continues at coordinate 49,774 of NZ_JBIYDV010000017.1, read as the reverse complement.
AATTCATTTTTATTATCACTTCGGCAAAAAGAATTTGGTATGTATATGGTATTAGGGGCAAAAAAGCATAAAATTACATTGCTCATGTTTATTGAAACAATTGTATTAGGAATAGTATCTCTTATAGTAGGTGTGATAGTCGGTATAATCTTGGCACAAGGTGTGGGACATTTACTGATGAAGGAGCTGGAATTTACTGGCGGTGTTTATCATGCATTTTATGTACCATCAATCGTTGTTACTTTCATCTTTTTCATTGCATTATTTATGTTGTCCGCAATTATGAATGGTATGAAACTAGTGCGTAATTCGCCATTACAACTCGTTCACTCCAATAGTCAAACAGAGCGTACGTTTATTAAAGGGAAACTAACAAGTATAGTAGCACTTTTATCAATTATTTTATTAGCAGTTGGCTATGTTTCGATGATTTATATGAAGGAGCTAAAGGAATCAGGATTTATCATTGCAACAATTACAGTAACATTAGGAACTTACATGCTATTTGCATCATTCCTTCCCATTATTATTAATAAACTAAGAGCGAATAAAAATCGTAGTGAAAAAGGAATCAATGTGTTTACGTTTGCTCAGTTAAGTTTTTCTATTAATAGCTTAACGAAAGTATTAGCAACAGTGACGATGTTAGTTGCTCTTGGTGCGGGTACAATCTCCAGTGGTATGGCGTTAAAAAATAATGTTACAAATATAGTGGAGAGTGCAGAATACTATGATGTCGAAATTAAAAATCCCACAGCAGAAGAAAAGAAAATACTAGATAGTATTACATTTAAAGAAAAGAATGAATATCGATACAAAGTAGATGAGCAGTTTATTTATCAATTGAAAGAAGATTTGGAAAGAAAGCGTCCGCTAACACGTACTGGAAATGACGAGAATAGTAGCCGATTCATTCCTGTTTCGAGGGAACTAATTGCGGGATCCGTTTTAAGTCATAGCCAAGAAAAAAATGAGAATAATACCAATGTAATTCCAGAAGAATGGGGAAATGTTTTACGGTCTCTTCAAAAGACATATATGAATCCTAGTCAAAAGATAAAAATTGTAGATCAAAAGATGTATGATGGGATACAAGGTAAAGAAGAAATTATAATACTGGGGAAAACGGACAATTTTATAACGTATAAAGAAGAATGGAAAAAAATTGATGAATTAGAGCTAGCTAAATATAAAGATATGAAAGAAGTACATCTTTTGAGTAAATATATGCTGTATGAAGGATATTACAGTACTTACAGTGGAACAGTATTTATGGGTTTTTTCTTAGGCATAGCTTTCTTAGCGATGTTGGCAAGTTGTTTAATGTTTAAAATTCTTTCTGGTGCTTCAAAAGATATTATTCGCTATCAAATGCTTCGTAAAATTGGTGTACGTTATGAGCTATTAACGAAATCAATTTATAAAGAGTTATTTTTCATTTTCTTATTCCCAGCGATCGTAGGTATAACGCACGTATTAGTCGGAATGAACATGTTCTCGTTCTTAATAGATAATCCATATTTCCGTATTTGGCTGCCGATTATTATTTTCTTAGTCATTTATGTGTTTTATTATTTCATTACAGTTCAATTGTATAAAAAAATTGTTCTTCCGAAAGAAGTGTAGTGTGTAGTGAATAAGGGGGATGATGAATCGAGCTAAATTTAGGGGAATATTATATGGAATTTATAGTGATGAAGAAGTTATAAATTCAAAAAAGCAGCTATTCTACGTAATAGCTGCTTTTTTCATTATTTGTAATTAGGAAGCAACTTGTACTGTAGATAAGGAGAAACAAAATCCTCTATTTTTTCAGTATATAAAAGATAAAGAGGGAAAGGTATTATAACTTCTGTAGTAATCGTTCGCCGCTTTTCATGTCGCCTTTACACAACGGGCATTGTGGCTTATCTTCTAAAGAAAAGTTTTTACGCATCCATCCAAGGCAGTCGTCTGCTTCGCATTCCCACACAGCAATTGCTTCTGGTTCTTCTACAGGTTTATCATTTTTTCTCCAATACATGTGATCGCTTCTTTAATTTGAAAAGTTTTTCGGAAAAAACAAAAAAGGTTGTTAACGTTTTTTGTTAACAACCTTTTATTTATTCATTATACTGTATTTTTTAAAAAATGCGAAGGTTAGTAATTGTTAAAGTATAGCGAAATAGCGATTATACAAGCTCAGGATTATAAATCATCGTTGAACGCCTTAGTAATAATTCAATTTGACACGGTGTATGCCGTCAACCTTCTCCGCATGTTTCTACCTCTTTTTCTTCTCTTATTTCAATTCAGATAAGCCTAAAGAACTATAAAGAAAAATGAGTATACTATCAAAAAAAATTTTAAGAGAACTGAATTAAAATAGATTTAATATGAGTAATTGAGGAATATATCCATTAGTAGTTAGAGTTTCACATAGTTTATTTGTGCTAAAAGGCTTATCGGCAGTACTTCCATATGAAATTGCAGTCCCGTTATTAATTAGTATTGGTCTGTATAGCACCATGTATATTGGCTATTATTTCTTAACGGTTCGTTCTTATTTTCGGATTGTTAAGGAATAAAAATGGTGATGAAATTTCTCGTGAAACGAAAGGAAACATAGTGGGGATTATGTTCTCTTTCGCTTTTTTATTAGTTAAAATGAAGTGTGTATGACAATGGTATTTAAATGGAGTGTTATAATTGGGGATTTTAATTATAGTAGGATGCCTATTAATAGGCATCATTTTGATTGGCCTAAGCATTTATAGATTTGTAAAAGAAATAAAAGAAAAAGATTCAAAGAAAGATAAATGGACAGTAGTGGCACAAAATATTCTAGAGCTATTTAGTGATCCGCTGCACGGAGCACCGTTCTACTTTTTAATTGGTGCGCTCTTTTTTGTAGTGGGGCTTTTATTTCTCTCTATGGGAATGGGCTGGGTTGAAATTAATTAGTTGGTACTAGAGAATTAATTATATAGTCGTAGCGTTAAGAAGGAGAGAGTAAATGCCAATTATAAGAGATATCCAATTAAGTTTTCTAAAAAGAAAAGAGAATATAAGTAGCCTAGAAGTATTACAATTAACATCCTCAAGCAATTATGAGGAAGAGATATCTTTTTTACAAGAAACGAGCTGTATTACTTCTTTATACGAGCGACATATGCCAAAGCTAAGAACAGACTATGAAAAAGGTATTTTGATTTACTGTGTGGATGATATTTCATTATTAAATCAGTGGGAGAAGAAATATCGAATTTTCCCTGAATATATGAATGCTTTTGTAGAGTATGGGAGTGAAAAGGATTTTTCGTATTTATTAGAGCGAGAGAAAAAAGAATTAGCTCTTCGTATTGTACACTCTGAAATGAAGAATTTAGCTGTGAAATATGATTGGGATATAGAGGCGTTAGAAAAAGCATACAATCAGATACTGGATTTGGATTATAAAAATGAACTTGCATATATAAAGAAGAGTAGTCCAAATAAAAAATATGTATGTAGTATAATTTGTCAGCATGAAGTGGCTTATGCTGATATTTACTTAGAAATAAGGGAGTATAGAACTAGAAGGTTAATTAGAAAAGACAAACTTATTAGAGAAGAAGACATGTATAAAATGTTTAATCATGTTAGTGACGTGGCTTGGAAGTTAAACCATAAAGTGATGTTGATGAACGACAAAGGGAAAAATATATGGATGTTAACCTTTTTAGAGAAAAATGAGCCAGCTAATTTAGTTTGGAAGATTGAAAGAATTGAGGAAAGTTAATGAAAAAGAGCTTGAAACCATTCAAGCTCTTTTTCATTATTATTTATGTCTTAACATGCGTTCAACTTCATGTACACTTAATTTGCTTGCTTGAGAAATCGTTTCAAGAGGGATACCAAGTTCATACATACCTTTAATCATTTGTATTTTTCCTTGTTGAATCCCTTTTTTCATCCCTTTTTCCATCCCCTTTTCTATGCCTCTTTTCATTCCTTCTTTCTCTGCGTGGGCAAATTTTGCAGCCTCATCCATTAAAACCTTTTCCCTCGCTTCATAGGCTTGGCGAAAAGAAGAATCTTGACTCATACGTTCCCATTTATTTATCGCTTTTTGTAAAATAGGATCTTGGTTCATAGCAATATCCTCCAATGTTTTAGTTAAGTGTTCATCCTCATTTGCTGAAAGTAATAAAAGCCAACGAACAAATGGATCTTTCCATGGATTTACTTTTTCTTCATGCCATTGTTCTGTTAACTTTGGGATTTCTACAATGTGAATTTCTATGTCATCACTTAGTAGTTTCTGTTGTTGTGTATTCCATAATGTGCCCATTGTATGAAATTCTTTGTGATCTAAAAACATTATGAAGTTCAATAAATTAATGGTGATGGTTTTACGAAGTGCACTGTATGGCATGCCTTTTTGTAATTGAGATGTGTATAATTTTCCCCAATAATATAAACTGCGTTTCATCATATCGTGATTATTATTGAGCTGTATTTCGACATTTACTTTTGTCCCTGTGTTTAACGTAGCTGAAATGTCTAGAATTGATAATTTATCATTTGCGTGTTCCCGGTGTAAATGCGGATCTTCTAGTTGTAGAGAAGCGATGGGTGATTCTAAAGAATCTTGTAACATGGCATTTAAAAATGCAATTAGAATATCTTCACTACCATTCGTACCAAACAATTGTTTAAATGCAAAATCAATGCGTAAATTAACTAACTGTTGGTTGAACACAGCTTTTCCTCTCCCTTGTATATCAGGTTGCCTCTTTCCCTCATTGTACCTAAAAAGAACTAGGCCATGCAAACAGACCCTTCTGCTATTTTGAAGCTATTAGATAGAAAGCAAAGTAACTATGAATTTCCTGCCTTTGATAATGAATATATGGATATTTCGCAAGTGAAATTTTCTCTTTTCTTTAAAGATACTAAGGATTGGTTAATGGTGTTTCAAATTGTCGGTGTAGGTTCATTAGGTGTATTTAATGATATTCAAGTATATGGCAATAGAATGAATCATTTAATTGGTGATGACGGTATTTTGCAAGTAAAAGATGGAGATTATGAATTATTTGATAATAAAGGTGAATTTATACCGGATATTCATAACGGTAGTTTAAAAATTCGCGATCATCATTTTGAATATCAATTTACAGAAGAAGATTATGCGAATAATGGAATAGAAGTGAAAACGAAAGAGTCTTATCCAACATATTTCCTGCGTATGCTTGCTACTAATGAAGAAGCTAGAAAGTTATTATGGTGGGATAAAGAAGAAATTTTAGAAGAGTTGGGTTTAAAAGGTGATTGGGAAGTAGCTTATGAAACGGAAGAGTGGCAACATGTTGAAGAAGAGAAAGTAAGTGAAAATGAATTCTTCCAATCAGTAGCTGCAGCGATAGAGAAGCAAGATCCAAGTGTTATTGTAGATAAGGATGCTAATACGCACTGGAAAAATTGGGTGGAGTTTGATTACGAAAATTTATATTAAAAATTAAAGAGTAGATCAAAATGCCTTGCTAATAAAAAAGACGGGCCAAAGTGTTGAAACTTTAGCTCGTCTTTTTGCATTACACAACCGCAGGATTATAAATCATCGTAAAGTGCCCTTGTAATAGTTCAATATGACAAGGTGTATGAAGCGAACTTTCTCCATCTGTATCTACTTCTTTTTCTTCTTCTGTTTCAATATGAATGGATTTTGCTTTTACGTGGAAGATATCATTTTCATTTGTGTCTTCAAATAATTTCTTTCCGATATAATCTTTAAATGCTTGGATGCCTGTGGATTTTACGACGAAAATATCAAGTGTTCCGTCATCGCATTTCACGTTCGGAATAAAGGACGGGATACCACCAAGATATTCACCGTTTCCAACCATAACAAGGACAGCTTCGTCTTCATATACTTGTCCGTCGTAAGTAATTTTTACTGGGAATGTTTCAGCGTTTTTGACAGTTCGAATGGTACTTAAGTAGTAACCGATTTTACCAAGCTTTGCTTTCTCTTCTGCATCAATATTGTTTGATACTTCAGATACGAGTCCAATGCCCCAGAAGTTTAAGAAGTGTTGTCCGTTTGCTTTTGCGACATCAATTGGTTTTACATGTTCTTTTGTAATGAGTTTCGCTGCTTCTGCAATATTTTGCGGAACACCAAGTGTGCGAGAGAAGTCGTTGCAAGTTCCGCCTGGAATGATTGCAAGTGTAGGTCTAGTTTCAAGAGGTGCTAAGCCGTTTGTGCATTCAAATACAGTTCCATCACCACCAAAGACGATAATTAAATCTACTTTACTAGCAAACTCCTGACAATATTTTGTTGCATCACCTTGCTTTTTCGTATGAAGGATATGTAAGTCAGGAAAAGCTGCGGCAAGTGGTGGTACGATTTTCGTTAAGTTTGTATGTAAATCGCCTTGTCCAGCTTTTGGATTTACGATGAGGAGTACTTTTTTAAATTTTGTCTTTGTCATTCTTCATCTCTCCCTTTGTTTTTATAAATTACGGTAGAAATAAAACTTCCACCAATAATGCATGGAAGCTTATTTGATCCCGCTATTCGCGGGCCAATAATCATTGGGAATGGACAAAAATCCCAATGATTAAGGTTTCATTTTATTATATTATTCCGTTACAACTGAAGCGATAAATGGTAAGTTACGATATTTTTCTGCGCAGTCGATACCGTAGCCAACGATAAATTCGTCTGGAATTTGGAAGCCAACATACTCAGCTTTTAAGTCCACTTTACGGCGTTCAGGTTTATCAAGTAACGTACAGAACTTCAATGCTTTTGGTTTATGCATGAAGAAGTGATCTTTTAAGAAGTGAAGTGTTAAACCAGAATCGATAATGTCTTCTACGACAATTACGTTTTTTCCAGTAATGTTTACATCGATATCTTTTAATAGTTTTACTTTTCCAGTTGTTTCTGTTTGATTTCCGTAGCTAGATGCAGAGATAAAGTCGATAGTTACTTCGTTTTTAATATGACGAATTAAATCAGCAGCGAATACGAAAGATCCTTTTAATACAGCGATTACAACGATTTCTTCTCCTTCAAAATCACGTTCGATTTGAAGCGCTAGTTCTTTTACTTTTTCTTGTAATTGTTCTTCAGAAATTAAAGTGTCTTTTATTTCAATTTTCATTTGAATCCTCCTACAGTGTAAAACTTGTGAACATTTCGACTGTAAAGGATAGAAAGAAAAAAGTCAAAGAAGATATAAGGTTTTTACAGAAATCCCCACAAAATAGTCAGATGATATGATATACTGATAACATTAAGAAAACGCTTCCAAAAAGGGTGGTTATGATGAAAAAGAAACAGTATACAAGTGTAACATTTATAAAAGCATTGCTTTTAACAATTGTTCTTGGTATGTTGGCTTACATAATTGATGTACCTGCAATTCGCATTTCACTAATTGGAATGACTTTAGTATTAGGCGCAATTTCCCACGGTATGATGTCGCAGCTGCAAGAGGCTAGACTTGATGATATGAAAGATTCTATAGATAAGAAATGAGAAACCTTCACGTATATAGAGTGAAGGTTTTTCGTTTCTTACAAAAATGTAAGGTGATTTGTAAGACAAATCGATAGTTGCATAGTAGTGTTTTGGATAAACTATAAGTGTAAGGTAAAAGGTAAGCATATTTTAGGTAAATTAAGTTTTAGGCACTCTATATGTGAAAAAGGAGTAGGAGGGCATGGAGAAACATTGGACGACCTTTTCTTTTTTAGCAACTAGTAACACCGTAATGCTAGCTGGAGAAATGGATTTTTTGCATACGTTTGATCGAGAAGACGATCATTCTTCTTCTAAATTTACAATGAAATGGAGTAAGTGGAGCGATAGTTGTAAATTGGAAGAAGAGGCCCCTAACGAAAGGCAAAAAATTATTTTAACAAATCCTATTAAAGCATGGGTCGTTCAATGTCGTAAGTGTAACGTCAAAAATCACTTCAAGAAAACTGAGCCGAGACAATTAGTTATCACTCCGGCCCTTCCTACTTCTCAATCACGCGAAAGTAACAAATAAATATCGAGACACATCGAAAGAAGCATCGTATTTATACGGTGCTTCTTTCCTGTCCATAAAAAGTCCCTTAGTGTATGAAAGATTTGTTATGATTATAAAGGAATCTTACATTTTGCATATGGTAGGAAATATGATGGAAGTAAAATTAGAAAAGGTGTGTATGATGAAAAAATATAGTGTAATTGCAGTAGCGAGTTTATTGGCAACAAATCTATTAACATTTCCTTCTAGTTCGCTAGCGGAAATTGAAAATAAAACAAGAAATAATATAGAAGCTTTACAGAGTATACATAGTGATAGACAAAGTGAATTGCAAAAACAATTGGAAGTTATACAAGAGCAACAAATGGAATTAGAAAAAAGAAAAGATATTTTGAAACAGCAGGCAGAGTTATTTATTAAGGTTGACGAATTAAAACGGAAAAAAGAAGAGTTACTAAAACAAGGTAGCGAAGATAAAGGACAATTAGAAGAAGTTCAGCAAAAATTAGATGAATTAAAGAAACAACAAGAAAAACTTGAAAAGAAGAATCCGTTAGAACTAAAAGAAAAGAAGATTGATGAAAAGAATAACCAAGAAGAAACAAACTCGAATGAATTAGAGGAACAAAAAAAGAAGGAAGAGCTTGAAGAGAAGGATCGATTAGAAGTAGACGAAAAGAATAAACAAGAAGGGACAAATCATGAATTAAAAGAGAAGCAAAAGAGAGAAGAATTAAAGAAACAGCAAGAAGAATTACGAATAAAGCAGCAACAATTGGAGAAGCAGCAAATAGAGTTAAAGCAGAAAGAAGAGCAGGAAAAACAAGAACTTGAATTAAAGCAAAAAGAAGAACAAACAAAACAAGAACTTGAATTAAAGCAAAAAGAAGAACAAACAAAACAAGAGCTTGAATTAAAGCAAAAAGAAGAACAAACAAAACAAGAGCTTGAATTAAAGCAAAAAGAAGAACAAACAAAACAAGAAATTGAATTAAAGCAAAAAGAAGAGCAAGAAAAACAAGAGCTTGAATTAAAGCAAAAGGAAGAACAGGAAAAAAGAGAAGTAGAATTAAAGAGGGCAGTAAGTAATTTACAAGCAGCACCACAATCATTCCCTGATGTTCCAGGGTGGGCGGAAGAGTCTGTTACTTATTTAGTGAATAAAAAAGTAATTACAGGAATGCCGGATGGAACATTTTCACCGCATAGCGTATTAAGTAGGGCTGAAGCGGCTACAATTATGGCTAAAGTTTTAGGATTAGAAGTTAAAGAAGGAGACAAGCCGACCTTTATAGATTCGAAAGATAATTGGGCATCTTCTTACATTGCAGCGGTGGAAAAAGCAGGCGTTATTAAAGGTGAAGGAAACGGGAAATTTAATCCGTACGGTCAAATGACAAGAGCGGCAATGGCAACAATGCTTGTACAAGCATATCAATTAGATTCGAAAGTTAATGGAGAATTACCGACATTATTTAATGATGTGAAAGATCATTGGGGCGAGAAATTCATTAATATTTTAGTAGAATTAGGTATATCAAGTGGTATTGATGGAACACAGTGGCAACCTGATAAATCGATATCACGTGCTGAGGCAGCTCGACTTGTTGCGGTGACAGATCAATCTAAAGATAGCGAAGTAAAAGTGAAAAAGGAAAATATAACGAAAAATTTCTTTACTTATAATAGTCCATCATTATCATCAGGTATTTCAAATGAATATGCATCACAAGAAGTAAGGGTATATGAAGAAAGAGATGGTGGATGGATAAAAATTTATACGGATTTGGGTTTTAAGTGGGTGTGCTTAACTGAGAAGAAAGTAAAGATAACGAAAAACTTCGTTACATATAATGAATCGTCATTATCATCTGGTATTTCAGGCGAGTATACTCCGCAAGAAGTGACGGTTGTTGAAGAAAGAGAAGGCGATTGGATTAAAATTCGTACTAGTGTAGGCTATAAGTGGGTATGTCTAACTGAAAAGAAAGTACAGATTGATAGAGACTTTACTACTTATGATGCTCCGTCACGGTCTGCGAATGTTTTAGCGTATTATGGACCACAAACAGTAACTGTTGTAGAAGAAAGAGGAACGTGGCTTCGTATAAGTACATATGCAGGATACCAATGGTTGGACACGAAAAAGGAGACAAAGTATTTATCTAAAGTATTTTTCGCATATGACAGCCCTAGTTTTGTATCGCGCGTATCAGGGAAATATTCTCCGCAAACAGTAGAAGTGTATGGCGAAAGAGCAGGCGGTTGGATTCAAATACAAACTAATAATGGTTTGAAATGGGTGAATGAAGGCAATGTTAATCGTAGTCAAGTGATATTGAACGTACCATCAATTTACCAATTCCCAGAATTACACAATGGCTGTGAAGTAGTTTCTTTACAAATGCTTGTGGAACATCAAATTGGTCGTTCATTAAATAAAGTAGCATTTGCGTTTGAAATGCCTTTTGATCAAACAAAATTAAAGAACTATAAAACATCATCACAAATTTGGGGAGATCCAGATGTAGGGTTTGTAGGTGATGTGACAGGAAATACGCCAGGATATTCTATTAATCCAGAACCATTAAAAAGATTGTTAGATAAATATGCAAGAGGAACGAATTTAACAGGAAATGATTTCTCAGTCCTAGAAGATTATGTACGAAATGGGAAACCAGTTGTTACTTGGGTAACTGTAGCACTAAATAATCCAAGACCAATTACAACGTGGAAAACACCAAGCGGAAAAACAATTTATGGACGAATGAATACTCATGCGGTCGTTTTAACAGGTGTCGATGATAATTACGTGTATTATAATGATCCATTTTATGGAACGAAAAATGTGAAAGTGAGTAAGAGTTGGTTTGCAAGTATTTATAACCAAATGGGGAAGAAAGCTTTAAGTGTAGATTAAATAAAAAAGGTTATCCAAAAGATTATTTTTGGATAACCTTTTTTTATAATGAAATCTTTAAAAGAACTCCATTTCATCTGCATCTTATATTTACATCTCTTGTTTATTCTAGTAATACATCCGGTGCGACGTAATGTATTACTAGAATAAAGTATAAAAGGAGAGAAATAAAATGAAAAAAAAACTATTACCAATTTGTGCGATGGCACTTTTAACAGTAGGATATTCTTCAGTAGCAAGCGCTTCTACTGGAACATTAACAAAAGAAGAAACGGCGCAAGTACAGCAAGATGCAGCTAAAAAAGAAGAAGCAATTAAGGAACAGCAAAAAAATGATGTAGAGAAAAAGCAAGCGGCACAAGTACAAGAAAAAAGTGATATGGCTAAAAAAGAGGAAGCAATAAAAGCAGGGCAAAAGAATGATACAGCGAAAAAAGAAGTAACACCACAAGTTCAAGAAAAGGAAGCTCTTGCAAAAAAAGAAGAAGCAATTAAGGCAGGGCAAAAAAATGATGCAGTAAAAAAAGAAGCAGCAAAGCCAGTTGTACAAGGTGAAAAATTACCAAACACAGCATCAAACAATGTAGCAATGATGGCACTAAGCGCATGCCTTGTAGGGATAGGGACATTATTTGGTTTGAATCGTCGCAATAAAGTTAAGGCGTAAATAAAATATTTTTCTATAAAGAATGGGATAATTTCATATATTAAAAATGGTAGGTTATTCCTACCATTTTTTGCATGGAGGGATGGAACATGAAGTTACTCAATTATATCGGTATCATATTGATGGCCATAGGGCTATTCATGGGATCGTATTACGCTGTGGAATGGTATAAAGGAAAAAGCTCTGCTCGAGAATTAACGAAAGAAGAAATAAAGAGCTTTAAAAATATACAAGATAATCAACTTTCACATGAAACACCTGTAACTTCCCAAGTACCTTCTTCTCAAATACAACATAAAGAAGGAGAAAAGATAGCTATGTTAAATATACCGAAAATAAAGAAGAAGTTTTCTATATATTGGGGAGCAAATGATGCTACATTGAAAAAAGGAGTCGGTATGTTTGTTAGTGATTTAACGACAACATCATCTGGAGGAGGGCATACTGTACTGAGCGGGCATAGGGATACTGTATTTACAGAATTAGGGGAGCTTAAAGAAAAAGACAATCTCATTGTAGAATATGACAATACAATGTACACATATGAAATTCAAAAGATGTGGATTACACACGCGGATGATCGCACTGTTATTGTAAAAAAAGAAGAACCGACATTAACACTGACGACTTGTTATCCATTTGATTATATAGGGGATGCACCGGATCGATATATTATCGAGGCAAAGTTAATTACGAGCAATTCAAAATAAAATTATCAAGTACAAAATGCTAGCTACTTAAAATGAGAGGGGGAGACATAGATTATGTCAAAAAACATTTTGATTGTTGAAGATGAAGATATTTTACGCGAAATATTAAAGGATTACTTTTTGAGTGAACAATATAAAGTGCTTGAAGCGAGAGACGGGAAAGAGGCTTTAGTTTTATTTGAAGAAGAAGAGGTCGATTTAGTTATACTTGATATTATGTTACCAGAACTAGATGGATGGTCTGTTTGCCGAAGGATCCGTAAGACGTCCGGGGTCCCAATTATTATGCTGACGGCACGTGTAGATGAAGATGATACGTTACTTGGATTTGAGCTTGGGGCAGATGATTATGTTGCGAAACCGTATAGTCCGCCTATTTTATTAGCGAGAGCGAAACGATTATTAGAAAGTAGACAAGCATCAAAGAAACCTTTAGAAAATGAAGATGATACGTTATCAATTCATGGCATTCACGTCCATTTTCCGTCACGTACTGTTACTGTTGATGAGGCAGACATTACTTTAACACATACAGAATTTGAAATATTAGTGTATTTCATGAAAAACCAAGGAATTGTACTAACAAGAGAGCAATTAATTTCAAGAATTTGGGGATATGAGTTTGCTGGTGATGATCGAACGGTTAATAGCCATATTCGTAATTTACGAAATAAATTAGGAGAGAAATCAAAGCACATTACAACTGTAGTGCGAACCGGTTATAAATTCGAGGGGAACATATGAGAAATGGGATTGTACTTAAATTATTTACACTTACAACAGCCCTATGTATGTTGATTTTAGCGACGATATTTATTGGGCAAACAATATTTTTCAAACAATATTATGCGAACCGAAAAGTAGAAGATATTAAAGTGAATTTAAATTCCTTTGAGAAGAATTATTTGAATTATGCAGGAAGTGCAGAAGAAGTTCAGAAACTGGAGCAAGATTTTTTAAGAGAAAATAATACGTGGATTACGACGTTAGATCAGAATGGGAATTTAAAACATGTGGATGATTTTTATTTTGAAGTAACGATAGACCGTAGGCAACAAAAGAGCTTTGGACAACAAATATTCAAGATTCCCTTAGGTAATCTCGTCAATATAGAGGAGATTGATAATAAATTATCAGAGAAGTTTTTAGGACAAGAAATTTATTTTTCTGGAGTGAGAAAAGAAGAAAGTTTTATTCCATTCTCTTTCTCGTTAGGTAAACAAAATTTAAGTGGATCTAATAAACCGTTAGAAAAAGCATTTAATGAGAAAATGATTAAATTAGATCAGGAGAAAAAGAAAGCAGCTGAGGAACAAGTTGTTAAGGAAAAGAAGCCGGCCGTTCAGGAGCAAGCTGCTCAGGAATTAGATGCTTTCATAGTAGGACGTGTTACGAAAGTACAGTTCCCCGATGTAAAAGGTCCTGTGAATCCAATTTATAAAAATAGTTTATTCTTAGATAGCATAAAGGAATTTCAAACTGAGTTATTATTAAAAGAGAATAATCATATACAGTATTCAACACAAATAATGGACTATGAAAAAAATGATATAAAATATAAATTATTAATTAAACCAAAAAAAGAAAAAGACGGATCGGTAACATATATATATGCGATGGCTTCTTTACAGCCTGTAGATGAGGCTGTACAAATGGTGCAAGATTATTACATCTATATTGTAGCATTTGTAGTCGTTCTAATTTTTCTAGCTTCGTTTTATTACTCAAAACAAATTGCAAAACCGTTACTAAAAATAAATGATACAACGAAGAAAATAGCTCATTTGGATTTCACAGAAAAAATTCCGATTACTTCAAAAGATGAAATTGGTGATTTATCGCAAAATATTAATACATTATCTAATAAACTACATTCACATATTGGACAGTTAGAACAAGATATTGAAAAAGAAAGAAAGTTAGAAAACACAAGGAAAGAATTTATTGCGGGTGTATCGCATGAACTAAAAACGCCGCTGAGTATTATGAAAAGCTGTATTTCCATTTTAAAAGATGGGGTAGCTGAACATAAGAAAGACTACTATTTTCAGGCGATGGAAAAAGAAGTAGACAAGATGGATATACTAATTTTGGATATGCTTGAATTAGCTAAATTTGAGTCTGGCACATATAACATGAAGATGGATTCTTTCTATATAGATGGAGTGATTGAAGAAATATGTGAACAGCTTTCAGCGGAGATAGAGAAAAAAGAACTGAGTGTGCACAAACATATATGTCCAGCAGAAGTGATTGGGAATCAAAATAGAATTGAACAAGTAATTGTGAATTTTATTACGAATGCAATACGTTATACACCAGAAAAAGAAGATATTATTATTTCCACAATAGACGGGAAGGATCATATAAAAGTATGTATTGAAAATAAAGGTGCTCACATTGAAGAAGAACAATTAGATAAAATTTGGGATCGTTTTTATCGCGTGGATGCGGCAAGGAAACGTTCACAAGGTGGAACAGGGCTTGGCCTTGCGATTTCAAAAAATATTTTAGAACTGCACAATGCTGAATATGGGGTGAAGAATACCGAAGATGGTGTTTTATTTTACTTCTATTTACCGAAAAAAGCGTAGATAATACAATCTACGTTTTTTTAATTTAACTTCATATTATCTTTACCTAATCTTTATTTTTAAGAAGTATAATTTGGATAGAAAATGAGGTTATGTAAGGAGTAGATTAGCCGTGAATAGCGATTTACTAGGCGTGATGGTATTTATTTTTCTTTGTGCATTTATTGTATTTATTATTGATATTACTCATTGAGAGCTTTGATAAAAAAAGAGCGCTAATTAAGCGCCCTTTTTTTGTGTATTCATTTGATAAGCACCGATGCTTTTGAATAAGCGTGGTGAAGTTGTAAATAAAAGAATTAGTAATACAGTACATAGTATGAAAGAACCGATCATGGTACTGCCGTTTACAATTAATGAATATAGCACAGCTGATTGTCCTTTAGGTGCATATTGACCAAAGAAAATAATACCAGCAATAAAGTGACAGAAATAGCGTGCAAAGCTGCCGACAAATGTGGCAAGGATAATGTAAACGAGTGCTTTTTTTCCTTTGTTTTGTTTTGGTTTATCTTTGCGACTACCAAAACTTGAATGCTCTGCATTACTGTTGTCTGAGGCAAGTGCTTTTTGAATTGGACGATAGAATAAACCAGCAAAGCCGATAAAGGCAAAGGCAATGAAGTACTCAATGAATGCTTGAACTGGTGTTAGAATGTAAGCATCGCCTACGACAATTTGTAAAAGCCCCCAAATTAAGCCTCCTAAGAAAGCCCTTTTGAAGCCCCAGCGGTATGCGATAATAAAAATAGGAATCATAGCAAATGATATGGAACCGCCTGTTGGAAGTTTAATTGATAATGGTAGAATGTCGATAATCAAGGCGAAGGCTGCAAGAATTGCAGATTCGATCATCGCTTGTAAATTGGTGTTACGCATGTTGTCTCCCCCTAAATCCAAGTTTCACAAAAAAGAACATTATCATAGGAGGATACGAAATACGTAAATAAAAAAAGAGGTGTGTATTTCGGACGTTTGCACAATTCCTGCGTTAGCATTAACTAACAGGTTCAAAGGGTCGGAACGAATTGTTCCCTCTCAGCGGTAAGGCTCCCCCTGTGATAACGAGATTCTTTTGTTATTGTTTATTGTAAGTGAAATGGATGAGAATGGCAAACATACTTTGTATGACAATTATTGAAATATAATTGTATTGAAATGTTAATAAATATGAAGCAAAAAGATATAGTCCAAGTGAAATAGAGTATGATATAATTTTTTTGAAAATAATTATCATTCTCTTCTGAGGGGGAAGGTTATGAGCTTAGTAGATATTAAAATTGGCGAGAAAGTGTTAGTAAAAAGTATTCAGTCTTTAGATCAGTTATTAAAGCGTAGACTAGCTGCTTTCGGTCTCGCGGAAGGAAGCGAACTTCGCTTGAAACAGAAAGCGATGTTTAAAGGTCCTTGTACATTGGAGTGTCGTGGACAGTTAATTAGTATTCGTCATTGTGACGCGAAAATGATAAAGGTGGAATTAGCGTGAATAAGGTTGCTTTGCTAGGGAATCCGAATACAGGGAAAACATCATTATTTAATGCACTTACCGGTTCTTATGAATATGTAGGAAACTGGAGTGGTGTAACAGTAGAAAAGAAGGTTGGTAAATTAAAAGATAAGCAAGGAACATTAATTGATTTACCAGGCGTTTATGATTTGAATCCAGTTTCACGTGATGAAGGTGTCGTTACGAATTTTCTACTAACAGATGAATTTCATCATATGTTAAATATAGTGGATTCTTCTCAATTTGAGCGAAATATGCATTTAACATTGCAATTACTTGAATTTGGTAAGCCCGTTTCAATTGGTTTAAATATGATTGATGTGGCAAAGCAAAGAGGAATTGTTATTAATGTAAAACGGCTATCAGAAATATTAGGTGTAACAGTCGTTCCTGTCATCGCAAGAACCGGAAAAGGCTGTGAAGAATTACTTACTACTCTTCATGAAGAGAAACAAAAAGAGAAAAAGCCATTCATTATTTCATATGGTGTACAAATGGATGAAGGAATTGGAGAGGTAATCGCTCTTTTAGAGACAGCGAATTATGAGCATCCGAGATGGTTAGCCCTTCAATTTTTAAGCAATAACGAAGTAGTAGAAAAAGAAATGAAAGCATTACCAATTTATAAGGAACTTATAGCCATTCGATCTCGTTTAGATGGAAAACTTGATTGTACGTTGGAAGAGCACATTTACAAGACTCGTGAAGCGTATATTGAAAAGTTAAAAACAAATGTTATGCAACATGAGAAAGAAGGGAAAATTCCTTTTTCAGAAAAAATTGATAGGTTAATTACACATAAAATTTTAGGACTTCCAATCTTTTTAGCAGTCATGTTTTTTATTTTTCAGGTTACGTTTACGTGGATTGGTACACCTTTATCTGATATACTTGATGGATTTTTTGGCGGACAACTTACTGATTGGGTTACAGCTGGGCTCACAAGTGTTGGGGCTTCTGACTTTATTCAAGCACTCGTTACAGAAGGTATTATTGCTGGTGTTGGTGCGGTATTAGTATTCGTTCCACAAATCTTTGCACTATTCTTCTTCATTTCATTATTAGAAGACTCGGGATATATGGCACGAATTGCAGTTGTTATGGATAGAATTATGGAGTTTTTCGGTTTAAACGGAAAAGCATTTATTCCGATGATTATCGGCTTTGGATGTAACGTTCCAGGTATTATGGCAGCGAGAACGATTGAACAAGAAAAAGAAAGGTTACTTACAGTTCTTGTAACACCGTTTATGTCTTGTTCGGCACGTTTACCTGTATATGCACTATTTGCGGGAGTTTTCTTCCCTAATAGTCAGGCGACTGTTGTGTTCTCTTTATACATTGCAGGTATTGTTCTTGCATTACTCGTTACAAAAATTATGTCTCTTACTATTTTAAAAGCAGAAAAATCTATTTTTGTAATTGAACTACCACCTTACCGTGTGCCGCAAGCGAAAACGTTATGGCTGAGCACGTGGGAGAAAGGTAAAGGATTTGTTCGTAAAGCGGGTACATTCATCTTCGGTGGTTCTGTTGTCATTTGGTTATTAAACTATGCAGGTCCATCAGGATTTGGTGTTGATATGGGAGACAGTTTCTTAGCGATGATTGGTGGATTTATTGCACCACTTTTTGCACCGCTCGGTTTTGGAACGTGGCAAGCTGCGGCATCCCTTTTAACAGGATTTTTAGCGAAAGAAGTTGTCGTTTCTACGATGGCAATTATTTATGCGGTTAAAGAAGATGTGCTAGGAAATGTAATGGGAGCACATTATACTGCGCTATCAGCCTATGCATTTATGTTCTTTATTTTATTATATGTTCCGTGCTTAGCGACAGTAGCTGTTATTAAACGTGAAACTGGATCGATGAAATGGACAGTTTTCTCTGTCGTTTATCCGCTCGTTGTTGCTTATGTATTAACGCTCATTATATACCAAGTTGGGTCCTTACTCGGATTCTAGAAGGAGATGTATCGCGGTGATGGTCAATATTATAATTGGAGCTATCATTTTTGGTTATGCAGCATATACGTTAGTTAATTTTGTAAAGAGAAGTAAAAAAGGCAAATGCGCAGCATGCTCTTTAAGTAAGTCATGTCAGTCGCAAACTTGTAGTCCAGATATGGAGCAAATTGCTCATAAATAGAAAAAAGCTTTGCGAATTTCGCAAAGCTTTTTTGTTTACTTTTTAATTTTTACAAGCTGAGAAGCTTCTACTCCGTTGTAACCAGGGAATTCTTTACTAGGGTCTTTATCGAATTTTAATACACCAACAGATTTTTCATCACCTTTTACATTTCCATAAGTTGCATCGTCAACAATTGCGAACATGTCTGCATATGCACGGCCACTTCCGATAATTGTGTTGCCTTCGTATTTTAATTTTGCCCCATCAAGTGTAGCATTTTCTACTTTCTCTTTTGCAAATAACACGCCTTCTTCTGTTGTTACAGCTGGTAATTTATCAAGTGGTTTTGTATCATCGTTTTTATCAACTTTGCTAAGTAATTCTTTTTTCACCAGTTCTTCACCAGTTTTCTTATCCATTACAAGAACTTTTTTACCCTCTAATGTTGTCATTTTCATTTTATAGAAGTCTTTTTCTTTCACTTCTTTTTTATTTTTATCTGTAACTTGTTGAATTTGCTCATCTGTTCCGTATAGTACAAAGCCGTTCGCTTTTTCTCCTAATAAAGAACAACCTGATAATGCTCCGAATGAAATTGCTGCTGCTAATCCGATTCCTACTAATTTTTTCATGATGATTGCTCCTTTTATATGTTTTATAGTAAATACATTTTTTGTATTAGTCCTGAAATTATGAGAAGCTTGTTTGTTGCTTCTGGTATTAGTGTATAAGAAATATTGAAACGTAACTATCGAGTTAGCTTACAGTAACATTACAATAATGTAATTTAGTGAAAGTGCATAAAAATATGTCAATTCTGAAGAGGATTAATGAGAATATATTAGGAATACAATGTTTTATCTAGAATGTCATATTATATTGGCTGTATTTTGGAAATAACATGTAAGGACATATTAGTTTTGTTATAATAAACACATAGGCTGTAAAAATGAATATTCTTTACTGTTAAGGGAGATTTTTCAGTTTTCCAAGTAGTGAATTTGAAATATGAGGTAAGTCATAGGAGGAATTAGAATGTCTGTATTTAAACGATTACGAGATTTAACAATGTCGAATGTATATTCATTAATTGAAAAAGCGGAAGATCCAGTTAAGATGACGGATCAATATTTACGCGATATGCAAGCGGATGTACAAGAAGCTGAGAAAAGTGTAGCAGCTCAAATTGCACTTGAGAAGAAATTCAAAATATTATTTGAAGAGCAAGAAGCACTTGTGAAAAAACGTGAAGAGCAAGCTCATATGGCTGTTCAAGCAAGCAATCTTGACCTTGCGCGTCGTGCTCTTGAAGAAAAACAAAATGCAGAGCAAAAGATGAATGAGTATAAAGCGAGCTATGAGCAAAACAAAGCAGCTGCTGATAACCTTCGTCTGAAGCTAGAAGAAATGCGTAAGCAATTAACAGAGCTGAAAAATAAACGTGAAACACTTGTTGCACGTGTAAATGCAGCGAAAGCACAAAAGAATATTAATCAGGCGATGTCTGGATTTGATTCAAATTCAGCAAAAGCTGGTTTAAGCCGTATGGAAGAGAAAGCACTTCAATTAGAGGCTGAAGCAGAAGCAAGCGGTGAAATTTACAAGAAAGAAAAGTCGTTAGATGATGAATTCGCAAGCTTAAACAAAAATTCTGTTGTTGACGATGAATTAGCTCGTATTATGAAGCAGTATGAGAAATAATATAGAATAGACAAAGAAACCGACATGTCTGAAGAGAATTCATGTCGGTTTTCTATTACTTTTTTAGAGGAGGTTTTGTAATGACGTGGATGAATGTTTTAGCTATGCTTGTATGGACTGGGGCGAGTGCAGTACTTTTATTTGCAATTATGTGGGTTGATTCGATTTTTACAAAATACAATGATTTAAAAGAGATGAAAAATGGAAATACAGCAGTGACAACGCGTTTCGTTATGAAATTATTCGCTCAAGGATACATTTTGTCACAATCGATTACGAAAGCGAATGACTTATGGCAAGCGCTTCTTGCCTCAGCAGTTTCATTCGTTATTTTATTAATTGTAGAAATGTTCATTGAGTTTGTGTTAAAGAAAATGTCTGGTTTAGATTTAGAAGAAGGAACGAAAGAAGGCAGCGTAGCACATGCGTTGTTAGCTGGTTCATTACATATCGTTGGTGCACTTATTTTAGGTGCTTGTTTATAAAGAGAAAAGGAGGGGTAGATTGTGAGCTTATTTAAACGTATTAAAAATATAATGAAAAGCCCAGAGCCGCCGAGGCCAGAAAAGAGTCTTTTAACGTTGGCTCCTGGCGATATGATTGAAGTCTCGTTAGTCATGTACGAATTAACTGGGAAAACGAGCATGCATTCTCGCAAAGAGATTGTTTTAACTTTGCAGGACGGGAAAGATATTCGTTATTTGAAAATTGAAGACCGTGAAAATACGTATTACAAATTGTATACACCGATTGATGGTCGTTTAGATTCAATCGATGAAATTCCGACGACGATTGAAATGGATGATATAGAGTATCATATGGAAGAACAATATAATGGACGTGTTGTTGTTATGGGGAAAACACCATTCGCTGCTTCAGAAGAACAGTACGTATGGGAATTCCAATCTGATAACCGCAAATTATTACGTGTTGAATGGCAAAATGGTCGCACAATGATGTATGAGGGAGAAGTAATTATTCCTGCTGATGTACAAATCATAAGAGCAACATAAGGGGGGCGTAATCATGTCAAACCGATTGTTTACCATGATTAAATCGTTCGTGATCCCTATACTTGCTATCGTTACATTACTTGTTATTGCCGGTTATGCTTTATCGGGCTGTCAAAGTGGTCAGGCGAAGTCAATTCAGGACCGTTACCCACTAGAGTCTGTCGCAAAGGATGGTAAACAAGAATCTTACGTGTATAGGGCCGCCAATCGGTCAGTTCCTGAAGTTGCAAAGGAACTTATAGCCGAAAGGAAACCGAAGCAAGCATCTAAAGAAGACGAAAATCAAATGTTCCTCGTTTATTCTGATAAAATGTATAATTTACAAAAGGATAAAGAGAAACCATCTGATACGTTAATTGAAATAAGCAATGAAGAATTTGTCCGTCAAAATTACCAACCATCCTTCTTACAAGGATATATAATGGGGAGTATATTAAACGATATATTCGGTTCACGCAAATCATCATACGGTGATTATCGCGGATATAATGACAGACAAAATCATAAACCGGTGATCCCGGAAAGACCACCTACGAAAGAGGAAAAGAAAACCCCGCCTCCAATTACGAAGGAAGGGAAAGGATCTATTATTAAGCGAGGCGATAATGTAGATCCGAAATCATCTGTAGGTGATAAAGGAAGTATTACGGAAAAAGGAAGTAAAACGACGCCACCGCCTTCTACCGGAAGCAAAGGGAAAATTACGAAAAACCCGGGTGGCTCGAGTGGATCTGATGTGAAGCCGAAATCATCCATTAAAACCCCACCAAAGAATACGTCGCCCCCGAAAACAAGGGTTGGCGGTTCAGGGAAAATTATGAAGAGAAGATAGTGTAGAGACCGAAAAGTGGAATTTTCTTTTCGGTCTTTTTATTATGGGAATTAATTCCTTATAGCTGGTACAATTAAGTTATAAGGAGGAGATTATTATGAGTATATATAAAAGGTTTAGTTTGATTATGTTCCTCGTCTTATTTCTCAGTTTGTTTATTAGCACAACGATGAAATTTCACTTTATAGTAGGTATTCTATGGATACTGTGTACATGTACTCTCTTTCTATATGTTCCGCTTCGCTTTCAGCATGAAGTGCCCGCCTTTCAAAAGTACGTCGATTGGATTAAAAGCGGGGGAAGATGGGGGGAGTAAAATATATCAACGGTTTTTCGATTATATCTATCGTAGCTCAAAATATATCAACGATTCGAAAAGGAATATCGATTTACCAACTTCATAATAAAAAGAGGCTGCACCAATATTTTGGCACACCCTCTTTTTTCATAATGATTAATGAATATCACGTTTCTTAAAGTTACCGCCTTTTACTTCAGCTACGTCATAAACTGTAATAAAGGCATTAGGATCGATTTCATTAATCAGGTCCTTCATTTTACTTTCTTCTAAACGGTTAATTACACAAGAAATTTCTTTGAATTTCTCTCTTGAATAACCACCATATACTTCGTTATACGTTGCGCTTCGGCCTAAACGATCGCGAATTGTTTCTACCATTAATTCAGGCTCTTTCGTGATGATTTTAAATGTTTTCGAACCACTTAAACCAACTTCAACGATATGAATCACTTTCGAAGCGATAAAGTAAGCAATTGCCGAAAGGATAGCCCCTTGAAGACCAAATACTGTTGAAACAAAAATAAAGACAAACATATTTAAGAATAAAATAAGGTCACTTGTTCCAAAAGGTAACTTACGAGAAAGTAATACAGCTAGCATATCGATTCCATCTAATGCGCCGCCGTTACGTAAGGCTAGTCCCATACCGAAACCGATAATAATACCACCAACAACTGTAACGAGTAGTGTATCGCCTTCAATAATAGTTGGTATTCCGTGCATGACAACGGTACCTATTGCTAATGAAGCAATCCCGATGATGGAATAAATTGCAAAGCTTTTACCGATTTGTTTATATCCTAACCAAACGAAAGGAATGTTAATAACTGCGATTAGAGCTCCTAATGGCAATCCAAATAATCTTGAACTAACGATACTTAAACCAGTCACACCACCGTCGGATACGTTATTTGGAATTAAGACAGCTTCTAATCCGTACGCTGTGATAAATGCCCCAATAATAATCATCAAAGCTTTTGAAGCAATTTTCAGCTTATTGGGCTTACTCTTGATCATTTTTTTCATATAATTTCCTCGTTTCAAACTAGTTTCTTTTTCTTACATGTTTGCTAATCAGTTCGATTCATGCCTAACAACCATTTTAACATTATATTTGAAAAAATTCTCCTTTAATGGATGTATGCAGGGAATATTATCACCATAGTACCATTAAAATATTTTTGAAATTCGTATAAGAAATCCCACCCTTTTAAAGGATGGGATGTTGTTAAGAAAGTATAAAACTAACGACTGTTAGGAATAAAGCGAAACCTAAAATAGTTCCACATATTTTCATATGGCGCTTACGCCCCATAACGACAATTGCGACATATTCGCGAATCATTGCATTAGGCCAGTAATAAAAGGCTGTTTTTGATCCGATTCCTTGGCTATTAAGGCCAGCTTGTCTTGCATATATGCCAGCACGGAAAAGATGGAAATTATTCGTTGTAAAAATACTTTTATACTTACCTTCTGGTTTTAAAGAATCCATAATTTCTTTAGAGAACGACATGTTTTGATATGTGTTTACAGAACGATTTTCTTGTACCGTATATTCAAGCGGAATGCCTTTTTCAACAGCATAATTTTGCATCGCTTCTGCTTCCGGAAGACCTTCATCAGGCCCTTGCCCACCAGAGAAAATGATTGTTGGTGGTGTATTCACAGCGGCTTGCTTCCAATAAAAGTCGATTGCTTTATTAATGCGACTTGCAAGTAAGGGTGGCACTTTGTCATTAATTAAGCCGCTACCAAGAACGATGATGAAATCTTGATTACGTCTCGGTCTATTGAATTGGTATAGAAAATAAGCGCTTAAGAAGTTAGATAAATGTATAAAGAAATACATAGTTACAAGAGAAATAGCAGCAAAAATAAATTGAAAATGCTCTGAGAATAAACTTGCTGGATTTATGATAGGGATTAGTATACAGAATAAAATCCCTAAAGCAGCAATTAAAGTTAAAGAGTTTGTAAAGCGTCTTCCTTCACGCCTCATCAAGATTCTCGCATTAAGAAATAGTCCAAACATTAGAGCAACGATGCCAAAAGGTATCATGAAAAGTAGAGCTAACATGGGTAGAATAACGATGAAATGTAAAGTGTTACTACCAGATGCAAACGAGGCGATTGCACAAAATAATAGAAATGAACAGAAAAAGGCATTAAATAAAAAGCCATTTATTATTTTTCGTGGATCTTTTAAGTAAGAGATAAGAAAAATAATAAACAATATAAGAGGAATGATTCCGAAAAACATAAATATAGTACACCTCAATTTGTATAATGTTTTATTGCATCCTTAATATTACATGATTTTGAAGATGTTGATAAAAAAATAACGATTTCGAATTTTCTCAACAATCGATATAGTTAAATATGGTAAAATGTATTCAAAGTGATATATTAAAAGTAAAATGGTTGAAGAGGCACTCTGTGAAGTGTCTTTTTCTTTTTGGTATGTAATTATGCATATTATGTTTATTTTCAAGGGAAGAGGATTAAAATATAAGTTGTGGATACACGCTATAAAGCAGAATTTTATATTAATATTTACCTCTACTCTTTTTGTACCTAACAATCTTGTAACAATTCATGATTCTGTTTTCTAGTGTGTGTTTACAAAAAGCGGGATGGGGTATATATAAACAGGGGAAAGGACGTCTTCTTGAAAGGCGTCTTTTTGTTTCTTAGTATAGATAATTTCCACTATTAACGTAGTGCAAACTATCTATACTAAACATTAGCAATCTTCCGTATAAAGATTATCAATTTACTATATATTCCAGTGGTGTTAAGCTACATATGAAAGGCTTTCTTTTTCAAAATATTACCCCTAATAAATTTTGAAAGAGTCAACTGTCTCCAAAATTGCCATTTGTGCTTAGCAAAAAAAGAATCCTTCGGGGTTCTTTTTTTGTATTCGACAGAATATGACAAAATGAATTTATATAATTTATTATATTGTTAAATGGTTATTATGGAAAAGAGAAGGAGACTTAAGTATGGGATTTAAAAAATTACTTTTAACAGGTGCAATTGTTGCAACTACAGCATTTACTTCAATCGGGACAGCGCAGGCAAGTACTCAGTTTAAAGATGTTCCAAACAATCATTGGGCTTATAAGGCAATTATGGATTTAGCAAATAAAAATATTGTTGCTGGATATGGAAATGGGATTTTTGGATTTGGTGATGATGTAACTCGTGAGCAAGTTGCAGCCCTTATGTTCCGTCAATTAAAGCCAGCAGTAAAAGAACAGTATAATAATCCTTATAAAGATGTTACTGATCGTTCGACTCAGTTTAAAAAAGAGATTCTTGCTTTAACAGAGATAGGTGTATTTGCTGGAGATGACACAGGGAACTTTAGGCCGAAAGATTCGTTAACTCGCGATGAAATGGCACAAATTTTAACAAAAGGGTTTCAATTGCAAATTAGAGGGGATCATAATTTCCCGGATGTAGATAGAAATGGATGGGCGAATCCTGCGATTACTGCAGTTAAATCAAATCATATTACAGCTGGAACTGGTGATGGTAAATTCGCACCTAGAATGCATGTAAGTCGTGAGCAATATGTTCAGTTCTTATATAACGCGACATTACCACTTGAAGAAAGACCAGGAGCAAGACAAGAACAACCACAACCAGAGGTGAAGCCGGAACAAAAGCCAGAACCAAAACGCTTTGCTAACTGTAAAGAAGCAAATGATGCTGGAGTTTACGATATTACAAGAGATAGTCCGTATTACGGTAAGCATTTAGATCGTGATGGCGATGGAATTGCTTGTGAGAGAAAGAAGAGCGGTAAATAAGAAAAAAGCACTCAGCCTGAGTGCTTTTTTCTTATTTACACATGCTATTTTTTTAGGCGATTCTCATAGAATGGGAGTAACGAAATGAAAGTAGGTGAAAAAATGCCGGCAGTCGTTGAAGGTGTTATTATTGAAAACTGTAACGGAACAATTAATTTAGGTGATAAATATAATGTGCATCCGATTGAAAAAACGAAAGCTTATAATGGATCGGGATCTTCAAATACCGGATTAAATGTGAGGACATTCAGTGGTATTAGTACGGCAGATGTAACGGATAACGATGTGTATGACCAAGTAATTCAATCTACGTTATAATTTTTATATGTAAAATTGCATAAAATGATGTGCGTGCCCTGTGATACAATTTAGTTGTGAGCTGTTAGTGATTCTTCTTTATCATAGTTGTTAGATTAGCAATGTAACATCTTATCGAAAATCATACGTAAAATAAAAAAGACACTTCGCTCGAAGTGTCTTTTTTATTTTAGTGATATCCTTTAGCAGAGTCTTTATGAATTTTATTTTTAAATATGCTGTAGCTCCAAAGCTGATATCCAATAACGATTGGTACCATGACGATTGCAACGAAGAACATAATTTTTAAGTTTAATTGACTACCAGCTGCGTTGTATAACGTTGTACTATAAGCGTCGTTAATACGAGATGGTAACATTCTTGGGAACATACCTGCAAAACCAGTTGTCATAAACATTGCGATTGTTAAGCAAACGAATGTGAATGCAAGGCCGATTTTATGTTTGTACACCATAATAAGTGTGAGTACACTCATTAACATTGCAAGTACTGGAAGAATGAATAGTACAGGATATTCCGTGAAGTTTTGGAATAAATTTGTACGATTTGCAGTTGCGACATAGAAAATAGCTAAAATGATAGCAGCTGCCATTGAAAATGGTCTTGCGATTTTATAAGCACGATCAGATACTTCGCCAGTTGTTTTAATCATAATCCAAAGGGCACCAGATACGACGAATATAGCAGTGAAGAAAAGACCACCTAAAATACCATAATGGTTTAGTAAGCTAAGTAAAGTTCCTTCATAACCATCTTTTCCGATTTGCAGCCCGTAATACAGGTTAGCGAATGTAACGCCGAATAAGAAGGCGATTAGGAAACTACCAATTGTAAATGCCCATTTACAAGTTTTTTGCCAAATTGATGAATCGTCTTTATGCATAAATTCAAGTCCAGCGGCACGAGCAAATAGTGCAAGTAATACTAAAAACAGTGGTGTATATAGGTAACTAAACATATTTGCATATGTGATTGGGAAGGCAGCAAATGTTGCACCACCAGCTGTAATTAACCATACTTCATTACCACCCCAGAATGGACCAATTGCTTCTTGTAATTGATTTTGTTCTTGTCGGTCTTTCGCAACGAATGGGAAAATCATCCCGTTACCGAGTGCGTAGCCATCAAGAATGAAGTAAACTGTCCAAATTACGCCCCATAAACCGAACCAGATAATTGCAAGCATATCATGAGACATGAGCTGTACCTCCTTCAGTAGCAGGCTCTTCTAATGCAGCAGGTCCTTTTTTCGCGAACTTTAGCATTAAGTATGCATCTGCGATTAAAAGTAATGTGTAGAACAAGATTAAACTAATTAAGGAGAACCAAATTTGTGGAACAGATATAGGTGATACAGATTCCGCTGTACGCATCAGTTTATATACTGTCCATGGTTGACGACCTACTTCGGCAACAATCCACCCAGCGTTAATTGCGATATATGGTAGTAAAACAGACCACATTGTGATTTTTAAATAACGTTTTGAGTTTTCTAGTTTTCCTTTTCGGTTTAAGTAGAAACCGTACCAAGTTAATGCCATAAAGAACATACCAAGTGCAACCATTAAGCGGAAGCTATAGTACACGAGGTTAACATTTGGACGTTCATCTTTCGGAATATCTTTTAAACCAACAATTTCGCCATCAAATGAGTTTGTGTAGAAGAAGCTTCCTAGTTTCGGAATAGTAAGGAATTCAAAGTTTTTTTCGTTTTTTACATCAGGAATTTGAACAATCGAGAATCCTTGTCCTTTTCCAGTTTCCCAAACTGCTTCCATCGCAGCTCCTTTTGCTGGTTGATATTTAGCAGCTGATACACCGGATTGATGGCCCATAAATGGTGTAATTGTTGCGGCGAATAAACCTAACATTAAACCAAATTTAAATGATTTTTTGAAGAATTCCACTTCGTTTTTACGTAGTAAGTGATATGCACTAATTGCCATAACGAAGAAAGCACCGACAATATAACAACCAATTACAGTATGGAAGAACATGTTCCAAGCGTATGGATTTGTAACAAGAGCCCAGAAGTCATTTAATTCAGCGCGGCCATTACGTACTACATAGCCAACGGGTTTTTGCATAAAGCCATTTGCTGTAATAATCCAAAGGGCAGAAATATTTGTTCCAAGTGCAACCATCCACATACAGAAAGCACGGAATTTTGGTGAGATTTTGTCTTTACCGAATAACCATATTCCCATGAAAGTAGATTCTAAGAAGAAGGCAACGAGTGCTTCGATTGCGAGAGGTGATCCGAAAATATCCCCCATATATTTGGAGTACTCAGACCAGTTTGTTCCAAATTGGAATTCCATCGTAATCCCAGTTATAATCCCCATTACGAAGTTAATTGTAAAAAGTTTTCCCCAGAAATTTGCCATTTTGCGGTATGTTGGATTCAATGTGCGGGCGTATTGAGTTTCCATACATGCTACTAAAATAACAAGTCCGATTGTCAAAGGTACAAATAAAAAGTGATAAAAAATAGTAATTGCAAATTGAAAACGACTTAGTAACAGAACGTCGGACATAATAAATATTCACTCCTTTTTTACATTATCTACAATCAGTTTATAGTGAAAAAATGTTTAAAGTATGTGAGACTTGTTACAAAGGTGTGTGTATATTTTGAAAGAATTATGTCGATTATCTGAAAATATCCTATTTTTACTATAAAGCAATATCCTTTTTGAGTTTTTCAAATTTTGGTACACTACATATGTAATGTAAATGAGAGAAAAGAGGGTTCTTTACTATGAAGTCATTAGAAGAGATTTTACAATACAATGAAAAATTCGTTGAAGAGAAAAAATACGAAGAGTATGAAACAGGAAAATTTCCAAATAAAAAAATGGTAATTATCTCTTGTATGGATACTCGTCTTGTTGAATTATTACCGAAAGCAATGAATATGCGTAACGGTGATGTGAAAATTATTAAAGTAGCAGGCGCTGTTATTTCACATCCATTCGGAAGTATTATGCGTAGTATTTTAGTCGCTGTATATGAGCTTGGAGCTGATGAAGTATGTGTTGTCGGTCATCATGATTGTGGTATGGCAAAAATTCAAGCAAGCAGTACAATTGAAAAAATGAAAGAGCGCGGCGTAACAGAAGAGAAATTAGATACACTTCGTTATTCTGGAATCGATTTAGAAAGATTCTTACAAGGGTTCTCTAGTGTAGAAGAAAGTGTAGAACATAGTGTGTCAATACTCCGCAACCATCCGTTACTTCCGGAAGAAGTACCTGTTCACGGTCTTGTTATAGATCCTGACACAGGAAAATTAGATTTAGTTGTAAATGGTTACGAAAATTAAGAATTTACTTTGTCATCCTTTTTATCTGGGACAGGATCAAATCCTCCTGGATGGAAAGGGTGACATTTTAATATACGCTTACATGTAAGCCAAAATCCTTTGAAGGCACCGTGTTTTTGAAACGCCTCTAATCCATAATGAGAGCAAGTCGGATGAAAGCGGCACGTTGGCGGTGTCATCGGAGAAATGAACTTTTGATAAAAGCGTATAATACCGATAAAAATCTGTTTCATAATGGTCTCCTTTTCAGCATAGTCTTAAAGTATTATAGCACGACAGTACATAATTCTTTACTAATGTTGATTTCCGTTATATCATATTGGATATAACGGAATTAAATTAAAAGCGGGAGAGATGTTGTATGCCATCAGTAGAAAGCTTTGAATTAGACCATACGATTGTAAAGGCACCTTATGTAAGACATTGCGGAGTTCACAACGTAGGTAGCGACGGTATTGTAAATAAATTTGATATTCGTTTCTGCCAACCGAATAAACAAGCAATGAAACCAGATGTTATTCATACGTTAGAACATTTATTAGCATTTAATTTACGTAAATATATTGATCGTTATCCGCATTTTGATATTATCGATATTTCACCAATGGGTTGCCAAACAGGATATTATCTTGTGGTAAGCGGAACACCGACGGTTCGAGAAATCATTGATTTATTAGAACTAACATTAAAAGATGCGGTTCAAATTACAGAAATTCCAGCTGCAAATGAAACACAATGTGGCCAAGCGAAGCTTCACGACTTAGAAGGAGCACAACGCTTAATGAACTTCTGGTTAAGCCAAGATAAAGATGAACTTGAGAAAGTATTTGGATAAGAATGAAAAACTGCCTGTGAAAGGGCAGTTTTTTTATTTTGTTAAGAGAAAACTTGCTCTTCTTTTATGAAAGTATACTAGACACTCCAACATATAAAATAAAGACAGAACCGAGAAAATAAACAAATGCTTTTGCTTTTTGCTGCTCTTTTATTTCATCAATTCCAAAAAGGATAAACATAATACTTAAAAGGATAAATACGAATGGTAAAAGCATAGGGAGATTTGCAAAGAGGTTAAGTAGAGCGAGAATGAGGGTAATAGTAGCTATTATAATTCGAAAGTTTTTTAACATGAAATCCTCCTTTAGAAGAACAGTATAAATGGAATGACAAAAATAATGGTAAACATACTTAAACCGATGCTAATAGCTCCAATTTGCTTTTACTGCTTTTGAATCATCTCAATTCCTACTAAAATGCCATACAAATGGTAGGTGAAAAGATTTGTATGGCATTGTAAATGTACTGTATAAACATAGAATCAAAGTAATAAAAACGATGATTAGTTGTATTTGTTTTATGTGCATTTTAGCCCCTTTTAAGTAGAAAGAGTTAGTTACCTGGAGATAATAATTATAATAGCGACGATTAAAGTAAATACGCCAGAAAAGAAGGAGAGTGTACTATGTACTTTCTTTCCTTTCTGTTTTTCTTCTGCGCTCATGATGAAAGTCATAATAGATAAGGCAATAAGAATATAGGGCATCGTAACAAGCGGGTTTGTAGATATTCCATATAGAGCGAGAGAGATGACAATAAGAGCGGATATGATGCGAAATGTTTTTAGCATAATACCACCTATCTTCTTGTAGTTTTAAATTAGCCTTCAATGTAATAACAGTTCGTAGTTGGTATTTAAAGTTTCATTCTACATGTAACGAAGGTAGTTCGATATTACAATGAAGAGCATAAGAATAGAAACGAAAAAATGCGAGATACCCATTGATTTTCTTCCGGATTTCAGTTCATTAATTCCTAGAAGAATAAAGAAACAACTGAGAGCAAATTGCATGTATGGGAGAAGTGTGAAATTATTGGTAGCAAGACAATAAGTGCAAAGAGAGATTGTGAGAAGCATGAAAAAATAGCGTATTCCAGTTAGCATCGAATTCCTCCTTTAAAGAGACTATTTATCGAAATATTTCTGAGAAGCCAAGAAATAAAGCAACAGCTCCTGCTAACAGAGCAAGTATGCTACCACCTTTTTGCTGTTTTAAGATTTCCTCTATACTAATAATGAAAGCCATCCCCCCTAAAAAGATGAACATATAAGGCATGATTTCCCTATTACCAGTAAAAAAGCTATAGATTGCTATAGATAAAGCAATAAGTGATAAAGTAATCCGTAATCCTTTCAGCATAAAAGACCCTCCTCTATTTTATGTAGGTAATGATAAAAACAAGCCAAATGAAAGCTCCAGCAACAATGCAAATAAATCCGGTTCCTGAATCCTTCTTTTTTATTTGCTCAATTGAGATGAGAAACATTAAAGCTCCTAATAGAAATTGTGAAAGTGGTAGAAAGTTATTTTGACCTGTCAGTAAACTAATAGCGGATATGATGATGACACTGAGTGCGATTAAAATGCGTAGTATATTATGAATGCTCTTTACTGTTTTTTGTATAAGGGTTATTTTCTGGTTTATCAATCGAATGTTTGTAAGAATAGCCTTTATTAATCGTCATAACGGAGAGTACTAATACGATCAGTACGATTATAATGCCGATAATTAATATTTTGAGCATGAAATCCCTCCTTTTCTTTATTTTACATAATTTTGTAATTGATGAAAACAATAGAAATTAAAAGGATGAAAGAAGGGTGTTACATGGAGAATAAAAAAACATATTATATATCAGTTGGAAATGGTCAAATTTCGCAAGTGAAGACGGCGGATACGTATAATTTTGAAATTTATGCAAATGACGAAGAGATTACGGAGTTAAGAGAGTATTTTGATCAAGCGTATGAAGAGGACTTAGGTTCGTATGTACGCTCCCACGTTCCATTCGTTGAGTATCATCACGATTCGAATAATGATCGATATGATGAACAACTACAAAAAGCATATAAAATGATTTATGATCTAGGGAATCATGAAACGAAAGAATTAGTCGCACAAATGGGAATAATCAATGGATTGTAATTGGATAATATTATGCAGAAAAGCGAGAATATGCTACAATTTGTGGTAGGAAAAACTTGTAATCATCAATAGGGGAGTAATGGCATGTACAAATTTAAAGATTATTACCACAACACTGTACAATTATCGTTTGAACGTTACCCATTTTCTCCTGAGCCAAAGCATGTTTGGGTTGTATGCCGGTACGGGGATCAATGGTTATTAACGCATCATTTACGCCGTGGTCTTGAATTTCCAGGTGGTAAAGTAGAACTCGGGGAAACACCGGAAGAAGCGGCAGTTCGAGAAGTTCATGAGGAAACCGGCGGCATAGTTTCTGATTTAACTTACTTAGGGCAATACAAAGTATCCGGAAAAGACAAAATAATCATTAAAAACATTTATTTTGCAACAATTAGTGCGGTAGAGCAACATACGCATTACGAAGAAACGAAAGGGTCTGTGTTATTAAAAGACATTCCTGATAATATTAAAACTGATAGAAAATTTAGCTTTATTATGCGCGATGATGTATTAGCGCGTACGATGAAACATATAGAAGAAATCGGCTGTTTTACGAAGTAAAGTGGCCGGTTTCTTTTTTTGTGTTCAAAATAAATGTAAATATATCTTTACATTTATTTTGGGTATATTATACAATTTTGTAAAGGTGTATTTACGTTTTAGGAGGGGGAAAGATGGATAAAAGAAAAGAAACGACTGTTGCGGTTTCGATGGTTAAATTAAATTTCTATGCATTTCTTATAATATTTGTTTTGGCATTTGGAATTAGTTTTTTACATGCGCTTTTTTCAGGCGAGTTTCAAATTGAAATTACATTGCCGATTATGTTTCTTTTGATTATTGGAATGATTATTCTCGTTTGTATTCATGAGGCAATACATTTAATTGGATTTCGCTATATCGGAGGTGTTCCGTGGAGTGAACTAAAATGGGGCGTCAATTGGAAATTAGGTGCTGCATATGCTCATTCTAAACAGGTGATTACAGTAAAGCAAATGAAGACAGTGTTAATGCTTCCGTTTTTACCAACTGGAATTTTACCAATTGTATTGGGATTAGCTATGAATCTGGAGCCACTCTCATTTTTAGGGATTCTACTAACAGCAGGTTGTATCGGTGACATTGCTTTATATAAAAAAGTTTCAAAGTTTCCAGATGATGCGCTAGTTAAAGATCATCCGAGTAAACCGCAGTTTACAGTATATGAATAATAAAGGAAGAGGAGGCGTTTTTGAAAAATGGCCTCTTTTTGTTTGTCAGCTTTTGTCGGTAAGCCGATGTTCCTTGGCGAATCGCTGATAAAGTGAAATTTCATTTACTATCGTCTTGTTTTTCTCTCCGCTCCTAAAAACGAAAGCACTTCTAACAAATCATCCACCACACGTGAATGTTCAAAGTCACCCCAAAATAAATCTCTCTTCCAAACGCCAAGAATCCCTACTTGTTCAGAACCAAGCACATCATTTTCTGGATGGTCTCCAACGTAAAGGCATTCTTCTGCTTTTACGTTTAGCTTTTGTAAAGCACGTTCGAAAATCTCAGGGTGAGGCTTTTTAATTCCTTCCGCTTCTGAAACAAGAATCGTGTTTGTATACGTATGTATGTTTAGTGCTCGAAGGTTGTTCATTTGAAAATCAGTAAAGCCGTTTGTAATAATACCGATTTTAATGTTTTGCTGAGTTAGTTGTTGAAGTAATTCATGCATGTTTTGGAAAGGAATACAATGATGTTGGAAGTTTGTAATGTAGTCGTGCAGCAGTTGCTCTTGCGTTAAAGTGGTAATGTTGTATTCGCAAAGGAGAGTGGAATATACCTTATCTTTCCATGTGTAACCATTATTGTCGAGTTCGAGAAAACGAGAGCAGTACTCGAATTTTTCTATGTTTATCAAATGAAAGGCGAAGCGATTATATTGATCACGAATAAATTGCTCTAGAGATTGGCGACGATCTAATAGTGTTCCATCTAAGTCAAATAAGATTGCTCGAATCATGGGAAACCTCCATACAGTTTTTATAATTAATTATCGCATATTCGTTAAAAAATGATTATGATATTTTTGTAGAATGGAATAATGGAGGTGCGTATGAAGAAACTGTATGGCAAGTTAGTGTGTTTTATGATTTCAACGGGCTTAGTAGCTGGATGTGATATGTCGGAGCAAACTTCGAAAAGAGAGAAAAAAGATGTGTGCGAAACGACAGAAGAATGCACACAAATAGGTGATAAAACACTTCAAAAAGTATATAAAAAGATAGATGGACTTTCAGAACTTGAAGTACTAGAGGATTATGATTTAGAAGGACATTCAAGTAACGATATGAAAGAAGCAGAAATGAAAAAAAAGGATGATGAAAATTATTTCTTTTTAGCTTCTTATTATATTGATGGTGATGAAATTGTAGATCCTTATTTCGATAAACTAGATCGCAAACGATTGAATAAGGCTTTTGCGGAGGATAAGGACGCGAAAGAAGAAGTATTAAAGCAACGTCAAGATAGGGATTATCATGAATCGTTATGGGAGATGTATAGCACGCTTATTCCTGCTAAGTATCGCACTGACATAAAAGAGTTTGATATGGTAACAGATGGATACGATGGAATTGTGGCTCATGTTATGCCGAGTATGGAGTATCCGAAAGAGTGGACCATTAGTTTAGATACGCTTGATTCTGCAGTAAATATCGATCAAGTGATGAAAACATTAATACATGAGACGGCTCACGTATTGACACTGGGACATAAACAAATACCAGTAAATGAAAAGTACTTAAAGGCTTTTGAAGAAGATAAAGATATTTCATCATACCAAAATAAATGTAAATCTCTTTTCTTACAAGAAGGATGTGCGAAGGAGAGCTCTTATATAAATCAATTTTATAATTCTTTCTGGAAACCAATTGACCAGGAGTGGACAGAAAAGAAAGTGGAAGAAAGCGAAGAAGCTCAAATTGAATTTTTTAAGGAAAAGCATGGTGAGTTTGTTTCACTGTATGGAACGACAAATGTAGCGGAAGATATCGCGGATACATTTACAGCGTTTATTTTACAAGATTCAAAAAAGGTGAAAGAAGGAACAGAATTAAAATATAAAAAAATTGCCTTCTTCTATCAATTCCCCGAGCTTGTAAAAATGAGAGCGGAAGTGTTAGTGGGATTATATGATGTTTCGAAAACGATGGAACAACCAAGTGGACATTAATGCGAATTATGTGTTCGATATATTTTAGCCAAGGGAAAACGTGAAGAATTATAGTTCTTTGCGTTTCTTTACGTTTATAAAATTGAAAATTCTGTCTTTTTTTAAAAAGAAGAAGGAACTGAATCATTAAAATAGAATTAGTATAAAAACGTCACAAATTAGACACAATTATAATGCGCATAGTATAGGGGCTATAAGTTTACTCTCGAGGAGGTAATGAAACGTATGAAAACGATTCTTGCTGTTGCTGGTCTCATTTGGGTAATGTCTCACGGTTTTCCGATTTTTGAAGGGGAGCAAATTCGTAGTGCATTAAATAAAGAGTTTAATGATTATCATATTATTGATCGAAAAGATAATGTCGTTACGGTGCGTGTGAAAGATTGTTTCCATACAGTTACGGTTGCTAATGGGAATGTTACAGATGATTCGAAAATGTGTGATAAAAGGTAGAAGAAAGAAGCTGACTCTAGCGTATCGCTCTAAGTCAGCTTTTTTTTCGTTTTCCAATAAGGAGTTTTTCAAATGCCTCGACAAATACATACATAAGAGTTGCGAGGACACAAGTGAGCAATACACTGAGTAAGACGAGTGTGAAGTTAAAGACTTGGAATCCGTAGCTAATTAAATAGCCGAGCCCTTGTTTAGAAACGAGGAGTTCCCCGAAAATAACACCGACCCATGATAAGCCAACATTCACTTTTAACGTTGAAATAATTGCAGGGAAAGATGAAGGGAGAATAACGTGCTTATAGCATTGCCATTTATTTGCGCCAAATGTGTCCATGACCTTAATATAGTTGGAATCGACTTCTTGAAATGCGCTGTAAATAACGAGAATGGTAATGATGATGGAGATGATTACCCCCATTGCGATAGAGGATGAAATATTTGGACCGAAAATAACAATGATGATTGGACCGAGTGCAACTTTTGGCATTGCATTTAGGACGACGAGATAAGGATCAAGTACGCGGGCCAAAAGTGGCATCCACCAAAGGAGAGTAGCAATAATAGCTCCGAGTATAGTTCCGAGAATGAAGCCTACTCCTGTTTCAAGTAATGTCGTCCATATGTGGACCCAAAGTGAACCGTCAATCCATTTCGTTAAAAAGAGATCCCAAATACTTGAAGGAGAGCTAAAGAGTAAAGGATCAATCCATTCTTTTTTACTAGCTATTTCCCATAGTGCAAAGAAAAGAACAAGAAGTACAAGTTGTAAAGAGCGAGCTAACCATGCATGTTGTCTTTCTTTTTTTCGAAACTGTTCATGTAGTTGTTTTATATTATCCAAGTCGTTCCAGCTCCTTCCATATTTCTTGGAAGAGGGATGGGAAGTCATGGTGGTGGCGTGCTTCTAACGGCGATAAGGAACGGATACTTTCTGGGACGATGAATGTTTTTGCAATTTTTCCAGGGTTCGCCTGCAGCAAATAAATACGATCACTCATCGCAATTGCTTCTTCAATATCATGTGTCACAAGTAGGGATGTTTTCTTATAGTTACGTAGTAATGTGAAGACGAGATCTTCTAGTTTTAATTTTGTTTGATAATCAAGAGCGGAAAATGGTTCATCTAACAATAAAATTTTTGGGTCGGTCGCTAATGTTCGAACGAGTGCAGCACGTTGGCGCATACCACCGGATAGTTCACGAGGGTATTGCTGTTCTATATCATATAGGCCGACTTGTTTTAAAAGCTTTAATGTATGTTCTTTCGTATTTTCATCATAAACCTTCCGAATATGAAGTCCGAGCATAATATTTTCTTCAATTGTTTTCCACGGAAACAAGTAATCTTGCTGGAGCATATAGCCCATAGAGGGGGTCTTAGTTGTAATCGGTTCACCATCTAAAAATACGATACCTTCAATTGGATCGAGTAGACCTGCGATGATGGAGAGGAGCGTTGTTTTTCCGCAACCACTTGGACCAAGGATTGAAATAAATTCGCCTTCTTCTACTTGCAAACTCATATCTTCAAGAATAAGTTTGGCATTTTCTTTTGCAAAAAAGCAGTGAGAAACGTTACGTATTTGTAAAAAGCTCATACACTTCGCCTCTATTTCTTAATAACGCTTTCGGCAATTTTTGTATTGACGAGCGCTTCATGTGGAACTTCTTTTTGTAATTCACCAGATTCTTTCATAATCGTTTGGAGTTGTTTCCATTCTGCATCATCTAATAATGGATTTGTCGCATAAGAATGTTGTTTTTTGTAGCGCTCAATTACTTTTACTGAAATGTCTTTTGAAGTGTCTTTAAATAGTGGTGAAACGGCATCGGCAATCTCTTCTGGACTATGTGTATCAACCCATTGCTGCGCTTTATATAGTGCGCGCGTGAATTTTTCTGCAGCAGCTTTATCTTTCTTTAAGAAACTTTCTTTTGCCATAAACGTTGTATAAGGAACAGTACCAGATTCAGCTCCGAAAGACGCGACGATATAACCTTTTCCTTCCTTTTCAAGTATACTTGCAGTCGGTTCAAAGAGCTGTACAAATTCTCCCGTACCAGATGCAAAGGCATTTGCAATATTAGCAAACTCGATATTTTGAATTAAGTTCGTATCTTTGCGAGGGTCAATGCCATTTTTCTTTAAAACGTATTCACCAACCATTTGCGGCATGCCGCCTTTACGCTGTCCTAAAAACGTAACGCCTTTTACGTCGTTCCAATTAAAAGAGTCTAATTTTTTACGGGAAACTAAAAATGTGCCATCTGTTTGTGTAAGCTGCGCAAAATTAATGACAGGATCTTTTGCTCCTTGTTGATGAACATAAATAGACGTTTCTGAACCAACGAGAGCAATATCAATTCCACCAGATAAAAGGGTGGTCATCGTTTTATCTCCGCCAGCTGTTGTTTGTAAGTCAATATTTAAGCCTTCATCTTTAAAAAATCCTTTTTCAATTCCAACATATAATGGTGCGTAGAAAAGAGAGTGTGTAACTTCGCCAACGCGAATTTTTTGAGCTTGTTCTTTCGTACTTTCCTTTGTACTACTACAAGCAGCGAATGTGAAAACAGCTAGTAACATGATGCAAAAAACGGTTATTAATTTTTTCACTATATGACACCTCCTAGAAGTCAATCTACAAGCATAATATGTAGGTAAGTGCCCATATGTGAGTATATATAGCAGGAATTTTTTGGGTAGTAAAGAAGTACAAATATAAGGGGTGATAAAATGGATTACGAATACGATGATAGCGTACATTTACATCTTGATTATTTCGGAACTGAATGTGATATGGAATCGATTGCTTATAAGAGGAAGCATGAAGACGTGTGGGATGTGTATTTTAATTTTGGAGTATACGGTCTTCAGAAAGAGGAGATAGAGACAGGTCGGTTTATGGACGAATATGCTGGTTATTACGTTTTTTCTGTACATGCTCGTGATTTGAGCTGGGAATTTGGAAGTGCTCAGTTTG
This sequence comes from Bacillus sp. RC252, assembly GCF_044909215.1. Lineage (NCBI taxonomy): Bacteria > Bacillati > Bacillota > Bacilli > Caryophanales > Bacillaceae > Bacillus > Bacillus sp. RC252. The sequence continues at coordinate 10,290 of NZ_JBIYDV010000017.1, read as the reverse complement.
AAGAGTGGGTTTTGAAGAACCATATAGTAGAAAGAACGCTTCAAAAATAGGGAAGAATTTCGTGGTTGAATTTCTCATCTTATTGTTTATTTTTGTAGTCGGATCTCTTATTATGCAAGTGCTCATTTACCGATTTGCAAAGAAAAATATTCATAAATACAAAAGATTGAAATTGGTTCATATGTGGTTAGATATGACTATGAAAAAGGGTCCGAGATTAGATTTTTTTGATTTTATCTTTATAGTAATCGTGTGTATCATATGGAAACTATGGATGCTTCCTCTTGTATAGTAAACATGCTAATCATCGTATCCTAATAAATAACGAGAAGAACCTGTCACATGACAGGTTCTTCTCTATTTGGAGCATGTAGTGTTACATGGAAAATCCAATGTATACGACAAATTACGACAAGGGGATTCATACACATTTGTTATTCTATTAAAGGTCATTATTTGTAATGTATATATAGGAGGATTTTTTAATGTTAAAAAAATTATTATTATTTTTACTTACGGGCTTATGTGTAGTTGTTTTAACAGCTTGTAAAGATGAAGAGGAAAAGCTGAAAGCAGCGGAAGAACAGAAAATAGATGAGAAGAAAGTTGAAGAAGGTAAGAAGATAGAAGAGCAGCAAAAAGCAGAGGAAGAAAAACGTAAGCAAGAAGAGCAGCAAAAAGTAGAGGAAGAAAAACGTAAGCAAGAAGAGCAACAAAGAATAGAAGAAGAGAAGCATAAGCAAGAGGAACAAAGAAAGATACAAGAGCAACAGAAAGCACAGCAACAACAGTCTGCAAAACAAGAAAAAACAACACAAGCAACAGGTGGGAAACCGACAAGATCACAAATTTCGGTTGGTTCACATGTAGTTATTCAATTGGATAAAGATTATAGTAAAACAGTGAGTGGTGTTGTGAAAGATATTTTAACAAACACAGAAACACACACGTACGGAATTAAAGTTCGATTACAAGATGGACAAATTGGCCGTGTTCAAAGTGTTGGGTAGTGAAAAAGAGATTTCCTTTCTTAGGAAATCTCTTTTTTCTATTCGGTATGTACAAGAGGTAACAGATGACATTATACGGAGGGTGTACATGAGAAGACGTTGTGTACATAATATGTTATGTTTATATAAGTAATATTTTATTACGGTGCGGGGTGAAATTAATAAACAGAAAAGAGGGAATGAATTGAGGTGTAATTTTTCATTTCATCAGCCAAGAAGAAGTATATTAATTTCAGCGATGTTAAGTGGCCTAGTAACCCTATATGTAATACCCACACTTTTCTTGATTTTAAAATATTTTAGTTTAGATACGATGAAAGATATGTTAAATCAAAAAATTGTCTTAAGTATAATGACAATTTTGATGTGGATTGTACTATTGTATGTTGCGCATTTGAATAAAGATATTGTTAATAAATTTAAACGGATTATTAGGATTTATATTAGAATGTTTTTAGTAGCGCATGTGGTTACTTTGCTTTTTATTTTTATGCAAAATAATATGAATCTCGTAAATACACTGAATTGGATTTACAATTATAACGCACAGTTTATATTTAGTTTAATTGTAATTTATGCGATATATGTTTTGGTGTATAACGTACTTGGGAAAGTTTTTTTGAGTACTATTTTGACAAGCATTTTGCTAATCATTTTGGCTATTGTAAATCACTTCAAAATTGTTTTTAGGGGAGACCCACTATATCCTTCTGATTTTACACAGATTGGACATATGCAATCTGTTATACCAATGGTGATGGATTATTTTAGTTGGGGTTATATTCTTCTCGTTATTGTAAGTGTTGTTGTCTGTATTTTGGCGGGTATGTATGTGAGGAAGTATATTCAAAATGTAAAAGTTCATGCAGGCGTACGAGTACTATTTATAATAGGATCCGTTTTTATTTTATATGTGTATGGTAATTTTACGAATACGTTTATGAATAAATGGTTTCAAAAGTCAGGTATAGAGTTCGTTTTGTGGAATCAAAATGAAAATTATGCTTCGAACGGTTTTGTGTTAGGCTTTATAAGTAATCTAGATACAACAGTTATTGAAAAGCCGAAAGAGTATTCAAAAGAAAGTATGCTTCAAATAGCAAACGATATAAAGAAACAATATAGTAGCAATATAGGGACGCAGAAGCAAAAAGAGAAACCGAATATTATTTTTGTAATGAGTGAATCGTTTTGGGATCCAACGAAGTTAACGAACCTGTCCTTTAGTGAAGATCCTTTACCGAATTTACATCATTATATAGAAAGTTTTCCGGGTGGACAAACTATTTCTCCTGCATTTGGAGGAAATACTGCAAACGTTGAATTTGAGGTATTAACGAGTTATTCAATGAGTTTGTTAAAACCAGGATCTATACCGTATCAGCAAGTTGTTACAAATAAGAAAGAAATTCCATCAATTCCTCGAGCTTTGAAAAAAGAAGGGTATTATACAAGTGCAATTCATTCGTTCGGTCGCTCATTCTTTAAACGGGATGACGTATATAAAGTGTTAGGGTTTGATAAGTTTAATGCACAAGATACGATGGAAAATGTAGAAGTTGATGGAGATTATATTAGCGATTTATCTATGAGTAAAGAGATAATAGCTGAATTAGAGAAGCAAAAGAAACCTACTTTTATTCATGCGGTTACAATGCAAAATCATTTTCCATTTACAGAAGGAAGATTTGGCGAAAATCAAATAGAGATTAGTGGTTTAGAGAATGAAGAATCGAAGGCTGAATTAGAGACTTATACAGAAGGTTTAAGACGTTCAGATGAAGCTCTTCAATATTTAATAGAGGAGCTAGATAATTTAGATAGACCTACATTATTAGTATTCTTTGGGGACCATCTCCCATCACTAGGAACAAATAAATCTCTTTATAAAGAGACTGGTTATATAACGAATGAAAAAACGCCAAGTGAACGATTAGCGATGGCGCAAACGCCGTTATTAATGTATGCAAATTTTGATATGCCAAATGACAATTTAGGTTTAGTAAGTCCAATCTATTTTTCAAATCTTGTCTTTGATTATGCTGGATTAAATAAGGTACCGTTCTATCAATTTTTATCGAAGTTATATGGAGAAATTCCCGTACTTCGTGATGAATTGAAGATAGGAAAAGACGGAGAAGCAATAAAAAGTTTAACAGAAAAACAAAAAGAAATGTTAAAGCAATATGAGTTTATTCAATATGACTTACTCATCGGAAAGCAATATAGTAAGGATATATTATTTAAATAGGCGACAAAAAAGAACTTGTATACGATACAAGTTCTTTTTTCATAGTATTTAACGGGATAACCAGACAAGCTAGGTTTAGGGAGTATTACTTGTACATTTAGTATAAATTAAAATAGAGTCGTTTTAATAATTGATTTGTGAGAAGTGTGTGAATTTTTCATCTAGTATATAATTGGACAATTTGTTTAATTTTAATAGAATCAGTTCCAGATTTGTTATTAATTTTTAGTTTGCAATTATTTGTTGTATGGATTTATAAACAGACAGGATATCGCTTCGTTACTATTTATGCGTTTAATGATGAACGTGCATATGTCTTACCGATTCTTTGTATGACGATTGTTCCAACTCTTCATTTTTTCCGCATTATCGTTTTATTTTTAATGGAAGAGAAGAATAAGCCATATGTGGAATTTGCTCGTGCAAAAGGTAGTTAAGAAAAAAGAATTTGCCGTAAGGGCAAATTCTTTTTTTACTGTAAAGGAACTATGAATTTAAAAATTTTATCAGTTCCTTATTTAATTCATCCGCTTGATCGATTGGAGAGCCGTGGCCACTATTTGTAAGAGGATATAGTTCAGAATTTTTAATTCGCTCTTTTGTTAGCTCAGCACTTTTATAAGGGATGAGTTGGTCGTGCACGCCGTGGAATATTTTTGTTGGAACGTTAATTTTACTTAAATCTTTCGTTACGTCTTCGTTCGCGGCTGCTTGCAAAATTTTGATGAGAGCGTATGAAGCGGATTGCATACCGAGATAAGAAAACCATTCTAGTGTAGCCGCTCCTAAGTTTCTATTAAAAAATGATAAAGATACATCACTTAGAAACTTAGGTAAATTTACATACATTTGATTAATAAGAGCATCTGCTTGTTCTTTCGGTACGCCGTAAGGGGATTCTTGGTTTTTCACGAAAGAAGGAGAGACAGCATCCACTAATGCAAGTTTGGAAATACGACGCCCATCATATCGTGACATATACCGAATAGAGAGAGCGCCACCGACTGAGAAGCCGACTAACGTAGCATTTTCTATTTGAAGTGCTTCTAATACAATTGCGATATCATCAGCTAAACGATCATAAGTGTAACCAGTCCATGGTTTATCAGACTGTCCGTTTCCTCGTATATCCATGGCGATGCAGCGGAAACCATGTTGTGGTAAGATATTAAATTGATATTGGTACATTTGATGATTTAAAGGCCAGCCATGAATGAAGAAGACAGGTTTACTTCCAGGGCCTGGGTTAATATCCTCAACAAAAATGTGTACATCTTTTTCAACTGTAACGAACATGATGTATCCTCCTCATGCATTTTAATAGGCTCTTTCCCAAAATCGCTGTTTTGTCATTGCCTGAATAAATTCATTTGCAAGTAAGGTAGGGTTTTGTTCTGTTATAACGCCAGGTTTTCCTTCGATGTTTAAAGATTGAACAATAGTAGTTCCATTTTGGAAAGCGCCAATTGGCTTAAAGTGATTATACGATTCTACGACGAATGAACTTGCCTTGTTAAGAAAATGATCATTAATATTTCCGCCAATAAGAAGTAGCCCATCATAAAGAAGTGGTGACCCTGTTAAGAAAGTATCATTCACTTCCCACTGTCCATTTTGAGAGCCTTGCACAAAACCTAATTGTTCGGAAATAATAACGGGCTGAAGACCGGCTTGTTTGAATTGATTTATAATATATTGTGCGTTTTGACCGTCATATCCGTTTGCGACAATGACGCCTACTCGTAATGTATTTGGGCTGAATGTTGTATGTTCCATACTTAGTGCTGGTGAGGATTTTGTAACATTTGATTCTTGAACATTTGGCACTGTTGCCCCGACTGCTTCAGCTACTAAAGTAGCTAATTCTGTACTTATATGACCAATCATACCTACGACTTGTTGGCGAACTGATTTACTTTTTACTTTTCCTAATTCAAAGGAAAAGGCCTGCATAATATGGATTTTTTCGACGTGGCTCATACTATTCCAAAATAAACGGGCTTGTGAGAAATGGTCTTTAAAACTAGCGGCTGTTTCTCTTGTTTTATGTCCAGAAACAGTAGAAGGATATGTAACGAAACCGCCTTTCGTACCAGGTACAGTAAAGGGAGAGTTATTAGCTAAAGAGTTATTATGGTAAGCGACTTTTCCTTTATCAATTATATATTTAGACGCACCATCTCTTTGATTGTTATGAAAAGGACATACTGGACGATTAATCGGTAACTCTTGATAGTTTGTACCGACGCGTGCTAATTGTGTATCTGTATAAGAAAATAGTCTACCTTGTAAGAGAGGATCATTTGTAAAATCGATACCGCGGACGATGCTTCCAGGGTGCAGTGCGACTTGTTCTGTTTCCGCAAATACGTTATCAACGTTCCGATTTAACGTCATTTTTCCGATGATTTTAACAGGGAAGTCTTCTTCCGGCCAAATTTTCGTTGCATCTAATATATCGAAATCGTATTTAAATTCGTCCTCTTCTTCTAAAATTTGCACGCCAAGTTCGTACTCAGGGTAGTTTCCAGCATTAATATTTTCCCATAAATCACGGCGATGATAATCTGGATCAGCGCCGCCTAGTTTTTGAGCTTCATCCCAAATTAACGAGTGAACGCCAAGCTTTGGCTTCCAGTGGAATTTTACGAATCGTGACTTTCCATGTTTATTAACTAAACGAAATGTATGAACGCCGAACCCTTGCATCATTCGAAAACTTCTCGGAATTGCGCGATCCGACATAATCCACATCATCATCGCAGCTGATTCTTGATTATTGGCGATAAAGTCCCAAAAAGTATCGTGTGCTGTTTGTCCTTGGGGAATCTCATTATGTGGCTCTGGTTTAAGGGCATGAATAAGATCCGGAAATTTAATACCATCTTGAATGAAGAAAATCGGAATGTTATTACCCACTAAATCGAAATTTCCTTCCTCTGTATAAAACTTAACAGCGAATCCTCGTACATCTCGGTTCGTTTCATTTGCACCTTTTGATCCAGCAACTTCAGAAAAACGAATAAAAATAGGTGTCTTTTTAGATGGGTCTTGTAAAAAATGAGCCATTGTTAAGTCTTCTAAAGAATCATATAGCTCAAAAACACCATGTGCTCCGTAACCGCGGGCATGAACGACTCTTTCAGGAATTCGTTCACGGTCAAAATGAGCGAGCTTTTCTCGCATCAGGAAATCTTCTAAAAGTGTAGGACCACGATCGCCGGCGGTTAAAGAGTTTTCATCATTTGAAATTTTGACACCCGTATTCGTTGTCATCTCTTTTCCTTCATTGTTTTTCGTAAAGGATTGTAACTGTTCTATCTTCTTATTTTCACGACCGTCCATATAAAGCACCTCCCATATTATACGTATTATTGTTCATGGTTTTTATGCTTACATATGGTGTGGGGAAGTATATTATCTATGGATTTATTTTCCTCATTTGTTCAATTTATCTTTGTTTGTCTATGGAAATCATTTATTATAATAAATGGTATTCTTTTGAAGGGGTGTTGAAGTGGAAGAGAGTTTTCTATCAGCTAAAGAAGAAAAGAAAAACGCTAAGATTTTCTTATGGGTAATACATGTTATTTTAATTGTATACGAGGTTGCATACGCGATTATATTAGAAGATACAATGCCTTTAGGAAATTGGCATAAAGGGATATGGAAGCTTGCATATATTATGGCTATATTAGGTATTAGTGTTTACTTATTTGAGAGAGAAAAAGCATATTTAGTTAAATATACATATTTATTTGCATACATGATCGCAGAGACTTTTAATATTGGATGGTATGCTTTTCATAATACAATAGCATTTGATGAAGGGAATGTAATTGAATATATTTTCATTTTCTTCGTGCCGATCTTTTTGAGTAAAAGATATTTATTTGTCCTAGCGCCATTCCTTATAGGGAAATATATGATATACCTATTTGTATTTGGAGAACTTAACCTGTTTATGTCTCTTGTTATAAATATGGTGTTACTTTTCGTGTCATTTATTATTTTAAATCGATTTTTACAATATCTTTCAGCAGTAAAGGGACGTATTGCAGAGGCAAGTCAGTCACAAAAATTGGCGGTTATCGGAAAAATGGCAGCGACAGTCGGACATGAAATTAAAAACCCACTTGCTTCATTAAAAGGGTTTACACAATTACAAAAAGAGAAACACGAAAAAGATGCAACATATGAACAAATGATTCTCGAAATCGAAAATATGAATAATATGATTAGTGAATTAATGGAGGTTGCTACATGTAAACCTTCTGTTTATGAAAAACACATTGTAAGTGATGTTTTAGTACAAGCGGTAGAAAACATGCGCGGAAAAATGAACGAGTTAAATATAAATTACACCTTTAATGAAGAGCAAAATAGAAGTGAAATTGAATGTGATAAACGCAAATTAAAAGGAGTATTTTTGTATGTTATTAAAAATGCTTTAGAGGCAATGGAACATGGCGGAATATTAAAAATACAAGTTGAAAATAAAAAAAGAGATTATGTAATAGTAAGTATAGTAGATAGTGGTTTTGGGATAAAAAAGGATAATTTAGGACGAGTTAAGGATGCTTTTTATACAACGAAGCAAGATAGAATTGGATTAGGTCTTACGGTAGCAGAGCGAATTGTGACAGAGCATCTTGGAGAATTACACATTTCTAGTGAAGTAAAGAAAGGAACGAGAGTAGAAATACTGCTCCCGAAAAAATGTGAGCGCAATGTGACACAAGATTAAGAGGTGTTGTTAAAGGAGTTATCATATGGAAAAAGGCAATATATTTGAAAAAGAAGAGATAAAGGCATTAATAATATTTTTAAGCTTATTCTTCGTTATATTTTTTGCGTATGATTTTGCTGAAAAAGCTATTGTCCTTTTATCAGATAAAAATCAAAAACTAGCAGATGCTTTTGGAGAAGGATTAGGTTTATGGCTATATAGTTTGATGGTTGGATTATTCTTTATAGGACTTTATTTTATGAAATGGAAAAAGCCGTATATTGTGAAGTATATTATTTTAATTGGCTATAATATATTGGATTTTATTAATAACTTCATTATTTATTATGGAGGTGATGCGGAATTTGATGGCGGGAATATAGTAGAAGGATTCTTTATTTTATTTGCACCGATATTTGTGAATAAGAGGTACTTTTGGTTAGTTGCCGGAACTATTGTTGGAAAATATGCACTTATGGGATTCGTTGTTCAATCCTTTATTGTTCTTATCCCCATAGCATTATATAGCGTGTTTGTTATTATATGTTGGATTATATTTTTAAGATTCCAATCTTACGTTCGTACACTTGAAATGATGGATAAAGAAATACGAAATGTAGAAAAATTAGCAATGGTTGGGAAAATGGCGACAGTAATTGGCGATAAGATTAGAAGACCGTTAGAAAAATTGAAAAAACTTGTGAATAAGCAAGCGAAAAAATATCCAGAAGATAAAATTTATAGTGAAATTATGAGACAGGAAGTAGAGCGAATTCATACAATTGCTACAGAACTAAATGGGTTTGAGAAATCTAAATCGGTAGAATCTGAAACGCATAATATTAAAGAAATCATCTCTTATGTTATCAGGGTTATGGAAAAGCCAGCTTTAGAACAAGGGATAAAAATGCATGCTATTTATAGTAAAGATATACCTTCAATTACATGTGATGAAAAACGATTGAAACAAGTATTTTTTAATTTAATAAAAAATGCGATTGAAGCAATGTCAGTTGGCGGAACTATTACTGTAAAAGTTATAGTGGAAGATGTGATCATTGTTCAAATTATAGATGAGGGATGCGGCATTCCGAAAGATAAAATTCCGAAGCTAAATGAAGCCTTTTACACAACGAAAGAAACTGGAACAGGCTTAGGATTAGTAGTTACGGAAAAAATTATTAAAGATCACCACGGTAAATTGAACTTTGAAAGTGAAGTTGGAGTTGGAACGACTGTTGAGATTATGTTGCCGATTTAATGATAGTGTAAGAGATAAATAGAAAACATCACTTAATCAAAAGTGATGTTTTTTAATTTATCTTGCGTTAAGATCCAATTGGTTCAACCAATAATCAGTAGGGAAGGGATCCCCTACTGATTAAAGCTTTTTCTATAGAGTACAGTTTAAATAGAGGTAATTAGAAAAATAGAGTATATAGCACTGTCAGTAATCCCAGGGCTAATATAAAGGCATAATGCGTCTCCTCTTGAAACTGGATTTCCAGTTGTTGTACTAGTCCAAATAACAGTGGCAGGTCCTGGTAAAGGGGTAGGGTCATACACTTGAACTAGCTGTGATCCAACGTCTGAAGGAGTAATAGTAAATGTGATTGTTCCAGTGATTTTAGCCGTAGTGGTAAAAGTAATAGTAGATATAACGTGATTAGAGGTAGGGGCGGAAAGGTTTGTTGGGATATTAGTGCAGATTTGAATTGTATAAACTTCTATAGGCAAATTATTTACATTTATAGATGCAGAAAAACCAGCTATATTTCCAGATCCAGCAATTACATAAGGAATAATATTGGAATCAACTGCTGGAGCACCTGCTATACGTTGAAACTCAGCGTTAGTTCCTTGGAAAAGGATGCTTTTTGCTGAACTGCTACCGGTGTGCCCAGTGATTCCGGTAGGTCCAGTAATACCAGTCGGTCCAATGCTGCCAGTAGGACCGGTGTTTCCGATGGAACCAGTAGAACCAGTGTTTCCGATAGAACCAGTAGGACCAGTAGCTCCGGTAGAACCAGTAGCTCCGGTAGAACCGGTGTTTCCGGTAGAACCAGTAGGACCAGTAGAACCAGTAGAACCAGTAGAACCAGTAGAACCAGTAGAACCAGTAGAACCAGTAGAACCAGTAGAACCAGTAGAACCAGTAGAACCAGTAGAACCAGTAGAACCAGTAGAACCAGTAGAACCAGTAGAACCAGTAGAACCAGTAGAACCAGTAGAACCAGTAGAACCAGTAGAACCAGTAGAACCAGTAGAACCAGTAGAACCAGTAGAACCAGTAGAACCAG